>CAYGCA010000007.1:37642-56273 GCA_964348265.1 uncultured Anaerolineaceae bacterium | reverse complement strand
CGTTCGCCGACAGTTGCGTCTTCGGCTTTGGCTCGGGCGTCGGTTGGGCCCTGGTCGGCGTCTGTCGGGATTGGGCGGAAGAAGGTTGACGTGCCAGGATCGGTCAGCGATGTCCTGGTGCAGGATGGCGTAATATGAACCAACCCGGCTTCCTCGAGAACTGGCTGCGTCGCTTCGCAGACTTGGCTTCCAGCCGGCCCGACGACCGCGTAGATATCGGGGTCGGCGATGAAGCGCTCGGCGACGATCTTGCCCTCGTCGGGGTTTATCATCGTGTCGCCCTCGACTACTTCCACGTTTAGCCCTGTCTCTGCATTGAAGATCTCGACGGCCACCTTTGTGAAGTTCAATTGCTCCTGGCCCAGAAAGGCTGCACCGCCCGTCAATGGGCCGAAGTGAGCGATCTTGATAGGTAAGGGGGCAGGAAGCTGTTCTACCGTCGGCGTTGGCAGCCGTACCTCTGTGGGAGGCGGTGGTGGTAGTTCAGTTGGCACCGCGGGGGCTGGGGAGATGCATGCGCCCAGAACTAGAGCCGAGATTGCCAGAAATGCAATTGCAGCGTAGCGCTTGTCCATAGTTCGTCCTCCTCCTTAAACAAGTTGTTCTGGAGTCCGCATAGGTTGGCTGCCGACCGGCGTCGCCTGAAGCTGTCCTTCCTCCTTTCCCATCGCCAGATCGGCCGCCGATCCCGCGTGCGGACGCAAGACCTGAATGGCTAATGCTAACACCCAAGCGCCCGCTGGCACAGGCCTGGATGGCTCCAAGAGCTCAGCGCAGGGTGAGATAGTGTCGACGATCTTGTCCTTTTTTTGTTGGCGGGAGAGCCTGCCGGGCACAAGCCGTCGAGAGGCGCAGTTTGTCCGTTCGTTGAAACTTGAGGCAGAACCTGAACAATCGAGCAGATTCGAGTACCCCGAACAGGTCCGCTGTACATGCTGCCTAGGTGTGATGATACACTTTTTTCACCCGAATCAGCAAGGGAGGATCTAATCCGCTGACCGCCATGGGCGGCGCGGCCACAACCACACAGGGATGTATGGAAATGGACTATAAGCGTCTGGGGCGAACCGGGCTTAAGGTCTCGGCTGTAGGGCTCGGCTGCGGCAACTTTGGAGGCGTGGGGAGCGCGCCAGCTTTCTTCGGGCAGGGTGAGAGCCAAAGAGAGGCGTTCGCTCTAATGGACGCGGCGTGGGACTTGGGGATCAACTTCTTTGACACCGCCAATTCCTATGGCGGGGGGCGGAGCGAATCGTATATCGGTAGGTGGCTCAAGGCCAAAGGTTCCGCGGTCAGGAATCAGCTGCTTTTGAGCTCGAAGGTCTCCAACCCCGTAGGCGAAGGGCCTAATGATCGGGGTCTTTCCCGCCTCCACATTCTTCGCCAGGTTGAAGCCAGTCTCTCTCGGCTGGGCGTCGATCACCTTGACCTGTACTTGATCCACGAGCAGGATCCTGCCACGCCGCTCGAAGAATCGCTTCGGGCCCTGGACGACCTGGTTAGGGCCGGCAAAGTCCGCTACATCGGCGCCTCAAATATGCCGGCCTGGCTGATGACGAAGTCCCTTTGGATCAGCGACAAATACCGCTGGCAGCGCTTTGACTGGGTTCAAAACAGCTTCAGCCTCTTGGACCGATGGGATGAGAAAGAAATGCTGCCGCTGGTCGCCGACCAGGGCTTGGGCTATACACCCTTCAGCCCACTGTCGGGTGGGATTCTCACCGGGAAGTATGAGTATGGGAACGAGTATCCGCCGGGCTCGCGCATGAGCCTGCGTCCCGAGCCGTACCTGGATGCCTGGAGCGAAGAGACCTTCAGGCGGTTGGAGAGGCTGCGAGCTGCGGCGGAGGAGCGCGCTGTAAGCATGGCCGGATTATCCCTGGCCTGGGTGATCAGCCACCCGCTCGTTACCGCGCCTGTTGTCGGACCGCGCAAAGTGAACCATTTCCAGGCGGTGCGCGAAGCCCTGGAGCTCAAGCTGAACCCAGTAGAGCGAAAGGAGATAACCGCCATCTTCGAGAGGGACAAGAGCTGATGAACATGATCGGCCGTGAAACTGGTGGGGGTGAAGTATGGTGAAAAGCCTTCAGCCGATCGAGCTGGACGAAATCAAGCCAGCCCATGCGCGCATTGCGGGCGCCGCAGTCCGGACGCCGTTGGTGCGCCTGCCTCTGGACGAGGTGCCGGCCGAGATCTATCTCAAGCTGGAGAACTTGCAGCCGATCGGCTCTTTCAAGGTGCGTGGCGCCGGGAATGCCATCCGGATCGCCCCACAGGGTGCTCTGAAGCGTGGCGTCTACACCGCAAGTGCCGGCAATATGGCCCAAGGCGTAGCGTGGATGGCCCGCTCCTTGGGGCTGGATTGTACTGCTATTGTGCCCGATCATGCCCCCCAGACGAAGCTGGACTCCATCGCCCGTTTGGGCGCCGGGATCCGCAAGGTCCCCTTTGACGAGTGGTGGCAGATCATTCTTGACCGTAGTTATCCTGGTGAGGAGGGATTCTTCATCCATCCGGTTAGTGATCCTGCCGTGATAGCGGGGAATGGGACGATCGGCCTTGAGATCCTTGAGGATCTGCCGGATGTCGATTCAGTCGTGATTCCGTACGGCGGGGGTGGGCTGAGCTGCGGTATCGCCACGGTGATGCGCGCCCTGAAGCCAGACGCCCTAGTTTACGCCTGCGAGGTCGATACAGCTTCTCCGCTGGCGGCCTCGCTCGCAGCCGGCTCACCTCAGGAGGTCGACTACACTGCAAGCTTCGTTGATGGGATCGGCGCTAGCAGCGTATTGCCGGAGATTTGGCCGCTGGCCAGCCGGCTCCTCGACGGTTCGCTGGTAGTTGGACTTGAAGCGGTGGCGCAAGCCATTCGGACGCTGGTGGAGAGAAGCCGGGTCGTCGCCGAAGGCGCGGGCGCGGCGCCGGTGGCCGCCGCGGTGGCTGGAAAGGCCGGGACCGGAAAAGTGGTGTGTGTCGTTTCCGGCGGAAATATCGATACCAGCAAGTTGGTCAAGATTCTGGGAATGGAAATCCCCTAGTTCTGCCTTGACTTCGGTTTGACTTGTCGATCAGTTGGCTGAGGCCGCGTTCCAAAGGGTGCAGTGGGCAAAAGACTTCGATCCATTTCAGGCGAGCCATCAGGATCAAATCGAGTAAGTTCGACCTAAGGAGCTTCGTCTTCTTCGAGTTCGCGCACCTCCTCACGCGGCAGGAGCGCGATGGCGTCCACCTTATCGCGGTTGAAGAGCATAGCGGGGGAATCGGCCTGGATACTGGGGAAGAGAATGGCTCTCAATTCGCCCTTGAAGAGCGCCGTAAAGACCTGTTCGGTGGGAGCCATGAAGGCATCGAAACTGAAGTCGCCCGGCGTTTGAACTGAGCCCCGCATCTCATAGCCGCCTGCAATAATGTGTATCCAATGCTTTCGGGTAGATGAGTAGCCTGCCCGTACAACTGTTGCTGGACCGAGTTCACCGGGACTGCTTAGAAGGATCGCGAAGATCTCATGCTTTCTCAACCACAAACGCTGATAGCGTGCCACCATGCGGCCCGGCTGATGAAGGCGGGTCAGCGTGGCTCCTTCGATCTCCAAAGATGAACTGGTTGGGAGGTTGAGAAAGCTAAAGAGTCCCGAGGTCCCGGGTTGGACCCTTCCGAGGATCCGGTGAGTCGCAGTGTAAATCTCGACTGCGATGGGTCTGTGTTCCATGCGGCAGCTCCAAACTACTTCATCGGCAGGGCCAAAGTGATCGAAGTGCTGGCCGGGGTCTGGTCGAACCAAAGCACGCCGCCCAGACTTTCCGTAATCATCCTGATCTCTCCCATTGAGAGTCCTGGGCCAGCCTTACCCATGTCTGGTTCGGCCCTGTCCGTGGAGAGGGCGCGAATGGTATCCGGAGATAACCCGGAACTGGTATCCGCGACTCGAACGCCGAGCCACATCCCATCTTCCAAGGGCTGACCGGGGGGAAGCGGCATTTCAGAGCTCACGCCACGTAGAGCCTCGAACCGGTGAACCTCCAAGACAATTCGGCCCCGGCGGGTTCGAAGAAATGCCTTCTCGACAAGAGCTTCAATGACTTGACGGATTCGATCGTGGTCGCCTGTGAAGAGAGGGATCGGAAAGGCCGGTTCAGCGACAAGCTCCAAGCCCTTCTCGACGGCTATTGGCTGGTACTGGTCTAGGATCTGCATGATGATACCTGGAAGGTCCACGAGATCCTTGGCTTCTCCGGGATCGAGCATGGCCATCGGCAGGTTCCCCAGCTCTCTTAAGCGGGCCTGGATCGCGGTGAGGAGCTCGCGATGGATTGGATGAAGAGGTTCTCCGCCTCCATCCAGCAGGTTCTCAAGTGCCAATTGGATCTCATCTAGGCCATGCCCCAACTGAGGCGGGGCGGCCGTAATCACGCCCGGGTCGACTGGACGAGGCGCACGCTGCGCAGCAGGGGTCTCGGCTTGCTCAAGGGCTACGCCCGTCCAATCGGCCAGCGCCATAAGCAGCGTGAGGTGATGGTCAGTGAATTTGCGCGGGGTCAGGCGATTGTAAACACCGAGCACGCCAACAACTTCATCCCCGACGCGTAGCGGGACCTTGATCAAAGATTGGACGAGAAAGCCGGTCTGAACTTTGACCGGTCCGCTCTCACTTTCCGGTTGGCGCAGGATTGGCTTGCCGGAGCGGAAGACGGCGCCGGCCAGCGTGTCGGTAACCCGAAGGGTTGGAAGGCTGGCGCGGCTGTCATTGGCCTGTTTGCTGGCTCGGAGGACAACCTCCTCGGATCCTGGCTCTGCCAGGTAGATACTGGCCTCCTCGGCGTTTGTCAGGAAGGCGGCCGCCTCGACCACTCGTTTCAGGATCTCATCCAGGCCTCGCAAACCTGCAATTACGCGCCCGATTTCGCTCAGAATGCGGATTTCCTCAGTCCGCCGTTTCGCCTTCTCTTGCGAGGCATGCAGTTCCTGGGATAGCAAATCGGAGGCTTGAGCGGCGGAGCGTGCTTGGCTGAGCTCGTAAACGGCCTGGGCTAGGTCAACCGGCCGAAAAGGCTTGAGGAGGACGTCGGCCACGCCTAAGCGGAAGAGATCTCTAAGTCTTACCGCCGGGATATGGGCCGCCAATACGACGGCCGGGGCTTCGTCGCCACTCGACCTGCGATTCCGAAGCCCGGCGAATGGATCACCCCGCAGCAAAGTGACATCGACCACCAACACGTCGGCCTTGGGCGCCTCTGAGACCTCTGGAAAGGCTTGAATGCCCGCCGGTCTCAGAATGCGTTCAATCAAATGATCGGCATTGGCCTGATCATCGGCGATGACAATGACTATTGGGGCGCTGCCTGACGCTTCAGACTCGCTCATACAAATGCACCGAATCGACGATGCCCACGATCACCGAGATTACGCAGCCGTCTGGGATACCGAGGGCGTCTCGTGCGCCATTGCCCTCCCGGTTCACGAGCACAGTATCGCCGATGCCTGCCTGAGTATTGTCCAGCGCAACAAAATCGTCGAATTCTTCACCTTCTAGGTCAAGAGGCTGAACGACAAGCAGGCGCCGATCCTTATAGTGGGGATGACTGATGGTGGTCACAACAGTACCTATGACTTTCCCTACCACCATCGATCACGTGTAGGCGTTGAGGCCCGGCGTCAGTCGAATGTCGAATTCTTGGCTAACACCCAGTTCATCGACGACGCCTACCAGGGCCAAGTCCACCGGAACGAACTTCTCCCGCCGCATTGCCAGGGCAGCCTCACGGTAGCGAACCATCACGCAGAGATCACCTGGACCCGCTTCTACCACGTCGGCCGCCACCTGTAGACTGTCGACGGGCTCGAGCCTCTTGTTGACAGGCTGGACGATAAGCAGATGTACGCCCTTCAGGTCGGGGTATTTGATGGTACAAACGGCCCGGCCCATGACGCGCCCAAAGTACATTCTAGCTCACCCCCAACTGTTTGAAAACGCGGCCGATGATCTCTTCGATCAGCTCCGGATCGACATCAGCCCCGACCTTGGCAATGACCGAAGAACGCACCTTGCGCCTTAGATCATTGCTGTTGCTGGCGCGGTCGATCTTTCTTCCCGGCGCGGCGCGGGGGGCTGCAATCGGTGGGTAACGATGTGGAGCCGCTTCTTGGCCTTCCTCCGGCCAGATAATCCGCATCCCGCCTTTGGCAGCCCGCTCGCGGGCGAGATCCGTAATGCGGTCGACCTCTGTAAGCGTCAAACTGCGCACCCCTTGCTTGAGGAGGTCTTGAATATCGTGGTCTGTGTAGAATTCGCCGCGCATAGGGTCACACCTCGGTCAACTCACGGCCTTCCAGGTCTGCCAATGCCCGGGCGGCCGCATCGCGTGCCGTGATGATCTCAGCCTCCGAACCAGACAACCACATGCGTCCGAAGCGGCCGATCCCTGAGAAATGGACAAGGTTAATACTGGCGGCTTTCTCGGCTTCGTTGCAGGCGTAGGTTATGTAGGCCGCCGGGGCCACTTCCAAGATGAGCAGTGTCTGGCCGGGTATCAGCATTGTGCCTCTACGAAAACGGTTGAGCAGCTGAGCTTGGTATGGGTCTACGTTTGTGATGATCTGCGTGGAGACAACCTGGGGCTTAGCCCGGTCTTCGATCTTCAATCCCAGGCGGTTCAGCACGATTCGACCTGCCTCAAGCACCTCGGCCTGTTCGTCGTGATGGACCTCGAAGGTGCCAAAAACGCGCTCAACAAACTGGACGCCTGGACGCGCTCGAGTGGATTTCACAGCGATGTCGACCACCCGGAAGACCTCATTGCCGGGCGCCATCTCGATATAAAGCGCCGCCATTCCTTCGGTGACCAAGTCGCCCTGCGTGACGGTCCCAACGAAGGCCGAGAACTGTGGCTGTTGTCGGTCCAGGTAGGCGTAGCAGCGCAGCTCGAATCTATCGGCCATGGGCGGAATCCATAGAATAATCTGGTTGACGAGTCCGGGTGGTGATCCGATGTGCCTCGGCGATTCCCAGCGGAGTGACCAATTGCGGGTTGGGGGCGCGTGTGACCGGCAGCCCAAGCCAGTCCTCAACCACTGCCTCCATTCCGGCAAAGATGCTGGCACCACCGACCAGATAGACCCGATCGACCGGATGACCATCCAACTGGCGGGCGATGATGGCAGCCACCTTCTCAATAACCGGTCGGACCAGCCCCATCAGCCGCGGCTGTGAGGCCATATCGAGCTTCTGGTGCTCTGCTTCCTCGAAGGGCAGGTTTAGTCCACCGGCGATGACAAGACTGAAGTGCACACCTCCGGTCGGTTCGTCAGCGGTATGAATCACTTGCCCATCCTTCACAATGGCGATTCCGGTGGTTACGCCTCCGACGTCGACGATGGCCCCCTCGGAAACTCCGAGAACGTGGTTGGCTGCGCTGGGCTCGTCGATCAGAGTCTTGCACTCCAGGCCGGCCGACTGCAGCACATGGCCCACAGCGCGAATCTCAGGCGCTGGAACGCCTGGGGGATAGCCGGCCGCGGCTTCGCTGAGGGGGCAGCCCAACTCGGCCTCGACTTCGGTCTTCATGGCCTGCAGCCTGTCAACCGCGCCAATGAAGTCCACAACCAGCCCGTCACGAACGACCTCGGCCGGTAGGAGTCTGCCGGCAATGGGCCGACCGCCTTCGTCGATGACCAGCAACACGATTGTTGCGGTGCCTAGATCCACGCCCGTGTAGAGCACCTCGTTTGGAGCGGCAGCGATTGGCTCCCGACGGCCGAGGACCGCGGCGGCTTGCCTGAGCAAGGGCTCTGCGGTTGGTCTCACAGGGATACAGCTTACTCGGGCTTTGTCCGGCCGCCGAAGGAACCCTTTTCGGTCTGGGGCAGAATCATCTCGACTTCCCCGTGAGGGCGCGGGATGACGTGGGCCGCGACTAGCTCGCCGACCCGCTTGGCAGCGGCTGCACCGGCGTCTGTAGCGGCCTTGACAGCGCCAACGTCACCGCGCACCATCACTGTGACGAATCCGCCGCCCGTGTATTCGGAGCCGATCAAGGTCACGTTGGCCGCTTTGACCATGGCATCTGCAGCTTCGATGGACCCGATCAAGCCCCGGGTCTCGACCATGCCAAGGGCGATCATTGCTAGTTCTTGTGCCATCTTGTGTCTTACCTCCAGTCT
The DNA here is from genome assembly GCA_964348265.1 of uncultured Anaerolineaceae bacterium. Classification (GTDB taxonomy): domain Bacteria; phylum Chloroflexota; class Anaerolineae; order Anaerolineales; family E44-bin32; genus JBFJVD01. The sequence goes on along the minus strand of CAYGCA010000007.1, from coordinate 48,119 downwards.
GGTTCGGGTTGGCTATGCGCGCTCTGGGCCAGCTTCGAGGTCAGCGGCTTTCGCGTTTGATTTCATCCAAGATCTCCACCACCATGGCCTCCACCCGCTCCACATCGATCTCGCCCAGCGCTGCCGGCTGCCGGCTCAGGCTGGGCTGATCTTGTGGCGCCCCAGACTCGACCGGCAGGCCAATCCGTCGGCTGTAGGCATCGGGAGGCGGCGGGACAGTCTCGAAGGCCAAGCGTTTGATATTGTACAGGTGATGGACGGTTATGTTGTCGCCCGTGATGGAGCGGCCCACTCCGCCTGAGCCGAGAGTCATCGAAGGCATAACCCCGGTGGTGTAGCCAATGGTGCCGAGCGTTCCCATGGTGTTGGCCACGATTCGGAAAACGGGCTTCTCCAGGCCGAACGCCATGATGACGGCTTCATCTTCAGCGTGGATCACCAGGCTGTGACCGCGTCCGCCGAACTGGATCATCTCGATGCAGCGCTCGCAGCCCGCCCGCCATCCATCCGACACATACCAGCCAAGGACCGTAGTCAGCTTCTCGCGCGAGAGTGGCTCGGCCCGACCCACCTCGCTTAGTTCGGCAACCAAGATCAGGGCTGACTCGGGCACCTTGATGCCAGCCATTTGCGCCAGGACCTGAGGCGATTTACCGACCGCCGGCACATTTATGCTACCGTCGGGGTGAAAGAGCGTGCGCCGAACTGCGTCGGCTTGGTCTTCATTCAAGAAGTAGGCGCCTTGCTCCTGCATAAGGCGTTTGAGGTCGGCGGCGATCGGCCGGTCGGCAATGACCGCCTGCTCTGTGGAACAGATCACCGAGTGATCGAAAGCCTTGCTGTGGACAATATAGCGCGCAGCCTGCTCCAGGTCTGCGCTGCGGTCAACATAGGCCGGAACGTTGCCCGGCCCCACTCCGTAGGCCGGCTTGCCCACTGAGTGGGCCGCCCGCACCATCTCCGCGCCACCGGTGGCCAGAATGAGACTGGTCCGCTTATGACTCATAAGCTCCTGGGTGCCATCTAGAGTAATGGTCCGCAGACATTGAACCAGGCCGTGCGGCGCGCCCTCGGCCTCGGCCGCCTCGGACATGATGCGGGCCGTCTCGTAGCAGCAATCTGCCGCCGCGGGGTGGGGGGCATGCACAATTGCGTTGCGCGCCTTCACCGCGATCAGCGTCTTGAACATAACCGTCGATGTCGGGTTGGTGCTTGGCGATAATGCCGCCACGACGCCATACGGCCAGGCGATCTCCAGGACCTTCTGAGCTTCATCGCGGCTGACGACCCCAACCGTCGGTACGTCCTTGATGGATTCCCAGACCCAGTGTGAACTGAAGCGATTCTTGAGGGTTTTATGGGCCGGAACGCCATAGCCGGTCTCATCGTGGGCCATTTGTCCGAGGCGCTCGGAAGCAGCCTCAGCGGCGTCGGCCATGGCAGCGCAAATCCGGTCGATCTGCGTCTGTGGATAATCGAAGAATTTCAGGTGGGCTTCGTAGGCGGTCTCGGCGGCTTGGCGGGCTTCCTGGACCGATTGGAGGTCCTTGTCATACTGAAGAGCTGGGGCCATCGTGGCTCACCTTACTCCTTGCGATAGGTTACCTTGCCATCCACTTCGAGGGAGTCGATTACAGCCATGATTGTGGCGTCAATGGGTCGTTTGTCGGTCCATGTGGTCTGCCGGGCGGAGGAGCCCTGGGCGATCAGAACCAGATCGCCGACCCCGGCATCGACGGTGTCGACTGCGACCAGCGGCTTGCCGAACTCCTCACCAGTTTCGTCCGTCTCGCGCAGAACGAGCAATTTGCGACCAGTGAGCTTCTCGTCCTTCATGGTCGAGATGGTCACGCCGACGACTCTCATGATGCGCATGTTATGCTCCGTCTAGAAACCGCCGTTGGCGCCGGCTCCGGCTGGGGTCTCGCCTCGGGCTTCGCGCACGATGCGCACCCCGGCGCTGGCACCGATGCGGGTTGCGCCGGCCCTAACCAGGCCACGGGCTTCTGCCAGGCTGTGGATCCCGCCGGCGGCTTTGACGCCCATTTGCGGGCCTACCACACGTCGCAACAGAGCCACGTCCTCAACTGTGGCGCCGCCAGGGCCAAAGCCGGTCGATGTCTTTACATAGTCTGCGCCAGCCTCTTTGGCCAGCAAACTGCCGGCTACTTTCTCCTCATCGGTAAGCAGCGCAGTTTCCAGGATCACCTTCACCAGGGCGCCGTGCGCATGGGCCACGCGCACTACTGCCTGGACATCCTGCGCCACGAGAGTGTAGTCCTTGCCCTTAAGCGCTCCGATATTAGTGACCATGTCGATTTCAGTGGCCCCGTCTCGGATGGCATCTTCGGCCTCATAGGCCTTCACTTCGGGCCGACTTGCCCCGAGTGGAAAGCCAATGACGGTGCCTACCTTTACCTCTGAATCCTTGAGCAGTTCGGCGGCCAGCTTAACGTGTGTCGGATTGACGCAGACCGAAGCGAAGCCGTACTTGCGGGCTTCATAGCACAGCTGGGCGATTTCATCCGGTGTGGCGTCCGGTTTGAGCAGGGTGTGATCAATCATCCCAGCCAGCGATCGGTCGGCTGGCACCGCTCCTAGACCGGCGGTGAGGCGGTTCGCCCCAGCATGCACTACTTGACCTATGCCGTCCACGCAAGTCTGGACGCACAGGCCCTCAGCACATTCCTCGGTGCAATGCGTATCATGAGTTCTTTGGCGCGCCCGGTCTGCCATTGCAAGCAGGACCTCACGGGTCACGGTCTCGACGACGCGTTGCACGAGGGAAATATCAGGCTCCATTCCGGTCACTGGCCACTCCCCAAAGGTCGGTTTGAGTGGCGGTACTCCATGGCCTTAATCTTGTCCACTCTGCGGGCATGGCGGCCCCCGGCGAAGGGAGTGCTCAGCCAGGTGGTGACGATTCTCTTCGCCAGGCCGACCCCGATCATATCTGAGCCTAGCGATAGCACGTTGGCGTCGTTATGCTCGCGTGAGTTGGCGGCAGTGGCCTGATTGTAGCATAGGGCGGCCCGTACGCCGGGCACTTTGTTGGCGGCGATGCAGCTTCCGATGCCGGCCGCATCGATAACAATACCTCTCCAAGCGCGGCCCTCCGCTACGGGTCGGGCGACTGCTTCGGCGATTTCGGGGTAATCGGCAGCCTGGGTGCCGGGTTGAACGCCGCAATCCAGCACCTCGTAGCCTAGATCGCCCAGCAGCTCCTCAAGCGCAGCCCTGAGCTCTAGAGCGCTATGGTCGGCCCCTAGGCTTATGACTTTTCGCTCAACGGAAGGCGTCGCAGTTGGGTCCAGTTGGTCTTTCCCCAGCGTCCGGCGAACGACACGGAGGACAAGATCGTTCAGTTCGGCGTCTGAGAGAGGCAGCGTCACCGTGGGTTTCCTGGGCGCAGCGGTTGGGCCGCGGTTGGCCTCTGGACGGTTGGGTAGACTTGGCGTGCCCCCAGTGCGGCGATTCTAGCACAAGGCGGCCGAAAGGACGAAGCCGGGTGCCCTCACGGCGAAGCAGCCGCAGCCAGGTCGTAGTGAGGGATCAGGCTGACCTCGCTGGGGGGCCAATACACAAAAATAGCCTTTCCAATGACGGATTCCGTCGGCAGCGTGCCCCAATTCTGGGAGTCTGACGAATTGTTGCGGTTGTCTCCAAGGACAAACAGCTCACCCGGGTTGAGCTCCCATTCGCCGTTGTAGCGGGGAGGCGCGGCAATATAGGGTTCATTGATTGGGATGCCATTGACCAGAACGGTGCCGCTTTGGACCATGATGGTATCCCCCGGTAGACCGATGATGCGTTTGATGAATCGCCGGCCGGGATCGAGCGGGAAGCGAAAGACGATGATGTCACCGCGTTGGGGCTCTGCCCAGCGGTAGGCCAGCCGGTTGACGACCACAAACTCGCCGTCGTGAAGGCTGGGCTCCATGCTGTTGCCCTCCACCCGGATGCGAGCGGTGACGAAATTGACGGCCAGAAAAAGCAGACCGGCAATGAGAATCGTCTGCACCAACTCGACGACCAGGCGAAGTAGGCGTGTCAGACAGCTGGGAGAGGCGGGAGCGCCCCACTCCGGGGGCGCAGGCTGAATGGGTTGGGTCTCGTACACGCCAGGGATTATAAAATCCGGTGGGTGCAATGGCAAGGCTGCTCCAGGCACAGGCCGGAGCTAGACCGCAGCTCGTTCTCACAGCGGCCGCCTTTGTCACTGTGCGGCTGCCAGAAGGCAATCAAGAACACACCCCCCAGGTGACGAGTCCAGGTTAGGGCAGTGGCTCGAAAGAGAAGTTATCGAAGCGCGCCTGGACCCGCCGACCCAGGATAAGGAATCCCACCGCTCCGCTGTCGGCCCAATCGCTCACCAGGGTCTCCCCCGGCAGAGGGGCATCGGCGGTAAGCGTAAGGATCCTGGCGTGGTTGAGGAAGATATCCATCAACCGGCCGCTGTTGGTGGAAGTGATGTCAAGCCGATTGAGTCTGCCCGGCCGCAAAAGACCTGCCTGCCCCGACTTGACGACTCTCCATGGGTCGATCTGATTGGGAACGTGGACATAGAGACTGAACCGGTTTTCTAGGGAGTTGAACCCCAGGGCGAGCAGGTAGTCCTCGTAGTCGAGCATGGCGTCCTGATCCTCGTCCAGGAAGCGCAAGATCACGCCGTAGCCGCGATCCGTTAGCCCCTCTTCGAATGTGAACTGCACCTTAAGGCGGTAGTTGGCGGCGTTTGCGCCGCACGCACGGCAGACAGCGTTGCAGCCAACTGGGTTGTCGAAATTTCCGACATCGTTGGCACATTCCTGGAAGGGCCCCAGGAGGTAGGCGCCATCACTGATCTGCATTCCTTCCGCAATGGGAAACGTTCCTCGGTCTGAGTCGAAGGAGTCCTCGATGAGTGCGCCGGGACTTTCGGCTGGCCGCCTGGTAGGCTGCTGACCGGCTGGAGCTCCCTCCTCGGCACCAGTCGCAGCTTGAACGGCTTCTAGTTCCGCCTCCAGAGCTGTGATCGTGGCACGAAGATCGGCCTCCTCACCGTTGCCGCTGAACGGCAGCGTGCACACCATCGAAGCCAATGCAAGCGCGGCGAGCACGACCCAAGGAAAACGTCGACCACGAAGCGTGGATGGCCCAAACATGATCATACCCACCTATACACTAAGCCGGCTTTGAAGGGCTCTCCTCGAATTGTAGGCTAGGCTTGCGCCATTGCCATAGTTCAGAGGTCCTAGCATTTGAGGAAGGCGTTCTTTGCCGCAGGGGAGAGACAGACCGCTTTGGGAGAGATGCGGCTGACCCTCCTGCTGTGGCATCTTACCGTGGCGGCTCGGCATGCCTTTCCGGGAATGAGTGCGCCAACCTGACCGTTGATTACGCGGAGTCGAGTGCGCGGTGCGAGACTGCCGCCTCGGAGTGGCGGATGCTTCTCCCAACCCCTCTTCGTCTGCCCAAACACCGGCTCCTTGGCTACGGCCAAGAATGCCAACTTTTTGACGGCCTTGCCCCAGCGATCCTGGGATCTTTCAGGAATCGCGGTTTGTCAGCGTCTCATGATGACGGGCGAACTGGCACGGTTTTGTGTTCCTTCGACCTTTGACGGAGGGAATCGGAGCGCCTATAATCCGCAAGTGCGCATCCCACTCACCCTCCCTGGCGAACCAGTGGACGACGCGATCATGGCGACTCTGCACTCCCAAAATAGACCAGGAGGACTAGGCGATCGGCGCCGGAGACAAGGCCATAGAGCGCTGCTCCTGCACCCCTTTCTACTTGCCCTATATCCTGTCTTGGCGCTCCTGGCAGAGAACGCTCGAGAGATGCCGTTGTCGGACGCATACCGCTCCATCGGAGTGGCCTTAGCCGGCGCCACGGTCTTGCTCTTGATCCTGCGTTTGGCGCTGCACAGTTGGCAGCTGGCAGGGGCGCTAACCTCGCTGCTTGTGGTTCTCTTCTTTTCCTACGGCCATGTCTACAGCCTTGTTAAAATGGCACAGGTTGGGGATCTCCTGATCGGAAGGCATCGTTTCCTATTGCCCACCTGGCTGACATTTCTCGCCCTCGGCTCCTGGGCACTTGCCGCGCTTATTCGAGACCTGGTGCGCTTTACGCAGTTGCTGAATCTTGTAGCCGTCCTGGCTCTTGCGGCGCCGGTGTACACGCTTTCGGAATTCGTAGTTCGCTCTAACATTGGTGCCAGTACACTGGCCAATGGTCCTCTGGAACAGACAGATGAACTGCAGGGTGAAATGGGTGCGTGGTTGCCAGATGTCTACTACATCGTCTTCGATGCCTATGGAAGGACTGACATCCTGCAGGAACAATACGAATACGATAACACAGCCTTTGAAGACTTTCTGCGAGATCGCGGCTTCTATGTCGCGGAGCAAAGCACCTCCAACTACATGTGGACAGGCCTCTCCCTGACTTCTTCGCTCAACATGGACTTCATCCAGAATCTGCTGCATGATGTGCGGCGAGGCGACTATCCGAGCGCGTTGTCCAGGCCGATTAAGCGAAGCGTGGTTCGCCGTCGGTTGGAGGGCCTAGGTTACTCTACGATCTCAGTTCCCTCAGGCTACTCTCTCACAGAGCTATATGACGCGACCCACTTTCTGACGCCAGACATGGCCCGGATGGAGAATCTGCGTCTACGTGGTGCATTCAACGCCTTCGAAGGCCTGCTCCTCCATACCTCCGCCGGACGCATCTTGGTGGACTTCGACTCACTTCTAAGTCTTCCCCTGACCGATTTCATCGAGAAGAGGCTTGAGTATCCCAGTCGGATACAGCGAGAATATGTCTTATCAGCCTTTGAGAACCTGAAGACCATCCCCCAAATTGGGGGCCCGAAATTCGTCTTTGTGCATATCGTTTCGCCGCACGAGCCCTACTTTTTCGGGCCGAATGGGGAGGACATCCTCCAGGGTCAGCCTTTCACCCTTGCCTTATGGGAGGCGATGCCCCCCGATGAAAGGGCGCTCCGCTACAGGGATCAACTCATCTATATCAGCTCACGAATCGAGGAGACCGTTGACGCGATCCTCTCCCGTTCTGAGCGACCGCCGATCATCATTCTTCAGTCAGATCACGGACCCAGGCATATTTCCCTGAGTTTTGATGATCCGTCTCCCGAGGCGTTGCGAAGTAGAATGGCGATCCTGAATGCCTATCACCTGCCCGATGGCTGTGATCGCCACCTTTACGAGACGATAACCCCCGTCAATACCTTCAGGATCGTCTTCAACTGCTATTTTGGGGGGTCTTTTGCTCTGCTGGAGGACGTCACCTATTTCAGCGATTTGGATGGAACGCGGCCCTGGGATTTTGTCAGAGTGGATGAGCTGCTAGAGTAGGCACAGTTGAATAGGGGTCCTTGAGGCCAAGCTGGCGATAGGGTCCCGAAGCTGCACTCTAGGCTGTGTCAGCAGGAACACCATGGCTTCAATCGATTGCTGGGGGCCGGAGGGGATGGGAGGTGAGCCACTCTTTGCCGGCAGGGTGCAGACCGATGGCCCCTTCGCCGATCTGCGCGACGCTGCGTGAAGATCGTGCACAAGATGATTCTTGGGGCCCGGACCCGTCGTCGGCAAACCAACGTGGGTAGAGAAAGTCCAACCCGGAGAGTGAGGCCAGCTTCGGTCGCACTTCCGGCCGAACATGGCGGCTGGGGATTCCTGCTTGAAGCCATCTTGCTGGGCACCCTGCTGGGAGTCACTCTCGACGGTGCCTTGCTCAGCCTGTCTGTGTTAGGCCTTTTTCTCTTTCGTCAACCCTTCCGGCTGGCGCTGAGAGATCGCATGAATCGGCGGAGGTCGGATCGGACGGTCCTTGCGGAGCGAATCGGTGCAGGCTACGCTCTCATCGCCTTGCTGTCCTTCGGTCTAGTTCTTGCCGGCGGCAACCGGACTTTTCTAATCCCCCTGGCCCTGGCCCTTCCGTTTGGTCTGCTGCAACTAGTCTACGATCTCCGCAACAAGGGCCGCGATCTCGTTGCCGAGGTTGGCGGTGCGATTGCGCTCGGTTCTGTTTGTCCTGCGCTGACCTTGCTGGGGGGATGGCGATTAGGGGCTTCGATGTCATTGTGGGCTATCCTCCTCGCCCGGACAGTCCCATCCATCCTGTATGTGCGCGCCCGATTGCGCCGGGATCGTGGCGAGCAGGCGAAGAGATGGCAGGCCTGGATGGCGCACGCTATCGGTATTCTGGTTATTGCTATTCTGGCCGGCCGCGGATTGGTTCCCTGGCTGGCGGTCGTGGCGATCACTCTTCTCCTGGTCCGATCGATATTGGGTCTCTCAAGGCACCGGCGAAGAATCCGCACCAGCCTGCTCGGAATCCACGAGCTTCTGTACGGCCTTCTGACGGTGCTGCTAGTTGTCGGGGGGATTCTCCTGGGTCTCTAGGACATTGACCGGGACTACAGTGCGGCCTCGGTCATAAGGGAAGTGACAAAGAATGGAAGGCGACGGACATCCTACGTATCTGCTTTTTGAGGATCTGGCGGCTCAGATGGAGATTCCCGAGGCAGGCATACTGAGCCGTACACTTCATGCTGACGAATTCGTGAGGGTGGTGCTGTTCGGATTCGACCAAGGTGAGGAGCTCTCGGAGCACACTGCCTCCGCCTCGGCGATCCTGCACTTCGTCAGCGGAGAAGCGAATGTGACGTTGGGCGAAGACAAGATCCGAGCCAATGCCGGTACGTGGATCTGGATGCCAGCTCACCTGAGACATTCGATCCAAGCCAGGACGCCGCTGACCTTGCTGCTAATCCTGACCCTCCAACCCAGTCCAAAGCCAGCCGGCTAGATGGTCTGTTCAGACAGCCTGATGTCGGTCGGGATGCTACGGGTACAGACCATTGGACATTTCGTCTTCGGAGGATGGGCACGACGCTCGAAAATAGCTTAGCTTCAGTTTGTAGGCTCCGACTGGACGCGCTTCGAAGGCACGTGCAGCCGCCAACCGGGGAAGTCCTTGGGCTTGCAGGTCGGTCGAAATCTCGCGCTCCAGAGTGCAGATATGGTTGCGAATTGAGGTCATAGGGGCTAGATCGAACCTGCCTTCTTCCAAAGGACACCTAGTCTCGGACCCGGCGGGCCCGTGGACGGAAATTCAGGCTCATGGGTGTTCCCTTGAAGTCGAATACTTTACGGATCTGATTCTCGAGGTAACGCTGGTAAGTGAAGTGCGCCAGTTTGGGGTCGTTGACGTGGAAGAGGAAGGTAGGCGGGTCGGTCCTCACCTGAACGCTGTAATAGATTCTCAATCGCTTGCCAGCCTTTGACGGTGGGGCGTGCGAGTCCTGGGCGTCCTGGATAATTCGGTTTAGGACGCCTGTCGGAATGCGGTGCAGCCGCGCCTCTTGAACCTCCAGAGCGGTAGGCAAAACCTTGGCCACCCGCTGTCCTGTCAGAGCCGAGATGAAGAGGACAGGTACATAGTCCATGAATTTGAGCTGCGCCCGGGAAAGCTCGGCGAACTCAGTTAACGTGTGACTATCCTTCGGAACCAGATCCCACTTGTTAACCAATAGGACGACGCTCCTAAGCTTATCGATTGCCATGCCGCCGATGTGCGCGTCTTGGGCTGTAACGCCCTCGCTAGCGTCTATGAGCAGTAGAACCACGTCAGCCCGATCGATCGCCCTGAGGGCGCGCAGAACGGAATACTTCTCGACCCCTGGTTCTATGCGCCCTCGGCGACGTATTCCGGCGGTGTCGATGAGGGTAATCGGCATCCCATGATAGGTGAGCTGAGTGTCGATGGCGTCGCGCGTCGTACCCGGGATCGGAGATACGATGACCCGCTCCTCGCCCAAGAGGCGGTTAAGCAGGCTGGATTTGCCTACATTGGGCCTGCCGACGATGGCGATCTTGGTCCCTTCAGGGGTTTCCTCTTCGTGAGGTGTCCCCGGAAGGCTTAGGGCATCTACGAGCCGATCGAGGAGATCTCCAACTCCAGTACCATGTAGTGCTGAAATCGGGAGGGGCTCACCCATGCCCAGTTCGTAGAATTCAACCGCGGCTTCCCGTCGGGCCCGGTTCTCTGCCTTGTTGACGACAAGCAGCACGGGCGGAGCGCCCTCTTCAGCGCCCTTCCCCCTTCGACGACGAAGAATCGAGGCCACTTCGTGATCGGCCGCCGTCACGCCGGCCTCAACGTCGACGACAAAAAGAACCGCGTCTGCTCCGCGAGCGGCGATCTCGGCCTGGCTGCGGATCTGCTGTATGTAGTCGGCCGAGTCGACCGAGAGGGGCTCCGCGGCGCTCAGTTTAGTCGGATCGATACCTCCGGTGTCCACAATGTTGAAGGTCAATCCACGCCATTCCGCCTCCGCCACCAGCCGATCGCGCGTCGTTCCGGGCGTTTCGGCTACAATCGCGAGACGCTCGCCCACCAGGCGGTTGAACAGGGTCGATTTGCCGACGTTGGGGCGGCCGACGAGGGCGACCACCGGCTTAAACATTGT
>CAYGCA010000007.1:34846-37632 GCA_964348265.1 uncultured Anaerolineaceae bacterium | reverse complement strand
TCATCGCATTGGCTTGTTCAGCGAGCACGACGGCGTCGGTGACCTCGACGTCGGCTCCTTCCCAGGGCGGATGCTCAAAGTGCGGATCGGTGGTGGTGATGGTGACCTCAATGGTTTCAGGCAAGATGGTCTGAACCGTAACTTCATTGGGCAAGAAGATGTTGTCGGCAGTGATTGTGAATTGATGGACGCCTTCTTCGAGCCCCGTCAGATCGATTACTACGCGGATATCCTCCGGACCCAGCGATTCCAAAATAGGAAGGGGGCCGTTCAGGATCAGACTAACCGTTTCCGGTGAAGCCAGGGCAAAGAGGCCTGCGCCCAGCCCCTGAATATCGAGGGTAGGCGCGAGGGTGACAAAGCTCTCAATGGGTTCAATGGTCACACGCACAACAACGGATTGATCGCCGACGATCGATATGCCCTGCGGCAGGTCGAGCAACACCCGGATCTCGATGTCATCAGTGGCGCCCTCGAGGCTGATTGGCTCCGTCTCAACAAATCCGCCAAGTTGAGCGACGATCTCAGGGTCGGCGGAAAAGACTGTCACGAAGGTTGGCGAAACAGTAATCTTCGTAGGTTGGTAGCCGGGCGCGACATCATCCACGATCTTGGGATTCACGACGACCGAACGATAGCCGCCAAGGGCCTCGACCTCTACTTCGACCGTTGCGCTAGGCGGCTTCACGCCCACACCAATGATCGGGGACCCTTGCGCATCAACTGGAACGAGCGGCACCTCCAAACTCAGGTCCTGTCGCCGGCCCGCAAGATCCACTTCAGCCACCAGCTGGGTGACGCGAGTGACGGCAGAGGCTGGGCCGGTCACGGTGCCGCTCTCCGGGGTAACGTCGGGCCTATTGGCGCGAAAGCCGATTGCCGTCTCGCCAGTCAGGAGAGCCTTGATGGGAACCTGGCGGGTGGCCGCGGCCTCGAGTATTAGCTCGAGACTATCCGGATCAATGGACACAATTTGCGCCAGCGACTTCTCAATCCGATACTCCACTCGCAATTGGTGGTTGCCGGCGTCGAGTCCGGCCAGATTCACCCAGAGTTCAATGTCGGTCGCCTCAAGTTGCTCCCAAACGGAGCTTGGGGCACGGAGCCTGACTTGGGCCTGAAGCGGCTGGTCATCAACGATGAGGAGTCCACTGGGGAGTTCGAGACGCTGGATGGGGATCGGATTTGGGAAATCGCGCTCTTGGATAGGATCCTCGGCGCTGACTGCGGCGATCCAGACTGTAACGGCTAGAACAAGAGCCAGCACGACAGAGCTAAGATTGTCCCAGATCCAGCTCAGCATTGGTCTACCTGCGGGTGGCCGAGGAGACTTCGGACTGCGCTACGTTCAGCCGCCCCAGGAGGTGCTGCAGCCAGGTTGGGAGCCGCCGCAAAGGGCGTGGACGATAGAAGGCAATCAAGATATTCCGAAGTCGATTCTGGTCAAGTCGCCGGATCATGCGTCCGTTGTGGGCCACTGAGATGTTTCCGTTTTCCTCGGAAACGACTACCGCCACGGCATCGCTGACCTCGCTGACGCCCAGCGCGGCCCGGTGGCGAAGCCCCATTTTGCGCTCGGGCGAGTGGGAAAGGGTTCCACTTGCAGAGAGAGGCATGACGCAGGAAGCGGCTGCGATGCGGGCGCCGCGGATGATGACCGCACCATCGTGGAGGGGAGTCTTGACGTGAAAGATCTGGAGCAGCAGTTCAGCTGACAGCAAGCCATCGAGGCGGACGCCAGTCTCGATGTACTCATCGAGGTGGATCTCACGCTCGATTACGATCAGCGCGCCATGGCGATTGTCGGATAGACGCTGGGCGGCGTTGCTGATGGCGTCAATTCTCTGTTCGATCTTTTCAGGTCTGGATTCGGGTGTGAAGAGCGTACCGGCCCGACCGAGGCGCTCGAGGGCGCGTCGAATTTCCGGCGCAAAGATGACCGGGATGGCGAAGAGCAGGGCTGGCAGGGCAGTGCGCATTAGCCAAGAAAAGGCGGAAAGCTCAAGCAAGGTTGTAAGCAAGGTGATCGCCAATACCAGCACGATCATGCCCCTTAAGAGCACAACCGCCTGGCTGCCGCGGACAAGGCTGAAGAGCAAGAAGAAGATGGCAGCGACCAGCAAGATGTCAAGCAGGCTCAGCAGGTTGAGCCGTTGAAATAGGATTGTGAGCTCGGTGATTAGTTCTTCCACTTTTCAGAAAAATCGCCCTGCGAGCGAAGGGCGGCGATCTATAGGCAACGAGCCTCTGGAGCATCTCCTTGGAGGGACGAGCGAAAGCTAGTTCCCGGACTGCAGGTTGCGCAGCAGTTCCCTATATCCTTCCACATCTGGGGGATCCATTTCGATTATGGTTTGAATGGTCCGAATGGTCTCTTGGACTTGCCCTGCGTCCAATTGGATCTCGCCAAGCGCGTCGTATTGGGCGACGGCGTCCGCTTTGCGCCCGGCAGCTTGATAGGCCTTGGCCAAATGGGCGTGAAGCACCTGCTTCCCGGGATGCTCGCGCACTAGCTCCTCAAGCAGCCCTAGGGCCCTTGCTCCCTCTCCATTGCTCACAAGGTATTCAAGATAGTCGTCCAGTCTCTCGCCAGCCTCTTGGTCCTGCCCCAAGCGCAGATTTAGGTCGATGACGTTGGTACGGGCGTCTTCATCGCTGGGATCCAGCTCCAGTACGCGCTGATATTCCTGGATAGCTTCTTCAACTCTGAAATACAAGCGAGCATGAACCTAGATCAAAACTCAGTGGAAGGATTGATTGAGGAAGCCAATGGCTACATCCTGGCC
>CAYGCA010000007.1:25746-34836 GCA_964348265.1 uncultured Anaerolineaceae bacterium | reverse complement strand
CTTCAGGATTTGGTCATAGGCTTTGAGAGCGCCCCGCCAGTCCAGGTGAGCTAAGTCGATCTCACCGATCTGATTCAGGATGCGGAGAGTCCAAGCTGGATCGACTCCATTGCGCTGCGTAATGGTCAGGGCGTCGGCCAGGGTCTGGCGTGCGAGATCAATCTGAGCCATCTGTCGAAATAGCTCGGAGAGTTCAAGGAACTGCTCAAAGGCCTCTTCGATGCGGTCTTGCTGAACGAGTAGTTTGATGAGGCGCTTACGGACATCCACGTCGACCGGCGCAATTCGCAGCATGCCGCGGTAAACGTCGGAGGCTTGCTGAGCTTCGCCGCGTATGTAGTGCGTCTCGGCGATGACCCCGAGCTTTTCAATCCCCTCTTCCTTTCGACCATCTTTGAGCAAGATTTCTGCCATCCGGTGATGCAAACCAAGGAAAGTCGGCGCGTAACTGAGGGCCAGCATCGCCTCTTCCATCGCGGTGGTTAATAGGCCCAGTTCGATCAGGTTGTCGATTCGGCCAACGGCCTGTATGACGCGATCGGATCCGCCCACAGCAAGCATCTCGGCGATCGGAACCACGGCTGCGCCGGGCCTCTGGTCCTGCAGCTGCTCCCTCGCCTGCCGTATACGTTTCAGCCATTCGGGGCCCGTCAGGAACTCGAGCGTGTTGTCGACGATGTTGGCCAGTTCCTCTTCCCTTAGGTCGGCCTCGCCTTCCGACTGTGCAAGGATGGTGTCGTATAGTTGGTTGAGTTGGCTGGATTCATACTCGTCGACCGTAAGTGAATCCGCCAGGCGCAGCGCTTGAACCAGGTGGCGTGCCGCTTCATTCAGGTCGCCTTCGTCTTTGGACAGGCGGCCGAGCGCCAGGTTCGCGCCCAACGCCAGATCAGGGTGACTGCGGGCTTCGATCAGGTGAGGTTTGGCTACATCATACTGCCCGAGCTGCTTGAGCTGGATACCCAGCATATAGTGCGCCGCACTGTGATTGAGCCCGGCCCGAATGGCGCGCTGGAATTCTTCCGCGGATTGCCGGGTTTGGCCTCTAGTCTGCAGGTCGATCGCTTGACCGAGATAGCGGTGCATCGAAGGCTGCCCAATCGGCTGACGGTCCTTCCTGGAGAGGCCTCTGGCGATCGCCGAGACGCCGAGGGACTCCGTTTCCCCAGCGCTCTCTCCATAGGGCTCATCGAATAGCAGACCTGCCAGAAGGGAGAGGGCGTGGTGCTGCGCGGCTTCTTCCGGATCAGCCAGATCGATTTCCTCGTCGATGGATTCGGCTTGAGGGTCATCGAGGCTGGCCGCGGCGTCGGGCTGGGCTGCCAGGCGCTTCGGCTGTAAGGGCCGGGTTGAACCGAATGGAGGCGCCGGTGGCGGGAGCGGCTTCTTCTCCCTTAGCAAACGCAGGAACTTGCTCGCTTCAGGGTCACCCGGCACGATGCGCAAAGCGCGTTTGCTGGCTTCAATCGCGCCCTCGGTGTTGCCTGATCGGTGCATGATAGAGGCCACGGCCAGGTATTCATGTACAGCTTCTCTCCTTCGTCCCAGGCGCTCGCAGGCCAACGCCAAATGTGAGCGAAGGGCCAAGTCACTTGGTGTCATTCTGCCGATATGAATCCAGTTTTGGATGGCCTTTTCAGCGTCCTTGCGGCGCATATAGCGATCGGCGGCGGCCTGCCGATGTAGGATCGCTTCCTGTTTCTGGCCGAGCTCTTCGAAGATTTCGGCGCACTTCTCAGCCGGGATGGGATCCTCAGGCGAGACTTTTATGGCTTGGTTGTAGACGGCCAGCGCCTCCCTGGGTCGATTCGTTTCAAGCAGTGCCAGACCCAAGCTGGTGAGGGCGCTGGGTCGATCGGGAAACTCCGCCAGTGCCTTGCGGTAGAACTCAATCGCTCGATCCCAATCCTGGTCCCAGGCGGCCGAGTGACCCAGTTTCATGGATTCTTGGTAGAGATCTTGGCGTCTAGTCATGCCTCGAAGACCCCCTAACCCGGATGGCGAGGCGAGTATAACATAAGATCAGATGTTCCGCTCGAAACCCAATGTACACGGCCCACGAGATGGCAGGAGGCTCAGAAAGCCATGCGCGCCAGGGTGCCAGGGTGTGAGTGGCTCGACAAGAGAGCCTCATGAAGTGGCCCTGAGAGCTCGTCGAGGCAGGGGCGAAGTTTGGCTTGCGCCAGGCCAGAGACTGCAAACGGATCGCCTCCAGCCCGGGCTGGGGCTAGCCCTCTTTGCAGGCGGCCTGACGAACTCATGAATCCGCGGGGGCGGGAGCCGCCGCGCTACCGGATCGGCTCGAGGTCGTACCAGTTTGTCCCGGCTTGGGCGTCGGTCTTCAGGGGCACGCGCAGGCCATAGGCGCTCTGCATCACTTCACGTGCGACAGCCATCGTAGCATCAAGTTCATCAGAGGGACATTCGAATAGTAGCTCGTCGTGTACCTGAAGCAGCATTCGGGCTGATAGGCCAGCGCGTTGAAGCTCACTTGGCAAGCGAAGCATGGCTAGCTTGATAATGTCGGCCGCCGTCCCTTGGATGGGAGCGTTGATCGCCTCACGAAGGGCCCGGCGGCGGGCGATTTCTGGCACGGGCTGGGCGCCGCGTTTCAGCTGTGGAAAGTAGCGTCGTCGCCCCAAGAGGGTTTCGACATAGCCCAATCTGGAGGCTTCGGTCTTCGTACGTTCCAGGTAGCGCTTGACGCCGGGGAACCGCGCAAAGTAGGCCTCGACAAAATCCTCAGCTTCTGCCAGCGTCAGATCGGTCGTCCTTGTCAGACCGAAGGCCGTCATCCCATAAATGAGCCCAAAGTTGACCGCCTTGGCGCGGCGGCGCAGCTCCGAGTCGACCTCCTGGGCTGAAACGCCGAAGATGGCGGCGGCTGTAGTAGTGTGAATATCCTGTTCGTTAAGGAAAGCTTCAATCATGGCCTCATCTTCAGCCACGTGGGCCAGAATCCGCAATTCTATCTGGGAGTAGTCAATGGCGAGCAGGACCATGCCTGGTACAGCGATAAAGGCGCGCCGGATCTGGCGACCAACTTCGCTGCGGATGGGAATATTCTGTAAGTTGGGATCAGAGGATGCCAGGCGGCCCGTCACAGAGCCGGTCTGGCTAAACGACGTGTGAACCCGACCGGTTCGCGGGTTGATCTGCTTCTGAAGTGCATCAGCGTAGGTCGACTTGGTCTTGGCGATCTCGCGATGCTCAAGAATCAACTGAACAACCGGATGCGAACCTCGAAGCGCTTCCAAAACGGAGGCGGCGGTTGAGTAATGCCCGGAGGCCGTTTTGCGGCCTCGATCTGGAGGTTCGAGGCCAAGTTCCTCGAAGAGCACTTTCGAAAGCTGCTGCGTGGAATTGATGTTGAAGGAGTGGCCCACCCTGGCATAGATTTCGGTCTCGATCTCCTCCAAGCGCGCGGCCAGTTCTCCGGAAATCGCCTGCAGTACAGCCTCGTCAACTCGGACCCCGGCCAGCTCCATTTCTGCCAGAATGGGTATGAGGGGCATTTCCAGCTCTCGAAAGAGGGCGATCTGCTCCTTCTGTTCGAGCTCCCCTTCCAGCTCGGTCCTGAGTCGCAGGCAGATTTCGGCGTCGGCCGTCGCATAGGGAGCCACTTCCTCGACCGCTACCTCCGCCATACTGCGCTGGGGGCGTCCGCGCCCGATCAGATCCTCGATTGGGATCATCTCTTCTCCCAGCCTGACCCAGGCGAGGTTCTTGAGCCCCAGGTTGCGAGAGCTTGGATCACACAGCCATTCCGCCAGCATAGTGTCGAACGCCAGCGGGGAGACACGCAGACCATGGCGGGCGAGCACGATGTAGTCGTATTTGAGGTTGTGCCCAATCTTTGCAATCTCGGGGTTGAGCATTGGGCCGCGCAGGGTTTCAATGACTTCCGAAAGCTCCAACTGGGGGCCGCCGGCCGTTTGGTGGTGGTGACCCACCGGGATGTAGTAGCCTTGGTTCTTCTGGTTGGCGAGCGAGATTCCCACGAGCTCGGCGCTGATGGCGTCGGTGCTGGTAGTTTCGACGTCAAAGGCAATGCTGCTGGCCCTATTCAGCTCCTCGGAGAGCGCCTTCAACAATTCAGGTTGATCGACAACGATCACCTCTTCAGGGACGCCGGAAGCTCCTTTGGCGGCTCCCCTGCTGGCGAACATCTTCAGTTGAGCACCTGGCTGGGAGGACGATTCCCCCGGCAGGCGATCTATGAGGCTGCGGAACTCAAGCGTTCGAAAGAGTTCCATAACCTGTTCGCGATCGTATTCGTGGGTCCGACAGGCTTGCAGATCGAACTCCACGTCAACGTCCGTTACGATGAGCGCCAGGTCCCGGCTGAGGAATGCTTGCTCTCGCTGGTCTTCCAGCTTATTGCGGAAGCGAGCAGTAACCTTATCCAGATTCTCGTAGATCGTCTCCAGGTCGCCGTATTCTTTGAGCAGGTTGACGGCCGTCTTCTGACCGACGCCTCGCACCCCCGGGATATTGTCGCTTGTATCCCCGACGATCGCTTTGTATTCCGCAATCTGGCTGGGTTGGATCCCAAGCTTCTTCTGCACTTCCTTGGGACCGTAGTCTTCCGACTCGGAGAGGCTTCGCCCGGACAGTCTGATGGTAATGTTTTCGCTAGCGAGTTGCAGCAGATCCCGGTCACCGGTCAGGATAACGACGTGGACACCTTCGGAGGCTGCACGCTTGGCGACGGTGCCCAGAACATCGTCGGCTTCGAATCCCTCGGCCTCCAATATTGGAAGCTCGAAGGCCAATACGAGTTCACGGATGCGGTCGATTTGCACACCCAGGTCGGGGGGCATCTTTTCTCGAGTGGCCTTATAGTCCGGAAAGAGATCATCGCGGAATGTGCGCCCAGTATCGAAGGATACCGCCATATATTCCGGCGATTCCTGGTCCATCAAGCGAAGGACGACGGCGGCGAAGCCATAGGTGCCCGCTGTGGGCTCTCCGCTTTTGGTCGTCCAGCGTGTCCCATCGCTGGCAGCCGTCAGTGCAAAATAGGTGCGGTAGGCTAGGGCATGCCCGTCAATTAGGTATAGCCGCGGTTGTGAAGGCATGGCGGCGCTCCTGATGCTCGTCACTTTCCAAGAAGGATTGTAGCACTCACCACAGGAGGAGTGGGGGCATGGCCGGGCTTCGGAGGTCGGATTTTCAGGATTCTGGCTCGAGGCAGGAGATCCCTTGAGAACGACGTGTGTCCTGAATGAAAGCTTGAACCCGCTTGAAATCAGGTGGATTGCCAGCGGTAAGAAGGTAGCTCTGGGCCCAGAAGCGACCCGAGGGCAGATCTTTTGACAGCTTGGGGAACATCTCCAGGATGCGGGTGGATAGGTTCTCGCGCAACTTGCGTACGGCTCGGGCAGGGGCGACTTCCGGCTGGAGGCTTAGGGTCACGTTCAGATACTCCGGCTGAATCTCCACCCCCTCGGCGCGCCAATCCCAGGCTAAGCATATGCGCTTGACCCAGCTGGCCAGATCGGCTGCTAGAGGGCCCGCCAAATGGTGTTCGGGGAAGCGAGGCAGAAGGATGGCAGTGTAGGTCAGGTAGTAGGGTGCCTCAGGCAAAGCCATTTCGGGCTCAGGCTGCGCCTCCTCTTCGATGCCTGCTGGATCGATGTGTTCGAGGAACGGCAGGTGGGAGGCAGGCCGTGGCTCGGATGGGACCCAATCGGCAGGGATCGCGACTGCATCGCTGACCACTTCTGGACTAATGAGCTTCCCAGGTTCTTGGGAAGTGGTCCCGCTTGTCTCCGGATCTGGGGAAGGCAAGTCCATCTCAGCCAGCTCCCTTAGAAAAGGGGTCTCTTCTGGCTCGAAAGGCTCCTCCGGGATCCAGTCTCTGGGCAGGGGAACGGTAGCTTCCATTTCGCGGGACGGTTGAGCTGCCTCATCTGGTTCGCTCGCTGCCGCCTCCGGCGGTAGGTGGCTCGGGTCGACCTCGGACAGCGCGTGGGCCAGCGTCTGACCCTGACGCCTGATCAGGCCAAAGGGAGTTTCGGCACTAAAAACTAGCGACAGGATGATATCCCCCCTGAGGGCGGTAGCGTAGAGCATGTAGTCCTCGGGGACGCCTGGTAGACGTACGAATTTGGCCACGGCGCCGCGGGCGCCTTCGCGGGCCCAATGGTCGGCGATCAGTCCCGTGAGGTCCTGAATATGATGCTGGTCCAGTTGGCCGGCATAGGTCCACACCCGCCGGCCTCGCGTGAGCAGTGCCGCCTCGGCGGCGGTCTCAAGATTCAGGCGAGTCAGGTACATGGCCGCTTGATCGACGTCCTCCAACCAGGGCGGTGGTGGTTCAGCGGTCGCTGCTGGCCCGGCCGCTTCGGACTCGGCCTCGAAAGCCGCCGGTCGCCTCCGGGAAGGCTCGGCCAGGGCGCTGGCTGGCATTTGCAGCGCGCGGGCGATGATCTCGGGCAGATCCGGCAGATAGAAGGGCTTGGAGAGCAGCCCGTCGACCTCGATCTCTTCCAGTTCCGGGTCGTTCGCTCCGCCGCTAAGAGGGATGGCGATGATGGCCAATTCAGGGTCGGCGGAACGCAACTTGCGTACGGCTTCTGGGCCGGGGTGATCCGGCAGGCCGAAGTCAACGATGGCCAGGCGAATGTCACTCGATTGGACGATCTCAACTGCCTCGGCGCCGCTGGAGGCGAGTGTTACTTGGAAGCCCCCAGTCTCCTCGAGCGTCTGACGAATCAGGATAGAGAATTCTAGGTTGGCGTCAACAACCAAAACAGGGATAGTCACAGGCATAATCTAACATGCGGCCGCCAGGCTGTGCAACGGCCCCGGGGTCATGCCCTAGACTTGAAGCGGGCTCAGCGGCGCAGGACAGGACCTGTCTTTGGCGCACAGATTGGGCGCGTCGGGGACGTTCAGCAACTCTCGGAGCGAAAGCTACCTTCGGACTATCCGGGGCAGCAGCCAGATAGCCCAATCCTCGGTTGCCGGTCCGTTGGCTTCAACTGTCAGCACGAATTCGACCGATTCACCCGCAAGCGAACTGAGGTCGATGTCAAGCTTCCGGATGCTGCCGTCGTGGGTTTCTGTCCACTCGCCCAGCGTCATGAGCGGTCCCCCATTTTCCCGGTACTGCAGCTTGAATCTTACATTGCAGGCAGGCCCATCGAACTTGCAGGCGAGCACGGTCCTGAACCGGTTGCCATCCTCAACTTCTATGGACGGGAAGGTGCCTCTGATGAACCCGTCATTCACCAATTCTGGCTGAGTCCAAAGACCGCGTTCGTTCTCAACGATCCCGTTCTCAAGCCTCGGGTTGTTAAGCCGAATCACAAAGCCGTCGGTGTCGCTGTCAGATCCGGGGCAGGCCAGGGCACCGGCGCCGCTGGCCCAGTCGGCGTCGCAGTAGTTGTCGACGAGGCTGTACACAAGCGTTGGCCTGGGTGTCGGCGTGGCGCCCACAACGACCTGGATGTAGACCAGGCCAAAAAGCACCCCAGAATCGTTCCTAAACCTCCAGTCGCCTCGATGAATTCCGTCGGTCTGAGGTGCCACTAGCTCGACGGTCAAGTCAACAGTGCTGTTGGGCGGTACCCTTCCCGGAAGCGGCACAGAAGTCGGCCCGTTCATGCTGTTGCCGCTGTCGAACACAAGCGAGTAATTGGTGTTCCAAGTGCAAGTACCAGTGTTGCGCACGCGCCAGATCTTTGTGAGATTCTCACCGGCCGATACATTGGTATCGTCGGGGATAGTTACGTCGCTGACGAATGTGGATCTGTCAGTGCAGACAGTGCTTTCCGGAGTCGGCGACGGTGGCACCTCTGTCGGTTCGGGCGTTGCGGTAGCCGGAGCCGGCGTTTGTGTAGGGGGGGGATCTGTAGGAATCACACCCGCAGCTTCCGTCAACTGAGCGGCCACAGTCTGAGCCGCTGCGGTAGCAAAAGCGTCAGGAGTGGGAGCCAGACCAGGGAAGTTGCACGCCCCAAGCAAGACTGCGCCTGCCAAGAGAAGGCCAACATGGGCCGCATTACCGTGCACTGAGCGTCTCCTCCGTGCGTCTCCCTCGATTTCACTCCGGCTTCTCAAAGAACATCTGTGAAAAGGGACACATTTTGGATGCTACTTGGGAACGCCCGGGAAGTCAAGCCAGCAAGCCCAAGCGTTCCCTCTCTTGGTGTGCAAGATTCGGGCCGAGATCTCGACATTGCACTCGGGTGTTTTTGGCTGAGCGTGGACTGCCCCCTGGCTAGTCGGACTCCGTTGGGATTTCCTGCAGGGCGAGTGAGGTGGATTTGAGGGAAAGGGGCTCCAGAGGAGACCGAGGGCAGCCAGCCGGCGACAGGCTTCAAGAGCTGAGGGGGACTGGCGTCGACATCGGCTCTGCGATCGGGTGGGCAAAGCTAGGCCGCGACTGTCAAGGGTACCCGGCGGACTGATTGGCCTTTAGTCTCCTTGGGGAGCGTTCCGATCAGGCTCCAAGGTCCAGCCCAATCGATGCGGATCGGCACTACCTGGCCTCTCAGGTTGTTGCCGCTTTCAAAAAACACAAGCTTGTTGGTGCGGGTGCGCCCCTTCCAGCGGCCGCGGTGCTTATCCTCAACCAGGACCTCGACGATCTGTCCTTCGTAGGCTGAGCTTATCTCGGCCGCCACGCTTTCCTGTAGGCGTTCCAGCGCCTGGAAGCGCCGCACCTTTTCGGCGTCAGGGATGTTGTCTTCCATGCGCCGCAGGGCAACCGTGTGTGGCCTTGGCGAGTAGCGCGCCAGATGGGCGACGTCGAGCCTAAGCTCGGCCAGCAAATCATAGGTATGTTGGAATTGAGCCTCGGTCTCGCCCGGGAAGCCAACGATAACGTCAGTCGCGATCGATGCGCCTGGGATTCGCACCCTGATACGGTCTATCAGCCGGCGGTAATCATCGACCGTGTAGCCGCGCCTCATGTTCTCGAGGACTTGGTCATCGCCCGCCTGGACCGGAACTTCGATATGTTCGCAGACCTTGGGTAGTTCGGCGACGGTCTCCAGCAGATCGTCGCTCATCCAGCTCGGGTGGGAGGTCAGGAAGCGAATGCGCTCTGTGCCCTCGACGTCGTGGACTATCCTCAAC
>CAYGCA010000007.1:4920-25714 GCA_964348265.1 uncultured Anaerolineaceae bacterium | reverse complement strand
AGATTCGGGCTTTCGGGGAGGTCCTTCCCGTAGCGGTCAACGATCTGGCCAAGCAAGGTGACCTCGCGGACCCCCTGTTCGGCTAGCGTGCGCACCTCATGTACGATCTCATCCACAGAGCGCGAGATCTCGGCCCCGCGGCGAAAGGGGATAATGCAAAAGGTACAAGCGTGTGAGCACCCGTAGACTACAGGCACGTACGCCGAGACCAATCTGCCTCGCTCATCTAACGGAAGGACAAGATCTCCATCCAGAAGCGCGTTGCGGGTTTGTGTCTCTTCATAATCTAAGACTTGAGCGTGCGTCTGGAGGAGGTGCTTGAGGAGAGGCCCAGGGTCTGAGGGAGGGGAGAAAACGTCGACGAATGGAAACTCCTGCTTCAGGTTCTTGTTTCCCCTGACGCCCACGAGACAACCCATCACGTTTATGACCAAGTCCGGATGAGCTTCCTTTAGCGGTCGGAGAGATGTCAGCCGGCCGTAGGCCTTATCCTCGGCACTCTGGCGCACTACACAAGTGTTTAGTACGATAACGTCGGCGTCTTCGGCTTGGCGAGTTGCGGTGTAGCCGAGCTTTTCCAGTGCAGAAGCCACACGCTGCGAGTCGGCAACGTTCATCTGGCAGCCGGCGGTCCAAAGATGATACTTCATGGCCTCCTTCTGTATTGGCCCGTGGGTGGGCGCATTCTACCACAGGCCGCTTGAACAAGCAGAAGTGGGGTGGGGCGGGATGGCTGGAAGTGAGGCTGAGGGGCACTCGTAGGAGGAGCGAGTTGGGGCTGGCCAGGTATAGACCAGCGCTAGGCAGCGCAATCCGGATGTGGCTGGTCCTGTTGCCGGCAGCAAGCGCCTGCCTTGGTAATCCCAAGCCCCCCACTGTGCAGCCGACGCTAACCCCCCCTACATCGAGGATAACCATGGCCGGACAGGGCGAAACTTCAGTCCCCAGTCCAGTCCCAGCTAGTCCTGTGCCAACTGTTAGCCCCTCATCCACGCCGTCTTGCCATGGTGAAGCGGGTCAAGTCGTTCAGACAAAGTATCGGGGAACGGCGCTTCCCCAGGAGATTCCGCTGCGCGTGTATCTGCCCGCCTGTTACAGGTTCCTCGATCGAGAGCTGCCGACACTCTATTTGCTCCATGGAAAGCCTTTCGATGAGGGACATTGGGGGGATCTTGGGGTTGTCGAATTGGCGGATGGGCTCATTGAGCAGGGAGCCTGGCCTCCCTTCTTGATCGTCATGCCCCGGCAACCGGAGCCGCTCTTCAGCAGCAGTGACGGTGGGCCCGGATCATACGAAGACGAACTCCTTGCCGGATTAGTCCCCTTTATTGATCAAGAGTATGCCACTTTGGCGCGGGCCGATGCACGCGGGATTGCCGGGATTTCACGCGGTGGGATCTGGGCGCTGGAGATCGGGCTGCGGAATCCGGATGTCTTCGACCGGGTGGCTGCGCTCAGCCCCGCGCTGGCCGTGAATTATCCGCGCCCGCCCTATGACCCCTTCGTGATCGTCGGCAGCGGCGAGGTAATGCCTTCGCGGGTCTACTTGATCGCTGGAACTGATGACTGGGCTCTCTCCGAGACGCGGCGCCTCAGTCGGGTGATGCAGACCGCTGGTCTTATGCATACCCTCGCTACGGTGCCGGGCTCACATGATGCCGCAACATGGGAGGCCGCGCTCCGGGGAACCCTTGACTTCCTGCTTGAGGGCTGGTAGGCAGTGTGGTGCCATCGGCCTCCCAATGCACAGGACGATTCCTTTGAATTCGAGTAAGATCGGATGTCGTGCTTCCGAAGTATGCGGAAGCCTGCCTGGCTGCTGCGGAGCTATGTCCCGTGGAAGCCATTTCTGTGGAGGAAGGAGCGAGGGGGTGCTCCTCGGAGAAAGACTGAGTCGCCATGCCTGAATCGGAGAACGATCCGGCAGATGTAATAGCGGCCTATCGGCGTCGGCGCGAACGGATGGGACCGCTTCTGCTTGGTGGGAGTTCAGTAGTTCTTTTGGTGGTTGGCCTCCTGCTGATTGTCATGTGGTTCACTGGGGATAGCCCACCGGGCAGGCCGGCGTTCCTGGCTTCGGATACACCTACCCCTACCCAAACTCCCACAAAGGTGCCTCCCACCGATACTCCTACCATCACCCTGACTCCGACAATCACCGAAACGGGGACGCCTGAAGGACCAAGGGTCTACACGGTTCAGGAAGGCGATACCCTTTTCACCATTGCCGAGCAGTTTGAGGTCGATCTGGACCTCCTACTCGCCTACAATGCTGATGTCATCACAGATGCAGGAAGCATCTTCGTTGGACAGGAAATCATCATTCCGCCGCCGGACGCGGAACGACCCACGGAGACTCCCCTGCCGGGAACCCTGGTCGCCGGCCAGGAAATTGAGTATCTGGTTAAGCCAGGGGACACTTTGGAGACGATCGCTGCCGAGTTCAACAGCACCGCCGAAGCGATCGCTGAACGGAACGACATCGAGAATCCAAACGATATTCGGATCGGCGAAGTCCTGATCGTTCCGGTTAACATTGTTACCCCCGAGCCCACTTCTACGCCCGACTTGAGGACGCCAACTCCTACGCTCAGACCGTGAGGACCAGGTCCATCGGGCTGGAGGCCGTCGGGCGTACTTTGGCGGCCTCGGACTCCCCCCGGTCACGGCCGAATGGCCGGCCGGAACGCCTTGGCATGCGCACGCCATTGGGGGCCTTGTGGGCGGCCCGCGGCTGGAAAGCCTGCCCGACTGAGTCATTCTTCGCCAGCTTGCTCCGCCCGCCTCGCTTGATCCAGTGCTGACTCGATCTCCTCCCTTGCTTCTGGACTAGCTTCCCGTTCTTCCGCATGCCTCAAAGCCCGGATGGCCCGTTTCCCGCCGATCTGCCCAAGCGCCCACGCGGCGTGAGCGCGCACCTGTGCATCCTGCTCCTTGAGCAGGATGCGGCTCAAGGCCGCCACGTAAGGCAAACCACGGCTGTTGCCGGCGGCGACGCAGGCATTGCGCATTAGTCCTCGGCGCTTCGGCCGCTTCAGAGGACTGTCCTTCAATTGCCTGCGATACCGCGCGGCATCCATCTCTAGGAAGTCGAGGATCGCAGGTTTCTCCAGAAACAAGCGTGGCTGGAAGGCGGAGTCCAGCGTCGGCGCTGCAAAGCGCACGTTCCACGGACAAACCTGCTGGCAGATATCGCAGCCGAACACCCAGTCCCCCGTCTGAGATCTGAGTTCGGCAGGGATCTCTCCCTTTAGCTCGATTGTGAGATAGGAAATGCAGCGGACAGCGTCCAGAGTTCGATCTGGCAGGATGCACTCGGTGGGACAGGCTTGGATGCAGAGCGTACAGGCCCCGCAGTGATCGGATGTCATCGGGCCGTCCGGGTGAAGGGGGATACCCAGCAAGACTTCTGCCAGAAGAAGATAGGATCCTTTCCTAGGATGAATGAGGCACGTGTTCTTCCCGATCCAGCCCAGACCCGCTCGTTGTGCAAGCTCTCGCTCCAGGAGCGGTCCGGTATCGGCATAAATGCGGTTTGGGACAGGCGTTCCAACGGTCCCTTCAAGGAATCCGACAAGTTCCCGAAGGCGGTCCACCAACACCTCATGATAGTCATCGCCTTGAGCGTATGCGGCGACCTTGGCTGAAGAGGTCGGCTCTGCGGCATGGGGTGGGCTAGGGAGGTAGTTCGCAGCCACGACGAGGATCGACCGGCACTCTGGCAAGACACGCCGTGGATCTCCCCGTCTATGACGGGCGCGATCCGTAGCCAGATAAGCCATTTCTCCGTGTCGCCCCTCGGCAATCCATCCCTCGTAGACGTCCAAATGAGGTGGTGGGTCCGGGGTTGTCACACCCACAAGGTCAAAACCCAGCTGAATCGCCTTTTCTTTGACCTGCGCTGTAAGGCGCTTGATCTCCTCCTGTGAGGAATCTCCGCTCGGTTCGATCCTCGATCGCTGCATGCCGTGATTATAGCCGCAGGTATTTCACCTCGCTCGCTGGCTGCCTATACGTACAAAAAATGAGGATTCGGTGAGCTTCGGGAATCTCCAGCCTCTGATGAGCTGCTTTCGTTTAGAATTCCTAGGTGATCCGGATGTAGTGGTTACAAAAGGATCCTGCCAATATCCTGCTGCAGGCCATCGCGAAAGGCTGCAGGAGTGAGGTTTGGCTCAACCCAGGATCCGGTTAGCCCCCGGTAATTCAGCGGAGGTAGAAGTCACATGAATCGTGTGAGGAGATTGGCGATTCTCGTGATACTCGTATCTCTCGGTGTGGGCTGCAATCGGCAGACGTTCCTAAACTCCAATTCCGCTGCGGGTGCCAACCTGCAGACCGAGATCGCCGGCACTGGTCCGTTGACGGCCACCGTGGGCGCGACGGGTACGGTGCGAGCCAATCAGTCGGCGGTGCTGAGTTTCGAAACAAGCGGAGTGGTGGAGCGGGTGAAGGTGGAAGTCGGCTGGCTGGTGGCCAAGGGCGAAGTTCTGGCCAGCCTTCAGCAGGAGTCGATGCCCTCTCAGGTCAGCTTGGCGCAGGTGGACCTGGTAGCCGCCGAGCGGGAGCTCGAGGAGCTGCTCGAGTCGGATGCAGCCCAGGTCGAGGCACAGCTGGCGCTTGCGCGAGCCCGCGAGGCGCTTGAAGATGCGGAATATCGCTGGCGGGTCCAACAGCTGGGCAATCGGGCCAGTGGCGAAGTAATCGCCGAGACCGAGGCCAACCTAGTCCTCGCCGAGCAGGAAGTGGAACGGGCGGAGACGGCCTACAGCAGATACTCAGGGCGACGCGAAGATGACCCTGGGCGGGCCCTGGCACGCGCCGCTTTGGCGGAGGCCCGCCAGCGTCGGGACTCGATCTTGCGCAACCTAAACTGGTACACAGGAGGTCCTTCCAGCACCGACCAAGCGATCCTGGATGCCGAACTGGCCCTGGTCGTTTCGAACCTTGCCGATGCCGAGCGAGCCTGGGATCGCGTCAGGGACCGTCCGAATCCTGACGACGTCAAGGCGGCCCAGGCAAGGGTGGCCGCAGCAAGGTCCACCATCGAAATGGCCCGCATTACAGCGCCGTTCTCGGGCACGATAACCCGAGTCTTGGTATCGGAGGGGGATCCGGTCCAACCGGGGGGCGTGGCATTTGAACTTGCGGATCTTGGCCGACTGCTGGTTGATGTTCAGGTTTCTGAAGTCGACATAAACAGCATCAAGCTTGGCCAACCTGTGGATTTGAGCTTCGACGCGGTCCTGGGCAAGGACTATCACGGTGAAGTCCTTGAGGCCGGGTCAACTGGAATGGTGAGTCAGGGCGTTGTCAATTTCGAAGTGACTGTCTTGCTCACTGATGCGGATGAGATGGTCAAGCCAGGTATGACCGCTGCAGTCAGTATCTTGGTCAATCAGCTCCAGGATGTTCTTCAAGTTCCGAACCGAGCCGTGCGAGTAGTGGAGGGCGAACGCGTTGTCTATGTGCTCCGCGAGCAGGAGCTAGAACCCCTTCGCGTCGTATTGGGAGCCTCTTCCGATCTGTACTCCCAGGTTCTTGGCGGTGAGCTCTCCCAGGGTGATCAGATCGTGCTCAATCCTCCGATGGAGTTCGATCCGGAGGGGCCTCCTCCTTTCGTCGGGCGTTGACCGTGGCTGAATGGGTGATTGAGGGCAGTGATCTAACCAAGGTCTACCAGATGGGCGAGATCGAGGTCCAAGCGTTGCGAGGCGTTTCGCTCAAGGTACACGCCGGAGAGATTCTCGCCATCATGGGACCTTCGGGATCAGGCAAGAGCACCTTGATGAACATCATCGGATGCTTGGACCGTCCCAGCAGCGGGGTCTATATTCTCGATCAGCAGAGGGTCTCGGATCTCACAGATGACCAACTAGCTGTGATTCGCAACCGCAAAGTGGGTTTTGTATTTCAGAGCTTCAACTTGCTGGCGCGGCACACAGCGCTGGCCAACGTTGAACTGCCGATGCGCTATGCCTCTATTCGCAATGGTCGTCGGCGCCGGGCCATCGAAGCACTAGAGGCGGTGGGCTTGGGCGACCGCCTGTTTCATCGGCCGAATGAACTCTCCGGCGGTCAGCAGCAGCGAGTGGCGATTGCCCGGGCCCTGGTCAACAATCCGGCCATTATCTTGGCGGATGAGCCAACTGGCAACTTGGACACCAAATCAGGCGAAGAGGTCGTGGCCACTCTGCTCCAGCTAAATGAGACTTATGGCACCACCCTGATCTTTGTCACCCATGACGCCGAAGTGGCGGCGCACACTCAGCGGGTGCTTCATTTGCTGGATGGCCGGATCGAAGAAGCTGGATGAGCTGAAGCAGCATGGTGAATGTGGAGCTGCGCCAGGTTGCCGTCTTCCTGCTCGTTCGCCTGGGCGCTGACCGGTAGTATAGATAGTCGGCCTGGGCTGAGCCGCTAAATCGGCTTGCTTTGAGAGGTTTAGTTATGGACCTGTACCTGAGCGGACGGGAGGCTCTAGACAGCTTGGTGAGCAACAAGCTGCGTTCCGGCCTGACCGTCCTTGGCATCGTCATCGGTGTTGGCGCTGTGATCGCCATGCTGGCTATCGGACGCGGTGCTGAAGAGTCGATTACGGGCTCCATTAGCAGTATCGGCACGAATCTGCTGTTCATCGTTCAGGGTGAGGGTGACGACATACGAAACCCGAAGCCTCTGACCGTTGAAGACGCCCAGGCGGTTCGAGATCCTTTTGCTGCACCCTCTCTGGTTGGTGTGGCGCCTATGATTTCCGGCTCCGTTGAAGTCAGTTTTCGTGGAGAGAGCGCCTTCACCCAAGGTCTGGGTGTCACTCCTGACTACATGCGTGTCCGCAATATTCAGCTTCAAGAGGGGGCCTTCATCTCGGACGGGCACATGCTGGGGCGGTCGGCGGTGGTCGTTTTGGCCCCCGAAGTGGCTGAGGCCCTATTTGGGCAGACGACCGGGTTGGTGGGTGAGACCGTTCGGATCGAAGGGCAGCCGTTCCGGGTGATAGGGGTGACGACCCCGAAAGGTGGCTCGGGGTTCGTCAATGAGGATGATCGTGTACTGGTGCCTCTCTCCACGGCTCAAGCCAGGCTTCTGCGGCGCGGGTTGCCGGGCGAGGTTGATATGATCATCGCCCAGGCGATCAGCGCACCGGCAGTGCCTAGAGCACAGCAAGAGGTGGCAACGATTCTCCGTACCAGGCATCGGACGCCGATCGGCCAAGACGATTTCACCGTTTTCAGTCAGCAGGACTTTCTTGACACCGCTGCCACGATTACGGGAGTGCTGACGATCTTCCTGGGCGGAATTGCCGCCATTTCACTTCTGGTGGGCGGCATAGGGATCATGAATATTATGTTGGTCTCGGTCACGGAGCGTACCCGTGAGATCGGCCTGCGGAAGGCGATCGGAGCGCGCAAGCGCGATATCCTGATCCAGTTCCTGACTGAATCTTCGCTCCTCAGCCTGGCGGGTGGATTGATAGGAATCCTACTCGGCTGGGGATTATCGGAATTGGTGGGCGCCATTGCCGCTGCTAACGACGCCGACTTGACGCCCTCAATGAGCCTTGATGCAGTCCTCCTTGCGACCCTCTTCTCGGCGGCCGTCGGGCTATTCTTCGGCCTCTATCCAGCTAAGCGGGCCGCAGATCTGGAGCCGGTTGAAGCCCTGCGGTACGAATGAGGGGGCTACGGAGCGCGCAGCGCTGATTGGCGCAAGCCCCAGGAGACTGCGACCCCTGACGC
The DNA here is from genome assembly GCA_964348265.1 of uncultured Anaerolineaceae bacterium. Classification (GTDB taxonomy): domain Bacteria; phylum Chloroflexota; class Anaerolineae; order Anaerolineales; family E44-bin32; genus JBFJVD01. The sequence continues at coordinate 17,975 of CAYGCA010000007.1, read as the reverse complement.
CAAGTCGTTCCTGCCCCGATTCGGATCGTGTGAAGGAAGCAGCCTGGTAAGCGCTCCCAGGCATGCGCTTCATGGGGCCGCCAGGTGCCCCTTGAGGAATTTGCCGGTATAGGACTTTTCGACTGCGGCGATGGCTTCGGGTGTTCCCTCCGCCACCAGTCGACCGCCGCCATCCCCGCCCTCGGGCCCCAGGTCAATCACCCAATCGGCAACCTTAATGATATCGGGGTGGTGCTCGATGATGACGACTGTGTTCCCCTGATCGACGAGTTGTTGAAGGACGCTGATCAGCTTTTGCACGTCGGCGGCGTGCAGACCAACCGAGGGTTCGTCGAGCACATAGAGGGTATCACCGGTGCTCAGGCGTGAGAGTTCACGTGACAGCTTGACTCGTTGGGCTTCACCTCCGGACAGCGTGGGGGCTGGCTGGCCGATCCTAAGGTAGCCCAGACCCACCGCCCTTAGAGTTTCCAAGCGGCGGACAATGGCCGGAAAAGCGCCGAAAAAACCGACTCCTTCATCGATGCTGGTGTCGAGCACATCGGCGATTGTCTTTCCTTTGAAGCGGACCTGGAGCGTCTCCCGGTTGTAGCGAGCGCCCCGGCAAACTTCACACGCAATGTAGACATCCGGCAGGAATTGCATCTCAATCTTGAGTTGGCCCTGGCCCTGGCACGCCTCGCACCGACCGCCGCGCACGTTGAAGGAGAAGCGTCCTGGCTTGTACCCGCGCACTTTGGAGTCAGGCAGTTCGGCGAACAGCGCCCGAATGTGATCGAAGACGCCCGTGTAGGTCCCCGGGTTTGAGCGTGGCGTCCGGCCAATGGGGCTCTGATCGATACTGACCACCTTGTCGATGTTCTCGACGCCCTCAAGCCGGTCGTGTTGTCCGGACTGCCATCGCGCCCCGTGAAGGGCCTTTGCCAGCGCTTTGTACAGCACCTCGACCATTAACGTCGATTTGCCCGAGCCAGATACACCAGTGATGGCCACGAATGCGCCCAGGGGGATGCGCACGGTAAGGTTGTCGAGATTGTGAGCCCGTGCGCCTACAATGGCTAGGTGCTTCCCGTTGCCGGGACGGCGCTTCTTGGGAATATCGATCACCAATTTCCCGGAAAGGAACTGGCCGGTAATGGACTTTGTGTTCCTGGTAACCTGATTAACGGAACCCTGGGCGACCAGGTAGCCGCCCTCTTCCCCCGCGCCGGGGCCGAGATCGACCACCCAATCTGCGGCGCGGATCGTGGCTTCATCGTGTTCAACAACCAAGACTGTGTTGCCCAAGTCTCGCATGCCTTCCAGGGTTCGGATCAGACGCGCATTATCACGCTGATGCAGCCCGACAGATGGTTCATCGAGCACGTAGAGCACACCCATCAAACGCGATCCGATTTGTGTCGCTAAACGAATCCGCTGTGCCTCTCCGCCTGAGAGGGTGGCGGCGCTTCGGTCCATGGTTAGGTATTCGAGGCCCACGTCGACTAAAAAACCGAGCCGCTCCTTGATCTCTCTCAGAACACGCTCAGCGATCTTCCGTTCGCGAGCGGACATCGGCCCGTCTTCGGCATGCAGTCTCTCGACCCATGTCAGGCTCTTTGACACGGGCCAACCAGCTACCTCGGCGATGTTCACGTTGTTCACTGTGACTGCCAGCGCTTCGGCGCGCAGACGCTTGCCTTTGCAGGATGGGCAAGGCCTCTCGGACATGAACTCCTGGATTTTGCCGCGGACGTAATTCGACTGTGTGGCCTGGTATCGGCGCTCCAGGTTCCCGATGATCCCCTCGAAAGCTGTCTTGAACGTGGAGACTTTGCCGTTGCGGCTCGTGTAGCGGATCGGGATCTCCTGTCCGTTTGTGCCCCTTAGGATTAGGTCCAATTCTTCTTGGGAAAGCGACTCTACTGGCATGTCGAGGTTTATGCGGTAGTGCTCAGCCACTGCCTCCACCATCTGCCAGTAGTAGCTGCGGCGGTCAGCGCTCTTGCTGGACCATTCTAGGGCAACGACAGCCCCTTCCGCTAGAGATATGGAAGGATCCGGGATGATGCGGTCAGGATCGAGTTCGAGTTTGCTTCCCAGACCCTGGCACTCCTGACAGGCTCCATGAGGCGTATTAAACGAAAAGGTGCGTGGCTCAATCTCGGACAGAGTTGTGCCATGCTCGGGGCATGACAGATATTCGGAGAAAGGGACGTCGACTGCCGGATTGGAAGACAGATCGGCAACGATCACAGTCCCCTCACCCCAGCGCAGGGCCGTTTCGACCGAGTCGGTCAAGCGGGAACGGGCCGCCTCGCCCTCTTCGCCCTCGAGGCGGTGAATGAGGAGACGATCAACCACGACCTCTAGGAAGTGGTTTTTATATCGATCGAGCGCAATTTCGTCATCAACGGAGTGAACCTTTCCGTTGACGCGCACCCTGACAAACCCGGAGCGGCGAATCTCTTCCAATGCTGCCTTATGGGTTCCCTTGCGGCCCCGAACGATAGGAGCCAGGATCAGGATGCGCGTTCCGTCCCCCAAGGCCTCGATGGATTCGACGATCTCCTGGGCTGATTGCTGCTTGACCTCACGGCCGCAGATCTGGCAATGTGGAATGCCAATGCGGGCGAAGAGCAGGCGCAAGTAGTCGTAGACCTCGGTCACCGTTCCAACGGTCGAGCGCGGATTGTGAGAAACACCCTTCTGGTCGATAGAGATGGCCGGCGACAGCCCTTCAATGTAGTCCACGGCTGGTTTATCGAGCTGCCCCAGGAACTGTCGGGCATAGGCTGATAGCGACTCAACGTACCGCCGCTGGCCCTCGGCGAAAATTGTGTCGAAGGCCAGGGAAGATTTGCCGGAACCTGAAAGGCCGGATATTACGACTAGCTTGTCACGCGGGATCTCAACGTTGAGGTTCTTGAGGTTATGCTCTCGCGCGCCGACAACAACGATCTTGTCATGGGCCATAAGGAAAACACACCTTGGCTATTTGGGGACTTCGCGAAAGGTAATTATAACACCCGGGTGTTTCCGAACGTGAATCGACAGACGAGCGACTCTGGTGGACTGCTGGGGAGAGGCCTGGAAGCAGGCAGCAGACTCGATGCCTTGGTCCAAATAGCCTCCAAGACCTGCCCGGCTCCCAGGCAAAGGTTGCAGGACCAAAGGTGCCTTCGCGCAAAAGATGCCTGCTAGATGGGTCACCCGTCAATCAGGCGAGGTTTGGCTTCGATTGGTCAGAGAATGGGGGATCCGAGATTCGGGTCGACGGCCTGACTGTCTTAGTTCGACACGATGGTTTCGCACCACGGGCACTGGCTTCGCTGAATGGAGATGATCGCATCACATTCTGGACAGCGGCGGCGATTGCGAGTCACTGAGACCCCATCTTCCAGCTCGGTCGCCAGCAGGGCAACATCTTCGGGAGTTACTCCACCGACGAAAGCTTGTTCTTTGCTCTGCCTTTCGGCCACGGGTCTAGCGGGGGCCGAGCGTTCTTTGTCCACCTCGCGGGTCGGCTGAGTCTTCCCTTCAGGAGTGTGTTGACCGCTTGGAGCCTTCTGCGGGGGCGGCCCCTCGGCCTGGGGTTGAGGCTCCGGTGACACACTTCCGCCCGCCGGGCTTTCCTGGGCGCTGGGCTCAGCCTTGCGAGCTTTTACCTGCGACAGGAGTCGACGAGCCTCGGCCGGTAAGGTCTTCAGCAAGGAGGCTGGCAAGGGACTGGACTGAAGCGATTCGACAGGCTGGCGGAGCAGATTGCGAAGCCGGGACGGCGTCTCGGCCTGGCCGGTAAGTTGAGCCTCAAGGTCAGCCGCGAATTCATCCAGCTCGTCAGCGGACGGCTTGGGCCTGCAATGTGGGCACACAGCCAGAAAACCGTCCGCGTTGAGCGCCGGCCAATGCTCCATCGGACTTTGGCACTTCGGACAAAGGGACTCGGGCTTTGCTTTGGGCGTTGTTCCCATTGTGGCTATCCAGTCCCATCCTCGGCGATCGCCGCTTCGGTGCTGGTCCTCATAGGCTGATCGCTTGACTCGCGCATCGGAATGATGCTCCCCACGGCGTTGTCTGCATTGGCAAGCTGAAAACGTTCAGCGTAGCCCCGGCTGCGCCACTGAAACAAAGTATCGACCCCGTCTTTGCTTCCGGATACGACCAGGGTGCTCCGGACATATATGGCATCTGCCGGAGGTGGCATCCGGCTGGCGCGATTCAGCAACACCAACAGGGTTAGGCCATACCCTGCGATCGCCAAGACAGAGAGGATTAGCAGATCGGTTGCCAGAGATTCTTGGAAACTCACAAGCCGGAAGCTGAGGGCGCAGACCGCCAGGAGCAATGCAAACAGTCCCGAGAAGAGATGTGCCTGCAAACGGGCGGACCGCTGCTCTTCGCTCCGGGCGCCAGCCCTTCCAAGACAGTCGGCGCAAAGCGGTAGCTGGAAGGTAGTACGCTTTCGCAGGCCCTGCTTCTCGTGGTCGGGCAAGGCGCCCAGGATGGCAAGGCGACCTCGGATAGGCGCTCGGGTACAGTGCGCGCAGACTTCGTCTGGGAAAATGAGGGCCCTACCCCTGAGGGTGACCTGATGGCGTTCGCCTGGGGGCGGTTCGCCTGGCGCAGGTTGTGGAGTCGCGGTCTTGAGCGGACCTTCCTGTGGAGTGGCTTCGGGCTCCTGCCCAGTGTCTGTAGGCTCCGCCTGCTCCTCGGCTGCCTCGAAGCGGGTTTCTTCCTCTTCAATATCCAATTCGGCGATCGGATGTTCAGCGGTTAAGGGTTCGCCGAGCCAATCCTCACCTGCTGGAGGATGCCTGATCTCTTCTGGTTGGGTTTCAGCTGTTGGGTCTGGGACAGGTCCATCCCAGCCTGCCAGCTCTTCCTGAGCTCCCGTTCCGTGAGGCAACTCGTCGGCTTCGGATTCCTGGATCTCATCCATCCGTTCTGTTGGTTCAGCCTCCGGAACAGGGCTGTCTTCGGATTCCTCTCCGGTCAACTCGAGTTCTCTCTCGATGGGCAGGCCGCCCTCGGCTTCCTCAGGCAGATCAACACGAGCCTGGTCAGAGGGCTCAGACAGGAGAGTCAGTCGATCGTCGATACCTTCCTCGAGCTCTGCGGCTGCAAGGGATTCCTCATCATGCTGGCGGGTTTCGGAGTCCCAGCTCTCCTCCTGCTCAAGGAGGGGCATTACCGAATCTGGCACTTCAAAGAAGGGCGCGGTGGTAGCCAGAGAAATGTCCTCAGCCGGTTCCTCGCGCTCAGGCCGCTCCAGAGCCGCCCTGCGGGCGATAGCCTCCGGCCATGCCCATTGGCCCAGCGCGAACTTCTTAGTGTCCTTGTATTCTTCGGCGATCTGGCCATAAAGAACGCGCTCGTCGCTCTGCTCAACAAGAAAAGCCGAGCCGCAGTTCTTGCAGGCGACGTAGTCGGGCAGATTCTCGACGTGATGAACCTTAAGGCTTACTTCGCCGCAGATTGCACATTCAAGATCGTCAGCGAATTCGTCCTCAAGGGTGAGATGTGGGGTTTCCCGCATACCACACCTTTTCTCTTCAGACTCCGGCTGGTACTGGTAAATCTAGCACAATGGAGGCCTTCAGGCAATGTAACTGGAGGTTGACGTTTGCCTGGCAGGACTGCGTGCAGGCGCAAGGGTTGTGAAGGCCGGGCCTTGGTTGTGATGGAGCCCTGGGGATTCACTCACGTCACCTGCCACGCGGTCCGTTTCTTCACCTCGCAGGCCTGATCATGAGCGACACCCCGGCTGCCACAACCGCCGTCGCGACCAGGGCTGTAAGGAAACCTATCTCCCGGATAGAAAACATCATCATTAGATACCAGAGGACGGCGAAACCGTTGCGTAGGATCACAAAGCCGAAAAAGTAAATCAGGGCATAGATCACGACACCGCTCAGAAGGAAGATGAACAGGTCCAACCACCAGCCAACGCCATCTCGGCCGCGTATCAAAAACCAGAGGAATAGGGGCAAAAGGAAGAGAAGGGAGAAGGGATTGAGAGCAAGGAGGTAAAGGCCGGCAAGGCTCACGACCAGGGCAGCCAAGCTGAGCCGGCTGGCGAAGTCGGGGTTCTTGCCAGGAGTGCTAAACCGCTCGGCAGACTTCCGGCCCAGGAACAACAAGCCGGCGAGTGCGATCAGGTATAGAATGACGGCAGGCCAGCGAGGCGTAAAGATCGCCGGGTCTTTTGCGGTCGCCGGATAGAGTTCGTAGGCATCCATGAGCCCCACCAGGACGAAGGCATACAGAAGAAGGATGGAGAGGGTTAGCGGAATCCATAGTCCGAGAAAGTGTGGCAGGGCGGTTCTCCATGCCCGCGAAGGACCGCCCTGGGAAGCCCTTGCGGAGGCGTAGCTCCCCACGACGAAGAGGACGACCACAGAGGAGAAGGTGAGCCACATCGGGGCACCCCGCAGCACGGTGGCGCTCGAGTCGAAGTAAAGGTAGGGCCCCGATTCGCTGGGGAAACTTCCCATGCTGAGGAGTTCCCGGAGGAGCGCCTCCGCCACACGGCCGGAGTGATGCAGGCTGACAGGCGACTGAATCTCGAGCGTATCATCCGGGGTATGGTAGGTTTCCCAGTTCTGTTGGCTGGATTCCGGGGGATAGGTTCCTGCGAAGCCAAGCGCCGGGACTCCGGCGGCGACTAAAGGGCCCTGATCCATCAAGGATACTGGAACCGCTTGTTCAAGAGCTTGTAAGAAGGCGGGGCGTATCTGGGGGACCCATAGGTCGCCAGCGGCCGAGGCCCCCTGACGTGCAAGCAGCTGCAGCCAGATCGGGCCGTAGCGCCGACCTTGCCCGATCGGGGACATCTCTATCCCGTCGTAGAATTCCTTGCCAAGGTTATCAAGTGAGATGCCAGCCACGATGTGGCCCGGGTCAGGATGGGTCTGGATGAACCGCCTTGACCCTAGCATTCCGTACTCTTCAGCGTCGCTAGAAAGGAATACCAAGGAATGCCTTGGGGTTTCGCCCGAAGCGAAGATTTCGGCCAGATGAAGCATGATGGCGATGCCGGAGCCGTCGTTGTCGGCGCCTTGGACTGTTGCTGGAGCCTGGTCGTGGTGGGCGACGATTACAATTTGACGGTCTGAGTGGCCGGCCAGTTCGCAGATTGCGTTCTGCAGCCTGATCGGGCGGCTGTAATTGACGATGCGCCATTGGTCGGTTCGGCAGCTCAGGCCCAGGTCCTCGAAGCGATTAATCAGCCACTCGACGGCGAGACGGTTGTTTGGCTGCCCGCTGTCGCGGTTTACGAAGCGGGTGACGAATTCACTTTCCAGTTCGAAGGCGCGCTCCCCTGAAAACTGAAGGTCGGCTGGATCATAGCTGACCTCGATCTCAGGCGCCGGGGTGCAGGCTGTGAGTAGGAAAGCCAAGAAGAAGAACGACAGCATCACACGCTTCCTGATCTTGAGCACCTCTCTCGCAATGGCGTCACCCAGGTTTTGCCCAAAGCCCCTTGGGCTGCAACCACAGGTCTACCTCGCCCAACGCTTTGACTGAAGAAGTCAACGTTGGCTCGGCCTCCGTCAATCCGGTCCCACTGGGTGGCAGGTCTTCGATCACCAAAGGATCAGCGTGGGCGTACTCTTCGGGAACTCCGGCGAGGGAACTCAATTTGGCACATTTGCGGACCAAGGGTTTCATCCGACAGGCTCAAGTCGCTCTTCAGCCCCCATTAGGGGAGTGGTTGGGAGGAGTTTATTGTCAAACGGTCAATTGCCTCGGATGTCACAGAGCAGGAGAACAGTTTCAGGCAAGACGATGCCCCCGGGAGAACGTCCACGCCTCATTCCACGATTATACGCGCAGGAAGGCCGGCCCTGTTTGGTGTAGTCTAGCCCATCCCAAGTGCTCGGCTGGCAGGCGGACCGGAATTCAATGTGGAATCCGACCGCGGGTATGGCTCCGCAGCAACTACTTCTTTCGACCTTTCCCCTTGGCTTTGGAGGGTAGATCGGCGCATCCGACCGGTCCCGCCCGGCCGCGAGAGTCCGGGCAGTCTTTGTCGGACTTCTTCTGGGTGGGAGTGACTGCAGGGGTGGGGGCAGCGGATGGGGAGGCTATCACCGTGGGTGTGGGTGTAGTTTTCGGCGCAGGTTCGATTGGGGTTGGATACGCTGTTGGTCTGCTGGGTTCCCCCTCGCTCTTGTCGTTGACTTGGCAGCGCTCGTTCGCTATCAGACATTCCCCGCTTTCCTCCGGAGGTTCGAGCGTCGCCAGACCCAGATCATTCTTTATTGCGTCTATAATCTCCAGGTTGACGGCTTTGAAAGACGCAGGCCTCCAGACTCCGTAATCGATTTGAATCTCGGAGCGGACATCGTAATTGGCTTGTGGGAGTTCCGGTTGTACTGCACTGGCGGTCAAGTTCAGAATGAGGAAGACCAGGAGTGCGAGCCCTATTAGGGCTGGAGATCGAACCCATCCCGCACTCGATTCGCGATCCTGAGCGGGTACATTCATGTCGAACATCTTCGCCTGCCTGTATGATTCTTAACGAGAATCCTGAGGTATCGTAACGAATAACTGCAGGGACCGCCCTTACAATTACTCTTCAGCTTCTGTTCGTTGAACAGGAGCAAAACCTGGCGCGCGGGAAATCGAGGACCTTTCGGAGGTTCGTCTGCGGCGCGAAGGCGGGAAGCGGCTTGAGGTGACCCACCCAGCACCTCCGGACGAGCCTCGCCGGCGAGTGCAGCGATAGATTGCGTCCATTTGGAAGCAGGTGGGTAGGAGACGAATCGACCTGCGGCGTCTGGCCGAGCAGAGCTGGAAGGATAGGCTTGGCGCAACTGCGCATAGTCAACCTGGAGGAGGGAAAGAATGGAAATCGCACCCGGGATCTACACCATTGATGAGCGTAAGGGCATTTTCGTTCATGCGTTTCTTCTTGATGATGGAGGCGATCTTACCCTGATAGATACGCTTCACTCGTCCGACGCAAGGTTGATTCTCGAAGAGATCAAACGCATTGGAAAGTCATTGAAGGACCTGAAGCGCATTGTCCTGACTCATGCGCATCGGGCGCACCTGGGAGGACTTGCTGTTCTTCAAGGGGGTAGTGGGGCCCAAGTCTACTGCCACGAATGGGAAGCCGACATCGTCATCGGCGATCGCAAGCAGCAGTGCATGTCGCTAAAGCCGATGAGGCCATGGGTGTTGTGGCCGTTCCAGATTGGCTCCCTCTTCGGTCGGCATCGACCCTGCGAGGTGGATGCCTACCTAAGTGATGGTGATCGAGTCGGCCCTTTGGAGGTCCTGCACACACCAGGCCACACCCCTGGGCACCTCGCCTTTTACTGGCCGGAGTGCAGTGTCCTATTTGCCGGCGACAGTCTGGTTACTTGGCCCGATTTCGGGCCCGGATGGCCGGGCTTCATGCTCAACCAAAGACAGAATCGGGCCTCCATGGATCGTATGGCTCAACTGGATTTTGAGGTCTTGGGGGTCGGCCATGGAGACGCGATCGTATCCGGCGGTGGAGAGCGTCTGCGGGCCCTCGTCTCCAGCCAGTCAACCTCATAGGGCGGTCCTTAGATTGTTGAGCGCTGCCAGGGATGGCGAACCAAACCAGGCAGGGGGCAATGGTCCGGCGAGAGCGTCTAAGTGGTTTGCCGCTCCTGTCGCCAGTAGTAGTAGGCAAGGACCACAGCACATGCAGCGGGCAGGATCCCATAGGTCCAGAAGTTGTGTCGAACCCGGTCAAAATCGGGAATCGTGACCAGCCAAGCTACAAACAAAGCCGAACCGTACAGGATAAAGCCCTGAATCCCCATCTTTATTTCAGCCCAGTCCTTAGACAGGGCCATGGTCCCTGCCCAGACGGCTATGGCCGCCGGCCAGGCGGCCATGATTCGAGCATTAAATGGATCGAGCGACCAGGGCCAGCGTGTATTTAGGAACTCAGGGCTAATGAACAGTAATCCCCCCACCGTCGCCGTTACCATCGTTGCAGCGATAAGCACCCATTTCAAGCCCTCAGCCAGTGGGCCCTTGGCGTGCTGCGGCGGGATTGCGTCGTTCCTTGCGTCGTCAAAAGGGCCAAGGAAGGGCAGGACCAGCGGTTCAAATATATAGATTACGACCCAAACGTGTGCCAAGACAATGTTCGTCTGCCAGTTCATTTCTGCGATGTGCCAAAAAGTGCTGATCAGTATGATGGCCAAGAACATATAGTTGCCCCAGACAACCCACCGCAGACGGTACCATGCCTCGGTCCGAATGATACTCAGTCCAAGGAACGCCCGAAGGATGAAGGAGACACCCACAAATACGGATGTCAGTCGTGGCACGATTGGCCACGCAAAGCTCTGTCCTCCATTGGGTAGAACCAGCAACCAGAGTACGAATAGGCTGGCGAAAGCGAATTGGCCTATGCCTAGACTGCGCAGCGACCTGGGAGTTAGTGTCATGAGGGCCTCCAATCAAGCTGGGCGTCGAACGGGATCGGCTCTTTCCCCAAGGAGTGTTAACACCCGGAACCCCGATTGGGTGTGGGTCCGATTGATGCCAGAGGCGAGGGCTATCCGAATGAGCCTCGGGATCCTGCCATTTGCGGCTGGGCTCACCTCCCGAGCCTGAAATCCCCCTTCGCCCTCGGCTTGTATCCGGCCAAACGAATTCTTAAGGCCTACTTCATCCGCCTGAAGATGAGAATTGCAGAACTTTGACGGCAGGGGACCGCCGGGGGACTGCGTTCTATCTCATCAAAGAAGTGCGGATTGAGAGCTTCTGTGATCCAACCATTATAGGCTTGCTCTTCCACAAGGACATAGTCGGCGCGCTGCAGCCAGCGTTGGGCCAAATCGTCGTTCCAGTAGCCAAATCGCAGCAATTCCTGGGCATCGCCGCCCAGACGGCGGCTGTAGCCGTCATTCAGTTGAGGCGGGAAGATCCCTGCGGTTGGCAGGGAGAGTAAGGGAACCGGAGAAAGCCCTCCGTCCCAGTAGACGAGGGAATCGGGGGGGATACGGTCGCTCAGGTATCGGCCTACGGCTTCATAGGAGCTGATAACGTCTCCACCACAGTCATAGATGCCAGGCGAGCTGTCGAGCACCAACGTCGAGCCAACCAGGTGGGCGCCCACAACGATCCAAAAGAAAGCCTGGATTGAGGCGGAATATACCCTGACTCCCCTCCGGAGCAGGATCCAGCCGGCCAAAACTGCAACCAAACTCAAGATGAGGACGGTCCATAAGCGCAGCGCTGCTTCAAGTACTTCCATCGATACGGATTGCGGGATGCCGAGTTTGCCTTCTATCAAGACCCATAGCTCAACCGTTCCCGGGAGCACTCGGCCTGCAGCTATTCTTGGAGCGTGAGAACTCAATAGAGTGGAAGCCCTCCAATCGTAATCCGTGATGCGCGTTGCCAGCGCGACACCTAGGAATACGAGAACGGCGAGCCGTTGCCGACTCTGTGAGAGATCTCCAATCCAGTGTTTCGCAGCCAACACAAGAAGGAGGATGCCCAGCTGGCTGAAGAAGGCGAGGTACCCTTCAAGGCAAAACACACAGTAATTCTGCGCAAGGGATGCCCAGGCATGCATGAGAAACAGGGCTGCGAACAGAGCTGACAAGAACCCTCCGATTCTGAAGATGTCTGCTTTGCGTGCAGACATGGACCGGGAGGGCCAAGACAACCAGGCGAAGAGCGCCCCAATGAGGGGAAGCATATGCACGGTCGAGGCGCCCTGAAGACTTAGCAAACGGGGCCGGAGCCCGATCTGTGGGTTCCAGGCCGGGATACCTCCGCTGGACTCTCGCCAGGCACTCAAGAAAGGCGTGAACGCAGCGGGCAGTAAGTTGGCCCACAACTTGATGATGCCCGGCCAAAAGAGCGCGTGCCCAACTGCTACGACCAAGAGGCCGACTGCGGCCGCCATGACCCCGGTACGCAGACCATGTTCCCAGGAAAGGTAGACGATCAATATCGGCAGGAGGGGAAGCATATTGACCCGCGTCATAAGTAGGATGCCGGCCAGGAGCGAGCCGGCCAGAAGCTGCCACGAAGATCGGTCCTTCCCCAGGGTGAACACCAGTACCCAGGAAAGCATGGCCGCGGTCAATGATTGGGAGATTGCCTGGCTGTACCACTTGATCCATGCGCCGTTGATTACGAGGATCCAAACCGCGCCAACTGCCCACCATCTGCCGCCAAGTCGGCGGGCAGCAATCCACAGGCCAAGCAGCATGAGCAGCCCCAGGAAGAGGGCAAAATAACGGCCTGTGCGGATACCTGGTCCAAAGGCAAGTTGAACCCAACCTGGGATCAAGAAGGAAAGCGGCATATGATTTGTCCAAGGCCCAAAATCCTGGAAAGGAAAGTAACGACCGCTGGTGAACAGGTAACCTTTGTAGAGGTAGAGGCCCTCGTCCAGAACGGAAGTCAGGCTCTGGATGAATGTTCCAGATCGCACGAAGTAGGCCAAGGCGCCCAGCAATGCCAGGAGATCCGGCAGCCAGGCCATGCTGGCAAGCTTCTTGCGCAAGAGGGGAATTCCGCTCAACCTGAGAACCTCGGCCTCACTGGGCTGGGGTGGGCGCTGGCATAGGCTGTCATCAAAGACTCATCGGTGGCACGGGCGAACTCCAAAGGATTCTTGGACCGCCGGCTAAGGACCAGATACCACTCCAGGCTTGTCACTCCGCGCTTGGAGCGATGCTGCACGAGATGTGTGTAAGGTCTCCCATGAACCGTCTCTTTGAAAAGCATCGTCAAGTGGATACACCTCGGCCGATCGAGCCTCAGCACAGTGGGCTTGTCGACTTGGAAATCTTGGCTCCGTGTTATCTGTCAGGGTTTCCAAGGCTCGTCAGACTGCCAACAGAAGGAGTTTCTTTGAGCTGCTGATGTCCACCAATCTAACACTCCAGTTCTTGGCCGTCAATCACGTCCGAGTCCAATAGTTCCTAGAGTGAGAAGACAGAGAATATCCCCGAGCATTCCTGGCGGTCTTGAGATACCTGTTCGCTGTAGCAGGCCGGGGCAAGCAGCAATCCTGTATCCCGCAGCCCAGGTGTCTGGAGGTTTATGGTCTCGCTTCG
>CAYGCA010000007.1:3324-4910 GCA_964348265.1 uncultured Anaerolineaceae bacterium | reverse complement strand
GCGGGGAACTGCTTTCACGGCCGTGCCCGGGTGGGGCGGGGTCGGCATGGGACTCACGGCGTTGGTCGCTGCTGCCATCGCTTCGGGAGAGGCGTCCTCGGGCAAGGCCTGAGCTTATGCCCGGCAAACATGGCAGAGATGGGCCTGCGATGTGGACTGAATCCCACCTGCGCTTTAGCAGTCTACCCGACCTTCTCAGGCGCCGGGTGTTCACCCAGTACTCCCACCAATTCGAGCCGGTCTCCGTGGCGCACAACTTCGATCGTGATCGAATCTCCAATGTTCAATCTCCGGGAGATTCGGCTGACGTCTGCCATGGTGGCTGCGGACTCGCCGTTGATAGCCACCAGGACGTCTCCACCCAGAAGAATCGGTCCGATCGGCGTATCGAACTTCTGCTCTCCGGCTCGTATGCCCGCCCTTTCGGCGGCAGAGCCGGGGTGCACCGCTTGAACAAGCACACCCTGTTCTACCGGAAGGTTCAGTCGGCGGGCAAGCTGAGGCGTGAGGTCCAGGCCGGAAACTCCCACGAAAGGACGCTGAACGTAGCCTCTCTGCACCAGTTCAGAGGCCACCGCTTTAGCAGTGTTGACAGGAACAGCAAAACCCAGGCCCTCAAAGCCGCCACTTAAAGTGAAGATTGCGGTCGTAATGCCGATGACTTCACCCCGCGTGTTCAGCAGAGGACCACCAGAGTTTCCCGGATTGACCGCCGCGTCGGTCTGGATGACGTTTTCGATCTCAGAGCCGTAAAGATCGCCGCTGCGTAGGGTCCGCCCAAGCGCGCTGATGTAGCCGGCGGTGAGGCTCTGCTCGAATCCGAAGGGACTGCCCATCACGACCGCCAGTTCCCCGACCCGTACCTGATCCGAGTTGCCGAGGCGGGCGGGTGGGAGCGGACTTGGAGAATTGACCTGCAGCATCGCCACGTCAGTGGAAGGGTCCCGTCCAATCACCTTCGCAGCCAATTCGGTCCCGTCCTTGAGGGTCACACTTACTGATTCAGCGTTCTCAATCACATGGTTGTTTGTCAGAATCGCCCCATCGCTCGAGACGATAAAGCCTGACCCACTTCCACGACCTTCATGCGTAGTAACTCCCACGTGGACGACGGAGGGGGACGCCCTTTCATACAGACTCGCCAGCACCTCTGGATCCATGCTGGCAATGGTGGGTTCAGACCCCCCACCAATCGAAGCGGGCTCCCCGGTCCGGAAGTCTTCTAGGAGGTCCGTTCGTAGGGCTAGGTAGCCCACGGCAAAGGCAGTCAGCAAACTGGCGAGAACCGCCACTGTGATGACAGTTAGGATCCAGCGCGTTGAGAATTGTGTCGGAGGTTGCTGGTCCGCACTCAACTGCCTGCTCCCTTCGGAGGCCGGTCATCCCGCCGGCGCGCTCTGCTCGGACTGCTAGGCCTCAGCTTTGCGTTAGCTTGCCTATGCAGAAATGCTCACCTGGGGAGAGGCCGCTCCATGGCGAACTTCGGATCGATAGTTCCCTCTTTCCCATGGACGCCTCCTACTGTCACACATCTTACGGACGAAATAGGCCTACGCCGCTCTCCCAAGCGCGTGGGGTCTGTACAA
>CAYGCA010000007.1:0-3314 GCA_964348265.1 uncultured Anaerolineaceae bacterium | reverse complement strand
GCGAGCTGAGGGCAATACGGACTAAGCGGGTATGCCCGAGCTCCTGCGGACCAGCGTTTGCCTGCTGGGCCGATTAAGGGGCGCCGGACGATTGGCTCCAGGGTTCCTGGGTGGGGCCGGGGAAGCTGAAACTCTGCAAGGGCTGTCGATTACCCTTAGGGAACTGTCCTACGCGGCAGGTACAAGAGGCTACTTCTGACCTGCAAGTCGGAGAGGGCCAACTTGCCTGGACACTTTTCATCGGGGTCGGCGAGGCTTAGGGGGTCGTTCAGCCTGCAGAGGATATTTGACGGAAGGCCGGCGGAAATCGAGGTGATGGCCAGGGAGAGGAAGGCCCCAAGACCTCAATCCGCTCAGCCAAGAACATTCTTCAATTGCTCGACCAACCTCCACTTCAATCTGGAAGACCGACCTATCGAATACTTGAGAGTCTTGCTATTCCTCACATTAAATGGCAGGTTTCCCAGATCTGTGCTGCAAATCTGTACGCTTGGTCTTCCTGAAGCGTCGGCGAATCCCAGCTCAAAGAGCACATTGGGTTTGGATTCGGACAGATCTGCAATAACGGCAATACTGTTCGCTATGAGGCTTTTTATGTTGGTCACAATATCCCCTGAGGATCCGCCGTGATCGACTCTGACACAGTCAGCCTCAATGTCCAAGGCGGCCGGCTTCATTGCGACCAAGTAGGTGTCGTCATACTTGTCCGCAAATGGCATCGCTGCGAAGATATACCTTCCGGGCTTCCGTTGCACTTCCGGAAGTTTTCGCCTGCGTGTCTTGGGCGCCTTCGCCACTTGTTCCTCAACGAAGGTCTGGATTTCTGATCCGGAAACGACGCCAGCTTCGGGATTGCTCGAACTTAGGCCGGGGATCATTACATAAGCTCTGTCAGCACCGGAGGTTCTTTGATAGAGCGTCGCAAGATGGCTGGCTCTCTCCTGGTTCTCTTCCGTAGGCTGCCAGAGTTTGACTTCAAGTACTGCCGTTGAGCCGCTCGGAGCGACCAAATAGAAATCGGCGCTTGTGCTTCCGACGACAACGTCTTGCTCGAACTCCAGGTCATGGTCATCAAGTACTTGCGTTATTTCCTCGAACACCTCCTCTTCCCCGCCTTGGCCCTCATCACGCGTTCGACCTTTCTTCTTGGGTGGCATCTAGATTCCTCACTCAGGTTTGGAATGCCTCATAGTGATCCCGTCGAGCGACACCGAACAGGTGCATTGATGGAGGTCCAGGCGCTGCAAAAACTGCCTCCCTGGTGGAAAGCCGGGGTGGACCAGAAAGGCCTGTCAACGCCTGGACCACATCACGGGCGAACCGGCATCAGTGCAGGATCGGGGACGGCGGCTCCTTGAGTGATATTCTTGGATAAAAGGTTTCTGCTCGCCCCCGGCTATTCCGATCTACGGAACCATTGAATAGACATCAATCATCCGTCGCGCCTACCCCTCTCATCCAGCGGCGGACGATTGTCTCCCAGCGGGGCAAGCAGGAAGCATCGGGCGTTGCTGTTTGCCACTTTGGCTGCAGATCGAGGCCATCTGAAGCAGGACTTTCGACTAGCCTTCAAGAATCTGATTGACGTCCCCGCTCTTCTGGCCAAGACGAAGCCTACTTGAATTCCGAAATCGGTCCAGCGGGCTACGAAACGGCCACAACCCTTCTCTCGAGAACTCGGTTTCTCGTCCTTATGAGCAAGACGGTTAGCTTCTCCTCTGCCAATTCAAAAGAAGGCGCCGAGCGGGCCTCATCTTGCCCCAGCCTATACGCTCGGACATCTTCGCCACGGGATTCCAGAGCTTCGATGTCGCGGCTCAAATCCTTGTTTAGGGGATCAAGTTGCTTGGAAAGCCTGTCAAGATTCTCTTGGCTTCTCTGTCTCAGGCTGACCGATTCACGCGCTTGGTCTGATATCGTCTTGCAGACGGCTCTGGCATCGTCAATCAACAGTTCTTCTTCTTGGTCAAGGAGCATGCTCCAATCGGCATGGGCCGAGTCAAGTAGCCCCTCAGCTCTGATTTCTTCTGGATCCCTCTGCCAGTTGCGTCCCCACCCATTCTCCCTGTGTGACTGAAAACCGGCCATTCTCCTATCCGCTTCGAGGAGGTGTCTTCTGGCAGCGTTCCTCTCGTACCTGTACTTCCTCAGCTGCCGGACTATTGCGTTGACGGCCTGCTCGGCTTGCTCGATGGTTCCGGCGGCATGATTGTTGAACCCTTGAAGCCTCAGAAGGTTTTCATTTGCGCTTTGATAGAGAGAGATGGCTTTTTGGAAGGCATTATCAACCGACGCATGCTGTGTCAGGTTTGGCCTCGGCCTAGACCGCAGGACTTGTTGCCAGCGGCGCCTCGTCTTTTTGAGGTTGGTCATGAGTTCATTTGCCGCTTGCTTTGCCTCCGAAAGCGCCAGTTTGTAGTCGCTTTCGAGTTTGTCGCAAGCCTTGATGAGCTGGGGTATAGAAGTGCTCTCGATCCTCAGATAGTCAGACTGGACAGCATTGTTCCAGTCTGTCCACAAGCGGTCGTAATCACCTTTGAGGGACGCTATCCTCTGTGATAGATCGGGAGGGACCTTACTCGCCAGGATGGCAAGCTGATCCAGCCTTGGAGGAAGCTCTTCTTTCAGAATGAGCCCGCTCTTTCCTCTGGCTTCTTCGATTCGCTCCAGCGTATCCGTCAGGCGATCCACGGCGTCTTCATTCTGACGGTATTTTCTCGAGGTCAGCTCGAGCTTATCGACCAAACTCTGGAGCTGTGATTCCCTAATGTTTCGTTGTTGAAGCACTGGGTTCACTTCGGAAGACAAGAAAAGCTTCAGTTCACTCAGGCTCTCAGAGGGCAGAGGTTTCCCTTCCAGCGCGCTTCTCCATTGGGAATCTTTTAGGGCTTGAAGGCTTGCTTCCACCGCCCGAGCTCGACTATCGAGTGCGTCGATGTCCACACTCACAAGCCATCTGTGGAGTTGCCTTTCTTGCTCTCTCAATTCGAGAAACGCCTCAAGGTTGCGCTGGGCAGCCATGAGAGCCTCTCTTGAAGCGAGGATCTTCGCCTCCGCGTGGCGGATTCCTTCGAAAGTCCGATCCTTCAGCTGTGCTCTGGCCTCGGTCGAAGAGTCCTTTGCCGACCCCAGGAGTGCGTGCGTTTCGTCTAGGTCCCAAGTGGGCTGGGATGCCCTCCAAACTTCCAATCTAAATCGCGTAATCTCAGCTTCCAGCTCCAGATAGCCCGCCAACTGCCAGATGGCACAAATCTCCTCTGGAGCGATAGGGCCCCCGGCATATAGAGCCCGAAAAGCCAGATCATATTCACGCC
>CAYGCA010000006.1:55119-61591 GCA_964348265.1 uncultured Anaerolineaceae bacterium | reverse complement strand
CTCTTAGCTTTGCCAAACTGATCGCCGATTAAACTTGCACATCGGGTTAAGTTAGAATGTTTCGAAGGGTGACCGTTTCATGAGCCGAAGGCAGGATAGATTGCTGGCAATTCAAATGGCTCATCAATGGATTGCCGACCGCCCAGTGTATCTGGATTGCGAGACCACCGGGTTAGATGAGACGGCTGAGATCATCGACATATGCATCCTGGAACATGACGGGCGGGTCTTGGTAGACAGCCTCGTGCAGCCAACCAGGCCCATCCCCCCCGAGGCCGCGCAGGTCCACGGGATCACGAATACAGTGGTGCGTCGAGCGCCTACTTGGGCAGTTGTCTGGCCTGAGGTAAGGGCTGCGTTGAGCGGCCGGCAGGTGGCGATCTATAACGCCAGCTACGACATCCGTCTGATGTGGCAATCTCATCGAGTTCATCGGATCGTGTGGAGCGACTCAGACATCCGCTCCGTCTGCATCATGAAGCTCTACGCCCAGTACCATGGCGAATGGAGTAATCTCCACCGGTCGTATAGGTGGCGAAAGCTGGAACAGGCAGGTAGAGACTTGGGCATCCGCCTACCCAACGCTCATCGAGCCAGGGAAGACGCCCTGCTGGCCCGTGCTGTGCTGCACGCCATAGCGAATGGAGGCTGACTCTCGGCGAAGTATCCAACCTGTAAGGTCGATGGATGCGGCCGAAGCTCACATTCGGCATTTACACCAAAGACCGGAAGACGACCCGGCCCAGCCACGTTGGGTCCAGACCGCGCGCAGCGTCGCATATGGATCCTAGCCCGAAGCGCCCCCATATGCTGCAAAACCTGAACGAAAATGCAGACAACGCTCAACCAACTATGATTATGATTGATATGACACATTCGATCCCCTTCCAATCCAAGAGGCAAATGCAGCTATGAGTACCAAGACAATCAAGATCATCGTCATAGGACTCCTTGCGCTGGTCCTATTGGCGGGACTCACAGCCGGGGCCATGGGGGCGATCCTGGCTACAACCAAGATTGCCAGCACATTCCTCGTATCCGACGCTGGGGCGCGAGCCGAAACCTCTCAAGCGGGCTTGATCATCACAGCGGTTGATCCTGGCGGACCGGCAGCCCAAGCCGGGGTCGAACGCGGCGACCTTCTGCTCCGGATCGATGGACAGGAGGTGGGGAGTCTCCGGGATATACAGCAGGTCCTCGAGAATCACGACCCAGGCGATGAGGTCGAACTAACGGTTAAGCACGGCGACGACCTACGCAAGCTGACGACCAGACTGGGAGAACGCAGGGAGAGAGCGAGCCTGGGTCTTTCAGTCTGCTGTGGCGCGGAGACACGGCTAGGCGCCGAGGTCTCCCCATTCGATAGACAGGGATCGATGATCCTAGAGGTTGTTCCCGGAAGCCCAGCCGAAATGGTGGACTTGAGGGTTGGTGACCGCATACTCAGCGTCGACGATCAGCAGCCAAGCCTTGAGAACGATTTGGCCCAGATCATAGGGACCTTTGAGCCTGAAGAGACGGTCACGCTCCAGGTGGCCCGCCCTGGACAAAGGCGCGCTATGATGGTTGAAGTGACACTGAGTGCACATCCGGATGATCGCGAACGGGCTTTCCTTGGCGTACGCTTCGCCCCCATTCTCCGCCCACAGGATCTCGAGCCCCCTGTCTTGCCGGAAGAAGGCTTTCGATTCAATCTTCCGCCCTCCAGCGGACCGGAATTCGAGTTCTTTAGCCCGCCTTTCGAGGGGGAAGATTTCGTCCACCCTCCTCTAGGCGAGTTTCGGACCGGGCTCATCGTCCGTGAGGTGGTCGAAGGCGGACCGGCGGACGAGGCCGGCTTGATACCCAGGGACATAATCACGGCCCTGGATGGAGAACCCATCGAAAGCCCTGAGGCGTTTTCACAGGCTATCGTCTCGCGTCGCCCCGGCCAGAGGGTCGCCCTCACGCTCCTTCGCCGCGGCGAAGTGGGGCTGATACAAATCGAGGTTAGTCTCGGCGAGAATCCCGCCGAAGCTGGGGCTGGCTACTTGGGCTTGGTTCCCGGCGCGTTCATCCGCTTCGGGAGCTTTCGTGGAAGCGACCCACAGCATCAGCTCGATCCCCATCACTTCTTCGAAGGTTTTCCGGAGCCGGTGCCCCCCGAATTTCACCCGCCGCTCACTGATGACGCCTAGTCTGCAAGGGAGTGAGTGAGGTCGGCGTCCGCTGCATAGGCTGGGTCCACGCTTTGTGGCGGGCACCTCAATGGTAATACTCCGCTTCCTCCGCCAGCGCTGCACCGACCGGTCAGCAAAGCCGCCTCCTCAAGGGTAGGTCCGTGCGCGTATCCTCGGGTCCAGTCGGGAAGCAAAAGGCGATTCCGGGCCGTCGATTCGAATCAACCAGTTCGTGTGGTTCCTTCCCCTGGGCCAATCCGTCCCCTCCAGTTCTTGGGCTGAGGTCCTTGAAACGTCCATCCTAGGTATAGCCCCGCCGCTTCTTGGGCGGCAGACAGCATCCGGGGACAGTGTGCCCGGCCGGCAATCGCAGCGCCTACACCCCTTTCCAATCGGCGACCATAAGATTCCAGCCGGCTACGACTGACCAATTTCCGCAGTTGAGGCGCTAGCGATCAACCAAAGCGCCTTCTTGCCAGCGAGTGCAGGCTCACTACTTTTGGCTGGAAACCTTGGCCTTGTGACGCCCCCACGCCTGACTACTCCTATCGCTGAGATGACCCCTGCCGTGAATCGTACGGGAGCCAGCGACCTTTTCGTGCTCGCTCCCAAATTCGAAATGAATGAAAGGGACCCACTGACCCAGCAGTCCAACTGCACGGCCCGTCAACTTAGGGCGAGCTTCGACATATTGGCTACCGAGCGGGAGACATCACGGTGATTGACCCCGACGCCTCGTATGGGATCTGAACCCCGATCACCGCCTAAAAGACCTTCTGCGAGCTTGCTGAAGACAAGGTTGGCGACGATCCTGGGTGCAGGTCGGAATTCCTTGGTGAAAGCCATGCCCAAGCCGAACGCCTGCGGCGGATCACGCAGAACCTTGGAGCCTCGCTCGGCTCGAGACGGGCCGACCCCTGGTTGGGTGGGAGATCTCAACGCAGCTGAATTGCCCCAAGGGGCATTGAATCCCCTCAGAATCTAGACCGCGGAAGACGAACTCTCACTCGCATAAAAGAACCGGCGCCCAGACTTCTGGTCCGAACCGACCTCCGTCTGTTCGAAGCGGTCCTCTCAAACTTGCTGAATAACGCTCTGAAACTCGCCGTTGTCGGCGGACCCTGTGGGCTTGGGGCTGAGCAGACGGAAGGGGCCCTCCGTCTGTGGCTACGAGATACTGGTGTTGGAACCGATCCCGACGACCTCCCCAAAGCTCCGAACGTGTCTATCGCGGCTGGTTAGGGAACTAGGCTTGGCCATGGTCCTGAGTCTGGCGGCAATCCCTCGTGGATGCATCACGGTGGAGAGCGCACCCAGGCTGGTGGGCTGTCTCTCAACTGAATTGCCCCACGACATTCCAGCGGCTTCCACAGAGAACGAGAAGCCACGGCAGGTCCGGTTGTCGGCCATCGCAGGGAAGCCCCTACCAAGAAGCCACTTTCTGTCATTTCTGGTCCCAAGATGGCGCGGCTCCCCAGTTGCGCCCAGGCCGGACTATATGGGTGATGCCGTTCACGGTTCCCTTGACGGTCGATTTGTCCAGCCCCCAGGCGCTGTAAGCTGACTGAAAGGTCGCCCATTGGCATGGCATGCTATCTTGAGGCATGAGTTTGAGGAGCCTGGAACGCCTTGAAACGCGCGCCTACCACCCCTGGGAGGGCGCCTTTTTCTTCCTGGGCGCTGCAGTGTTCTATGCGCTAGCCTTTGTCTGGCTCTACCCAAGGGTCGGGCTCGGGACCATGGCGCTCGCCTCGGTTCCGGTGGGGTTGGCCAGCTGGATCTATGGATCACGCGGCGGTCTCCTGAGCGGGCTGTTGACTCTTCCGTTCCACTTTCTCCTTCTAACCCAAATGAAGGAACCGGCCCCGGCTCCCATGTACCGGGAAGGGGTCTTAGGTTCGATCGCCTTGGCGGCAATGGGGATCTTCGCCGGTTGGCTGCGCGACAGGGCCAAACAGCTGAGATTCGAAGTTGCTCAGCGGAAACAGGCTGAGGAGCGGCGTGCCATGGTGCTTTCCACTCTGCTGGAGGCCTCCAAGGCCATCTCATCAACACTTGAGCTGGAAGAGGTGCTGCTCATCATCGCCCGGCAGTTGGTCAAAGCCATCGGGGTGTACGGCTGTACGCTCTCTCGCTGGGACCGGGAGGCCGACTCCGTTGTAACCTGGATCGAGTGGAACAGGCTCGGCAACAAGTTCACCGACGTTGCGGGATCGAGCTACCCGCTTGACGAGTACCCCACCACTCGCGCCGTCTTGGAGGAAGGTCGGCCGATCGCCGTACTAGCCTCCGACCCTTCCGCAGATCCTGCCGAGCGTGCTCTCATGCAAGCCTATGATTCGACCAGCTTGCTGATGCTCCCCCTGGCTGTCGGGGATCGGGTTATCGGCCTGGTGGAACTGGATGAGAACGCAAGAGAACGAGTGTTCAGTCCGGCCGATATTCGGCTCAGCCAAGCATTGGCTGATCAGGCGGCCATCGCGATCGAGAACGCCTTCCTGTTTGAGAAGGCGCAACTGGAAATCTCCCAGCGCAAACAGGCTGAGCAGCAACTGCTACATGATGCCTTCCACGATACCCTGACAGGCCTTCCGAATGCAGCGCTCCTCAAGGACCGAATGAGGCAGGCAATTAGGCGTGCAAAAAGGCGTCAGGGATACACTTTTGCAGTCCTCTATCTGGATATCGATTGCTTCCGAAACATCAACGATAGCCTTGGGCGTTCTATTGGCGACCAGCTTCTGATCGCCATCGCTCGCCGGTTTGAGGGATGCCTGCGGCCGGGCGACACCGTGGCCCGCCTTGGAGGCGACGAGTTCGCCATCTTGCTCGATGACGTCAGGGACGCCAGGGACGCGACTCGCATCGCTGAGCGAGTCAAGGTGCAACTTGACCGACCTTTCAAACTAGGCTCGCTCGAGGTGTTCCTCACAGCCAGTCTTGGGATTGCCTTGAGCGGCCCCGGGCTTGCAGAGCCCGAAGAGCTTGTCCGTGACGCCAATTTCGCCATGTCCCGCGCCAAAGCTCTCGGAAGGGCGCGCCACGAGCTCTTCGACGCCGCTATGCATTCCGAGGCCGTCGCCCGTTTGAAGCTTGAGAACGACCTGCGTCGGGCGATTGAGCGCCAGGAGTTCAGCATTCATTTTCAGCCGGTGGTCTGGCTGGAAACCGGCGAGGTCTCAGGCTTTGAAGCCTTGGTTCGCTGGCAGCATCCAGATCGAGGCCTCCTCCCGCCAGCAGAATTCATTCCAGTGGCCGAAGAGGCTGGCTTGATCATACCCATCGACCGGTGGGTGCTACGCCGGGCTTGCCAGCAGCTGTGCCAATGGTTGGAGTTGCCCTCCTCCAAATCATCCTTGACAGTCTCAGTTAACCTTTCTGGACTTCAGTTCTCGCAACCGGACTTGGTTGACCAAGTCGACAGAGTCCTCCGAGAGACTGGACTGGATCCCAGCGGCCTGAGGCTGGAGGTAACCGAGAGCGCATTGATGGAGAACTCGGAGGCAGCTATCGCCACCTTGGCGAAGCTTCGAGACCTCAGAGTCCAGATTCATATTGACGATTTTGGCACAGGCTATTCATCCTTGAGCTATTTGCACCAGTTCCCGGTCGATACCTTGAAGATCCCACACTCGTTCGTAAACCGGATCGACACGGAGGCCGATAATGCCGAGATCGTGCGCACGATCGTGACTCTGGCCCGAAACTTGGGCATGGGCGTCATCGCTGAGGGCGTCGAAACGGCTCAGCAAGTGGCCCAACTGAGCGCCCTGGGATGCGAGAAGGCTCAGGGGTTCTACTTCTCCCGACCATTGGATGCAACGGACCTTGAGGCGATGGTCTGTAAGGATCCACCATGGCAAGAGCTTTTTCAGCCCCGCCATGAGACGCAGGCAGGATCGCCAAGCCGATCGGCGCAGGCCTCCACTTAGAGTTAAGCATCAACTGCCAGTCAGGCTTTCAATGCCCGTGCCGCTCCCGGCCAGACCCTTTCAGACCTGCTGCACCTTTGTTGAGGAAGTATGTCCCAAAGTCCAGAGGGGCGACTGGGACGGAAACAACGGCCAAACAGCAACTTGCCCCAGGCCTTCTCCAACTTCTCCAGGCTAGTGGTCACCCAGATGCGTCTTCTTTCGATTCCCTTGAGGTGAAGCTGTCTCGGCTGCCATCGTCAGATAAGTCCAAGCGAATCCTAGATCGGAGGCTTGGAGGTGAAGACGGAAGACCCGCATGAGATCGTCGCCCAAGGCCAAATGGGACGGCGAAACATCGCCGGCGGGCGATACCCATCTTGATCCTGAGGCGGCTTTGGA
>CAYGCA010000006.1:54205-55109 GCA_964348265.1 uncultured Anaerolineaceae bacterium | reverse complement strand
CCCGAGGGCTTCATTCTGAATTAGCTGGATGACTGTTGGTCTTTAGCACTTGTTCCCGAGGACGTCTTTTTGGCGCAGCCACCTAGCGGCTCAAGAACTTTGTTCGTTCCAAGTTGGGTGGGCTACCCGGCAGCCTGAAAGGCAGCGCCAAGCCAGTGGAAGTGGCCCCACAGCCGAACGAGACCCCCGAACCAAGCCTCCCCCGGGAAGAGCTACTCGCCTGGGCTTATACTGATCTTCTGTCCAACTGCTAGGTTAGGGCCAAGCAAGCGCCCAGGTGGCGAAGTCCTAGATATGGCTGGGCGGTAGGCTGAATTCTCTGAGCTGAACGACTGGCCAGACCACCAACTCATCGAGAACCTAATGGTGTTGCCCATGAACGTGTACGTGCCCGTGGGCCAGCTCCTCGTCGGTGGCACTTCGGATATCGGTGATCTCGACCTCAAAGTTGAGCGTCTCTCCCGCCAAGGGGTGATTGCCGTCCACCTTGACGGTCTCCTCTTGGATCTCTTTGACGGTGACCACTCGACTCTCATCGGAAATCTGGACCTCGAGCCGCATACCCTCCCTAAAATCGCCTATGTCCTCAAAATCGCTGCGCGGCATTCTGTAAACCAGCGATTCATCCCGCGGGCCATAGCCCTCCTTCGGTCCAAGCGTTACTTGCAGCCTGTCGCCGATGCTTCTGCCCGCGAGCGCCCTCTCCAAACCCGGGATAATGGTGCCATAGCCGTGAAGATAGGGCAGCGGATCGCGGCCCTCCGAGCTATCGAGGACTCGGCCCCCTTCGTCGGTCAACGTGTAGTGAATAGAGACCACCGTTTGGTCAGCTACCTGCATCGAACTCACTCCTTCGGAATCGTTATGTTGGAGATCATCCCACAGCGCCCCTAAGAAATCTGAA
>CAYGCA010000006.1:52840-54195 GCA_964348265.1 uncultured Anaerolineaceae bacterium | reverse complement strand
AGTCGCTTGCTGCTAGCGCTGCGCGGTTCATCTATCCCCAGACTGCCCTCTATCCGAAGACCACCCTTCGTTCATGCCCGAGAGCAGATCGCGCCCTTGGACCTCGCCGAGCGAACGCCGGCCTTTCCTTGGCGACCTCACGCCGCTTGGCCTTTCGAGTTTGGAGTTGGCCAAACCTTTGGCCGGGCCTTCGGGGCCAGCCACACACGTCGACTGTGTGCGTATTCCAATCCAGGAACCGTCGTCAGGTCGTCAACTTGGCTGCCACCAGCCCGCGTGCTTCTTCAGCGACTTTCTCTGCCGTCAGCCCAAACTTCTCATAGAGCACAGGGGCTGGCGCGGAGGCCCCGAAATGATCCAGGGCGACCACGGCACCTTCCAGCCCGACATAATGCTCCCACCCGAGTGCCGCACCAGCCTCCACCGCCACTCGCGCCTTCACGTCCGAAGGCAGCACGCTCTCCCGATAATCCACCGGCT
The DNA here is from genome assembly GCA_964348265.1 of uncultured Anaerolineaceae bacterium. Lineage (GTDB taxonomy): Bacteria > Chloroflexota > Anaerolineae > Anaerolineales > E44-bin32 > JBFJVD01. The sequence continues at coordinate 53,715 of CAYGCA010000006.1, read as the reverse complement.
GCCGGTCGAACAGCTCCCAACTTGGGAGCGAAACCACTCTTGCCTGAATGCCCTCCTCGGCCAGTTTGCGACCGGCCTCCAAAGCAATGTGCGTCTCCGAGCCTGTCCCAATCAGGATCACATCCGGCTTTCCATCCGACTCCCGGAGGGTGTATCCGCCCCGCTGCAGCCCTTCCGCCCCGGCAACCTCTTTGCGGTCGAGGATCGGTAGCTTCTGCCGGGTGAAGACCAAGGCGGTTGGGCCCTCTTCGTTGAGCAGGGCCGCCCGCCAGGCCTCCGCGCTTTCGTTGTCCGTGACGATCAGGGTCGCCCGACCGAGGTCGAACTCGCTCTGCATGAACACGCCCAGATGCTGTCGTGGGTGAAGACGTAGATCACACGCAAACCCATTAAGGCGGCCAGCCGCATGGGAGGCCGCATGTAGTCCGAAAAGGTAAGAAAGGTGGCCGCATAGGGGATCATACCGCCGTGCAGGACCATGCCGTTGGCGATGGAGCCCATGGCGTGTTCGCGCACGCCGAAGTGCATATTGTGGCCACAGTACTCATGCCAGCCGAAGTCACCGTACCCGACAAGCATCGTTTTGGTGCTGGGTTCAAGATCGGCCGAGCCGCCCGTGAGGGCGTGAACCCGATCCACCAAGGCATTCAGCGCCTTCCCGGAGGCGACACGGGTGGCCAGAGGGCCATCATTCGGCGAGAAGAGGTCCACTAGGCCCTGATCCCACCCCTCGGGCAGTTCTCCCCGCAGTTGGGCTTCAAACTGTTCTGCTTGCACGGGATACTTGACTCGGTAGGACTCGAACTCATCCCGCCAGGCACTTTCCGCGACCTCGCCCCGCTCCACGGCCCGGAGCATATGGTCGCGCACCTCGT
>CAYGCA010000006.1:44946-52830 GCA_964348265.1 uncultured Anaerolineaceae bacterium | reverse complement strand
CAGCGCTTCCTTGGCAGCCCGGACTCCCTGCTCGCCGAGGGGCTCACCATGGACTTTGGCCGTGGCCTGCTCGGGACTGCCGTAGCCGATGATCGTCTTGCAAATGATCAGCGACGGCTGGTCGGTCGCCCCCCTAGCCTCCTGGATGGCAGCGTCGATCGCCTCCACGTCATGTCCGTTGATCGGCCCAATTACGTTCCAGTCATACGCTTCAAAGCGCCGGGCGACATTCTCTCCAAAAACGAGATCGGTGGCGCCTTCAATCTGAATGTCGTTGTCGTCATACAGGTAGATCAGTTTGCCCAGGCGGAGCGTCCCAGCCAAGCTGGCCGCTTCGCTGGTCACGCCTTCCTGCATGTCGCCGTCGGAGACTATGGCATATATGAAATGGTCGATGAGCCTGTGGTCTGGACGGTTATAGTGCTCGGCCATCCAGCGCTCCGCGATGGCCATGCCCACTCCGTGGGCGAATCCTTGGCCGAGCGGTCCGGTGGTGACCTCCACACCCGGCGTCTCGGGATACTCCGGGTGGCCCGGTGTTTTGCTGCCCCATTGTCGGAAGTTCATCAGGTCCTCCAGGGACAGATCATAACCGGTTAGATGAAGCAGAGAATAGAGAAGCATCGAGGCGTGGCCGGGGGAAAGTATGAAGCGATCGCGATCCGGCCAGGAGGGGTTCCTCGGATTATGTTTGAGGAAGCGATCCCACAGAGTGAAGGCCATTGGCGCAGCGCCCATTGGAGTGCCCGGGTGTCCTGAATTGGCTTTCTGGATTGCGTCCACCGCCAAGAAGCGTATGGTGTTGATAGACTTCTGATCAAGTGAGCTCTGGTCGTTCATCCAGTTCCTCCGGCACTTGTCGTCATTCGCTGAGATCAGCCTATCAGAAGAGCCTTCATTGTTCAGGAGGGAACCCCACGCTCCGACAGGAGTGCCAACCAATGATCTGCCAGGCGTCAGGGCCGATATCCAGCCGGTCTTGGTCGAGGAATCCGCGCGAGTGCCAAAAGAGCCTCATCCCAGGCGATAGACCTCACACGCATTCAGTCCTTCGAACGGTACCTCTGGTGGGCCCCCTGGGCGCCTGCCCTCCCCAAACCGCCTTCGACTGTCTTGCAGGTTGGGATGAGATGTTGACGGTGACTGCCTGTTGTCAGCGGGTTTTGCCCAGCCAAAAGCCAAGGGTAAGAAAAGGCAGTCTCCTCGCGTCTATCAGATGGAACCCCGAGTGAACCAAACGGTTTCAAGGCCTTAGCCCACGGGTACGGCGGAGACCCGAATAGAAGCGCTCACCAATAGACGGAGTGAGAATGATGACCGACAAGCCAATCAACGTATCCGACGACGAGTACGAACGAATCGTGCTTGGATCTGATCTGCCTGTGATCGTGGATTTCTGGGCGCCTTGGTGTGGCCCGTGTCGGATGGTAGCCCCCCTACTGGAGAAGCTCGCCGTGGAGTACGCCGACCAGTTGGTCGTGGCCAAGGTCAATACGGATGAAAACCCCATTTGGGCCAGCAAGTTCGGCATCCAGGGAATCCCGACAATGCTGCTGTTCCACAAGGGCCAACTGATCGGCGAGCAGGTGGGGGCCGTGCCGGAACCCCATCTTAGGGAACTGGTCGACCAGCTGCTGGACCATGCGGCTGAGCCCGCTATAGATTGAAGCTCAGGACCAAAGCCGCGGACCAACGAGGGGTAGTCTATTTGATTTGATTCTCCCGGTTCATCCCAAAACCCTTGACCTGGACCGGCCCACCGACGCACGCCCGCGAGCGGGCGTGCACACTGAGTGCCAACGGACACTGTCGAATGACACTGCTAGACGTTCAGGCTCAGAGCTGCCTCCGAACGTTGCCCCCCAGGGTGGCTCTTCCAGTAGAGGGACTGCGTGGCAGCGAGACACGTCCCCGGATGACTTCCACGCTTGCAGGCTACGCGCTGCGAGTGGGGTCTCCCCAGCCTCGCTCGAGAGGACTATCGAAACCCCATCCTGTGCTTGGATGAAGGAGTTTTGGATCGTGTTGCTTGGGGTCTCTGGCAAGAAAAGGGGTCAGAAGGCCGCTGCGGGGGCCCCAACCATAGATTTCGGACAAGCACCCCCGTATCGCTTCTATCCTCTGAATGCCGACTTCACGGAGCGCGCACTTTGACACTCTCAGAAGCGCACTGGACTGAAGTTAGTTTCGCGATCAAAGTAGTCTTCATTCTCAGCCTTCTTGAGACTATTAACGACGGCGTAAGTGAGAGGGGTCGCGAGCACTTCGTAGCCGCTCTTGAAGAGCCATTGAGAGAGAATGGCACCAAGAAGGGCACTGGATGGAATCACGCCCAAGAAGGCCAAGGTGATGAAGATCGCCGAATCCGCGCCTTGGCCGAGCAGGGTGGAGAGGATTGTGCGCAGCCAGAGTAGTCTCCCCTCGGTCGCGACCTTCAGCCGGGCGAGGACATAGGAGTTCAGGAATTCACCCGCCAGATAGGCCAGGAAGGAGGCTGACAGCAGGCGCGGTGTGAAGCCCAGGATGGCCTGATATGCCTGGGAGGCCTCTTCCGGGCTTTGATAGAGTACAGCCGTCCAGACCGGAGCCGGAGGCAGAGCCCCCGCCAGCCAGATAGCAATCACGGCCAGAAGGTTGCAGGCGAATCCAATCCAGATGGCCTGACGAGCGCGGGCGTAGCCATATACTTCGGTGAGCACATCGCCGAAAATGTACGCAATCGGGAAAAGGATGACGGCTGCTGGCAGGATAAGTCCAAACAGACTTACTAGTTTGACAGCGATGATGTTGGATACGATGAGGGTGGCGGTAAACACTGCCACCACCAATGAGTACCAACGATAGCCGCGCACCTAATCTACTTCCTGACGCTGACCGTGCTCGGCTTCGACGGTGATCCCGATGCCGCCTCGAACGTTGAACGCGCCGCGCACCCAGCACCAGCGGGGCTCCAGGGCTTTCACGAGATCATCGAGGATCTTGTTTGTCACATGCTCATGAAACACACCTTCATCCCGATAGGACCACAGATACAGCTTGAAGGATTTCGACTCCAGGATCTTCCTGTCCGGCACGTATTCAACGGTGATGGTAGCGAAATCGGGCTGACCTGTGGCGGGGCACACACATGTGAATTCGTCCGTCTCTAGGCGGACGACGTAGGGCCGCTTGGTGTGGTGATTGGGAAAGGTTTCCAGGCTCTTGCTCGGCTTGGCTTCTCGTCCCAAGAGAGTGAGACCCTCCAAATCTGATTTCTCGGTCATCTCAAGCTCCTTCTCCCCATGCATTAAGTCTACCCTGTTGAACCTTGCTCACAGGCTGAATTTCAGAAGGCATCCAGTTGTGGCGACCGGCCCTTGAATTCACCTTTTCTGTTCCGGCAGCTTCCCAGGAAATATATCTCAGGATTGCGGCACTCCACAGCGGATTGGAAAACGCTGCCCATCGCTCCGCTAGCCTCTCCGCTGTAGGGTATCCGAAAAGGCCAGAGCTTCAACACCCCCTCCCTGAATAGGACAGGACCGACACATCAAGGTCAACGCTTTCCTGCGCGGGCGGAATCCGTCTCTCGCGACCAGGAAAGGGATAGATCCAGAATGGTTCTGCGCTGGGGCCAAGATTGTCTGCCGACTAGGCGGCATGTGGGTCCTGACTAATCGCTCCTGCCGTGACTTTGGGAGGCTGTGACCGCCAAAGCCGGCGGATCGCTTACCAGATTCGACCCCGCCTCCAGTTCGGGGGTGGGTTTTTCCCATGGGCAGGCCGGTGAGCTGATCCGGCCTGAAACCTTAAGCCAGGATCCCACTGGCTAGATCACTCCAGAGCTGAAGCTCGGCACACCGAGATTGGTAGGAGTGATCGCGCACGGGCCGACTGGGCTGAACGAGCGCCCAGCTACGCCAACTCTCCTTGAAGCATCTACAAAGACGATCCTCCTCCCCAGCCCATTAACGACCGGCTTTTATGGGGTATGATCGAAAGTGAAAAGTGTTCTTTCGAGCGATTCGCTTGGGAGTTCGACCAAGCATGGAGCCGCTCTGTCAATTGAGTTTGCCAGTTCGCAGGAAACGGCACTGCGTACTCCGGAGATAGCCGGCCGTGGTCACAAGCTTGAGATTGACCCAAGCGCCACCGTCGCGGTCTCCTCAATGTGCGCGTTTCGGTGACATATCCTCGCGACATCACCCGCAACCGAGAGGCGCATAAGAATCGGATAATGATGCGGTCATGAGAGGCTGGTAATGCACGCATTGGTGAAGACGGCGCGCGGGCCCGGAAACCTTCAGCTGCGCACGGTTCCCAAGCCTCAGATCGATCCGGAAGAAGTGCTGATTCGCGTCAAGGCCTGCGGCATCTGTGGCAGCGATCTAAAGATCGAGGACGACGAGCACCCCTACCAGCCTCCGGTTGTGATTGGACACGAATTCGCCGGCGAGATCGCAGCCAAGGGGGATCGGGTAACAGGTTGGGCCGTGGGCGACCGCGTGGTCTCGGAACAACACCTCCACGCCTGCGGGCGCTGTCGTCAGTGCCTCACCGGCAACGCCTTCGCCTGCGCTAAAAAACGCGCCCCAGGCTACTTCGAGGACGGCGCCTTTGCCGAGTTCATCAGAGTGCCCGCCTGGCTGCTCCATCGCATTCCTGACAGCCTTAGCTATGTTGAAGCTGCGTTCAGCGAACCCTCGGCGATCGCCGCACATGGCGTGCTCGATCGAACGGGGATCTCATCGGGGGATGTGGTGCTGGTTCTTGGCTGTGGGCCGATCGGTCTGGTGGCCGCCAAGATGGCTCAAGCCGTTGGCGCGAAAACCGTGATCATCACCGGGATCGATCAAGATGAAAGGGTCCGGCTTCCCAAGGCGCGAGAACTCGGCCTTGAGCATGTCATCAACTCCATGCAGACCGACCTTGCAGCTCTGGTGGCCGATTTGACTGACGGTGAGGGAGCGGACGTAGTGATAGAACTCTCCGGGGCCCCTCCGGCGATCGACCAGAGCTTTCGGCTTGCACGCCGACTCGGACGCGTAGGTATCATCGGCCAGCCGCCCAGCGACCAAATCACCATCCCCTATCGGGAGGCTCTGTTCAAGGCGCTTACGGTGTCGTTCAGCTACAGCTCAAAATTCACTTGTTGGGAAAGAGTCCTGTCTTTCTTCGCACGCGGCGCCATTCATCCCTCCCAGTTCATCACCCATACCCTGCCACTCACCGAATGGCAGCACGGTTTCGAACTCTCCCGCGCCGGCGAAGCTGTGAAAGTTGTATTGGAGCCTTGAATGGCAAAGGCATCCGAAGGAAGGAGCTTTCATGCGAATCCCCGAGACGATGAAAGCAGCCATTCTCTTCGATTATGGCGATCTGCGAGTCGCCGAGGCGCCGGTTCCAGCCCTCCAGCAGGGCGAGGCGCTGGTGAAAGTGAACTCAGTCGCTATCTGTGGAAGTGACCCCGGGATCATCGCCAAGGGCTGGAAAGGTTTCTCGAAACTGGGCGAGTTCATCCCGGGGCACGAGTTCACTGGTTCGGTAGTGCGGATCGCGCCCGACGTGACAGAACTCGAGAAGGGGGATAGAGTGGCCGTCGAGCCGCACAAGGGCTGTGGACGGTGTGAGAACTGCCTGCGCGGTCTGTACACGACCTGTTTGAATTACGGCAAGCTGGAGAAGGGACACCGCCACTACGGTTTCAGCTCCAACGGTGGCTATGCCGAATACGCAGCTTGCCACGTCAACACACTGCACAAGCTGCCCGAAAGGATTTCCTTTGAGGAGGGCACACTACTCACAGGTGCGGCTACGGTCCTATATGGCTATGAGCGCCTCGGATGGATACGGCCGGGGGAGACAGTGCTTGTCACTGGTCCGGGGGCCATCGGGTTGATGGCCGTGCACGTCGCCAAGCTCCTTGGCGCCGGTTCGGTGATCCTGAGCGGCACGCGGGAAGAAAGACTTGCCGTCGGCCGTCTTTTAGGCGCAGACCTCACACTCAACGTGCATGAGGTCAACGTTCGGGAGTCCGTGATGGAGCTGACCGATGGCCTCGGCGCTGACATGATCATAGAGTGCACCGGGCAACCGGGACCCGCGGCCGAGGCCCTAGAGATGATCCGCAAGAACGGCCGAATTTCCTACAACGGCATCTACCATGAACCGGTGACTCTCAACCTCGACAAGATCGTTCAGTGGAACTTGCTGATAACAGGGCCAAAGGCCGAAGGAATGTTGAATCTCGATCGAGCTATCCCCTTGATGGCTGACGGGCGCATGGATCTGAAGCCGCTCATCACCCACACCTTCAGCCTGCACGAGATCAACACCGCATTTGACACGTTTACCGGTCGAGTGGGCGGGGCGATTAAAGTGCTCGTCAAGCCCTAAAGGAGATCCCGATGAGCAAGAACAACTGGCAGATCCCGCCGGAAAGCGGGCACATGGATTCTGCCGACGGCGTTTATTTTCAGAACATGACGGGCAAAGAGGTTGAAGCCAGGCTCCGGGGGAATGACCTTATCCTTATCCCAGTCGGGAGCACCGAGGCACACGGCCCACACGCCTGCTACGGGGAGGACACCTTCTTGGTCACGCGCATGGCTGAGGCGGTCGCGCTGCGCACCGGTTGCACTGTCTCGCAGCCTGTCTGGTTCGGCAGCCACCCCTACCACCATATCGGCATGCCGGGGACCGTGCCCGTGGATGAGGACACCTTCACCGCCTACTTGAGTTCGATCATCGCAGGTTTCTGGAACACAGGCTTCCGCAAACAGATCCTGCTCAACGGTCATGGACAGGAGTACGTGATCCCAACGGCCATCCACCGCTTCGCCAAGACCTACCAGGTGCCCTCCATCCTGATCAACCTGAACTGGTATTACGCCATTCAGCCCCACATTAGAGACAAGGCCCATGGCGGCCCGTTTGAAACCCCGTTCATCCATGCCGACGAATGTGAGACCTCGTATTCACTGGCTCTCTTCCCGGAGATGATCGAGATGGCAGATGCGGTGGACACCGAGTTCCACGGTTTCCTGCCACCGGGACACGTGGACACGGCCGCCAACGCCTATCAGCGCCCGATCCCCTGGTACGCCCATGCGGGTCTGGGCACCATCGAGATCATCGGTAACCCGGAGGGCGTGGTCGGCAAAGCCACCCTGGCAGAAATGGAGAAAGCTGTGGCAGGCGTGGAAGCCCTGCTGGACTATATCGTGAGACTGCACGACGACATAATGGAGCGCTACCCGCCTGGGATTCTTCCAGAGGCGGCACTTGTCACGCAGCGGTTCACCCAAGAGGAAGTGGACGAACTGCTGAGAGGACCGCTTGACGGCGGAAAGCATCTCTACACCGTCGCTTGGCCGCCCTGCTGAGATGTACGACGTAATCACCTTTGGAGAGGCAATGGTCCGCCTTTCGCCTCCGGGGCAGTCGAGACTTGAGCAAACGGCCTCTTTGGACGTGGCTGTCGGCGGTGCCGAATTGAGCGTGGCTGCGGGAATGGCGCGGCTTGGCCTGAGATCCGCCTGGGTCAGTCGTCTTCCGGCGAACCCCCTCGGACGCATGATCGCCAACAAGGCCCGCGAATTCGGCGTAGACGTGGAGCCAGTACTGTGGGCAGAGGGTGAGAGGGCGGGATTGTATTTTGTGGAATATGGGGCCGCCCCGCGCCCCACACGCGTAATGTACGATCGGGCCAACTCGGCCCTGGCCCGCCTTCAGCCCGGAATGCTAGATTGGGAGTCACTTCTGGGGAAGACACGGCTTTTTCACGTCGGCGGTATTACGCCCGCCCTGAGCTCGTCGGCTGCGGAAGTCCAGGTGGGGAGCCTGCGCATTCGGGCGAAGTTGTCTGATTTGGAAAGAAAAAAGACTTCAGACGATAGACCACAG
>CAYGCA010000006.1:39267-44936 GCA_964348265.1 uncultured Anaerolineaceae bacterium | reverse complement strand
GCGGAAGTCCAGGTGGAGGCGCTCCGCGCGGCCAAGAAGGTCGGGTGCCTGGTGAGCTACGATCTGAACTACCGCGCACAACTCTGGAGTCTGGAGGAAGCCCGCGCTGCGCAGCTCCCCTACATGGAGTTTGTGGACATCCTTATCACCTCTCTGCCGGAGCGAGCGCAGGTTAGGGACTTGATCACCGGATTGAGCGGGGAGGATCCCGCGCGGGTGGCGCAGGAACTCGCCGGGACATTTGGCTTTCGAGCGGTCTTGGTGACCCAGCGTGACTCCCCCTCGGCGCAACGCACCACATGGGCGTCCTTGGCGTTCGCCGAAGACCGTATCATCACTGGCCAGCGCTACGAAATCGAGGCGGTGGATCAGATCGGGGGCGGCGACGCTTGCGTTGCCGGCTTTCTCACGGGCTATCTAGAGGGGGACATGGACCATGCGGTGCAGCTGGGAAACGCGTTCTCGGCCCTAACGCAGACTTCACCCACCGATTGGCCCTGGCCGACACGCGCCGAGGCAGAGGCGCTGATCGCCGAAGGGCAAACGGGCATGAAGCGTTGAAGCAGGCAGCCGGCACCCTTCAGCGTATCCTCGATGGTGGTGTGATTGCCATCCTGCGCGGGGTCCACCCCGAGGGCTTCATCGAGGCCGCCGCAGCCATCGTCGCTGGGGGGGTCGAGGCGGTCGAGTTTACACTTAACACCCCGCAGGCCCTGCAGCTGATCCGGTTGACGCGGCAGCGGCTGGGAGACAAGGCACTTGTAGGCGCAGGCACAGTGTTGGGCGCGGCCCAGGCGCAGGCAGCGCTGGACGCTGGGGCGCAATTCGTCGTCACACCCACCCTAGCTCGGGGCGCGTTCACAACCGCCAAACGCAGGGGTGTGCCTGCCTTCATCGGCGCCTATACCCCCACCGAAGTGCATACCGCCTGGGAATGGGGCGCGGACGGGGTCAAGCTCTTTCCGGCCAGCGCCGGCGGGCCAGCATATCTGCGGGCACTGCGCGGCCCGCTCCCCCAGGTTCGCCTGCTTCCAACAGGCGGGGTGGATGCTCATAACGCCGGCGACTACATTCAGGCTGGCGCAGCCGCCGTGGCCGTAGGCGGTCGGCTTGCCCCCCAAGACCAGATCGCCGCTCGTGAATTCCACCGGCTGACCGAGGCTGCGCGGCGCCTCGTCGCAGCAGTGCATCAGGCCAGAGGGGAGACCACTCCTTGATCCAAGTTGCTTTTATCGACTTCGTCTTCGAAAACCCCGAGGCTGTCCAGCTCGAGGGCTGCCAGTTCCACATTCACGGCCCGCTACACGCACCAGAGGAGATCGTGGCCGCCGCCGCAGGAGCGGATGTACTCTGTATGCGCGATCAATTTGGGAAAGTAAACGGCAGTGTGCTCGAACGGCTCCCACGCTTGAGGCTGATCGTGACGCGTTCAACCGGCTTCGATCACATCGACGTAGGTGCGGCGGCCAGCCACGGCGTCCCGGTCTGCAACGTGCCTGACTTCGGCGCACACGTGATCAGCGAACATGCCTTTGGTCTGCTGCTAGCGGTGGCCCGGAACATCGTGAAGGGCGACGAACGCTATAGGCGCGACCGCTTCTTTTCCGACCAGGGCTTGAAGGGCATCGGATTGCGCGGAAGGACGCTTGGCGTGATAGGTGCAGGACGCATCGGCCTGCAAACGATTCGCATCGCCAACGGTTTCAAGATGCGAGTGATCGCCCATGATCCGGTCGAGAACAGGTCGGCTGCCCGAGAGCTGGGATTCGCCTTCACAACGCTGGAGGACCTCCTGGCACAGAGCGATGTTGTCAGCCTGCATGTCCCCTTGAATAAGGCCACCCACCACCTCCTCGACGCCCGACGTTTGAGCCGGATGAAGCCAGGGGCGATCCTCATCAATACCTCACGCGGCGAGGTCGTAGACACGCAGGCCCTGGTCGGGGCGCTACGCTCCGGACAGCTTGCAGGCGCGGGGCTGGATGTGCTGGAGGCGGAGCGAGAGGTTTACCACGACTTTACCGATCTCAACGTCGTGGTGACACCCCATTTAGGGTGGTACACGCAGGAATCAGTCGATCGCATTCTGCAGATCACCCTGGAGAACATCGCGGCCTTCCTGCACGGTGAGATCATCAACAGGGTGGCCTAGGATAGCCTCGGGTCCCGAAGGTTGACTGCTTCAAGTCGCTCGGAGCAGCGCTTAGGCACCAAGACTGACTCACTGGTCTTGGAACCACCAATCTCCGATCGCGATCCACCCCGAGCATTCTCTCCCCCGGGCGCCGAGTAATCTCAAGATGAGGAATGGACAGTGCGGACCCCAAACGGTCTTCAATCCGCCGAGAGGTTCTCTGACCGTAGAACCTGGTGGTTATGCTCCTTCGCTAGGCCTATGCCTGTGAGCAGCCTCCACGCTTCGCTCCGGCGATCGGTCTGCAGAAACTGCAGGCTCGAAGTCCTGCCCTTTCTCGCAGGGACATTTCGAAGCCTGCTTCTCCCTGGGCGAGGCATTCTGCTGGTTGTGAACTGATCATGAGCTGGCGCGAGCTTGAAGGAGGAGCTGGGGGAGCAGACCGTCCGGCGCTAGATCCGCTTCAAGGAAGGCGACCTCCCATCGGAGCCTGCAGCCGGTTAGGGCGTTTCCAAGGCCGTCACCTCAATCCAGCGCTGATGGTTGAGAACCACCATAGGATGCCAATCGATCGCTCCTGACTGATCGGAGCTTGCGTTTCGTCCAGACAACAACCGTTCCCCAAGCTTGCGAGTTTTCCACCCGCTGGCTTAAAGAACGAAAGCCCCCGCAGCTTGGGGGCTTTCCCTCGTGGGTCCGTTCAACCTAGGCGATTACAACCTCGGTGGCCTGCAAACCCTTCGCGCCTTGTTCGATGGAGAACTCCACTCGCTGGCCCTCCTCAAGGGTCCGGAAGCCAGATCCCTGGATGGCTGTGTAGTGGACAAAGACGTCGTCTCCATCCTCACGCTCGATGAAGCCATAGCCTTTGCTAGCGTTGAACCACTTGACCGTCCCAAGAACTCGTTCCGACATTGATATTGCCTCCTTATAAATATGGCAAGTTATTCATCTGGTGCATGTCTCGTTCCCGGCGGTCGGGTTGTCCAAGCCAATTCGGCCTGAGCAGATGCGGCTCAGGCCTCGATCTTGCGACTTCCGGACAGAACTTGCACGCAACCTTCGACAGTTGATAATATCACTTTTACAGGTGTTTGAAAAGGGCCACCCAAGTGCACTAACGTGGAAACCCCAAATTAGCCGGTGCTTTCTGAAGTTCATGGAGGACGGGCTACCACCAGCCTCTGGCACCCACCGGCCCCATCTATTTGCCTCCTGCTATCACGGGTTTGAAACCTAGGATCTCGCGATCAAGCTGGACCGGACCTCCCGAAAGGAGGGACCAGCGTGATCTCTTGTGGTCCGGAGGATCACCAACCGGGAAGGCCCACCATCCTGTGCTGGCCGCCAGACACCACACAAGGAGGCAGAATCGACCCAGGGCCGCACCCCTGGCCCAGAGCACGAGCGCCGCTCAACGATCGCCGCCGTCCTCCAAACGGCCCTCCGTCTCGAAATTTCCAGGCTGGGCCTGCGACCAGCTCAAAGCGTCACCCACGCTCGGGAGAATCGGCGCACACTCAGCCATCACCACGCCATTGCCCATGCCAGCTCGATGATCCTGAGCTTCACCAGATACCCGGAATCAGCCGATAGCGCACCTTTCGCGCATAGGCTTCGTATCCCTCGAGTTCCTCGTGCAGGGTTCGATCCTCAAGCACAGTGCGGATGATCATAGCAGAGCTCAAGAGCCCGCCGGGGATCAGCGCCCAAGCGGAGCCCAGCATCAGGGGCAGCCCGAGGTTGCTGAGCGAAAATCCACTGTAGCCCGGATGACGCACGTATCGGTAGGGGCCCTTCGAAACCACACGGTGCCCCCGCTCCTCCTGGATGCGTACCCCCGTCGAAAAGTATGCGTTGGAAAGCATAGCCCAGCTTGCGGTGGCGCTGCCCAGAACGACCACGACCAGCCCGGCCAGGCGGAGCGCGAGCGGGAGTGGCGGCGACCAGCCCCAGCGCAAATCTAGACCGGCGATGAGCAGCATTGCGATCCACAAGGGAACGGAGAGCCGGGTCAACCTCCGGTCCCAAGCCTTGGTTTCCGCATGCCCCACCGCCCTCTCGACAATCAGCTCAGGGTGTGTCCGCAGTAAGATCGCTGCATTGACCGCAATCCCAACCAGATACAAACCCAGATAGGTCCAGGCCCATCCCCAATCAAGCCGTCCGGAGGACACGAGGAGAATCCCCGCGATGAGTAGCACCTGGAAAAGAATCTGGCGCGCTCGGTTGAGGATCCCGGATCTGATTTCGGAATCTCGATCACTGCCTTCAACGGCCCCTTCTTCGGTCATGATCGCATTTCCTTGCGCTAGCCTCAAGCCGGGGAACGTCTTCCCTAGCTACCAAACCCCTGGCAAGAGCCGGTATCGCACACGCCCGGCGTAGGTCCCATAGCCCTCGAGCTCCCCCAGTAGGGTTTGATCCTCAAGCGCGGTGCGCAGGATGAACAACAGCGCTACAGCCCCGCCCGGGATCAACGCCCACAGCGACCCGAGCATGATCGGCGCAGCCAAGCCCACCAGGATCGTCCCGACGTAGCCTGGGTGACGCACGAAGCGGTAAGGACCGCCAGTGGCGACCCTATGGCCCCGCTCCTTTTGGATACGGACGATCTGTGAAAAGAAGGCGTTTGAGGCTATGGCCCAGACCCCCAAGGCGTAGCCCGATCCAACGACCACCAGGCTGGCGATCTGGAGAACAACCGAAATCCCCGACGTCCATCCAAAACGCACATCCAACCCGGCGACGATGGGTCTGATCAACTCCGCCAACCCAACGATGCTCATGATAACAATGTCCCAGCGTTTGGCGCCCTGCCTCGGCCCTAGTCGTTCTGCCAGCAACTCCGGATTTCGAGGGATCACGACCAGTCCTGTGCCGGCTACCCAAAGCAGGGTTAGGATGACCAGGGCCCAGCCCATCAGCCAGGCTAGCGTTCCAGCGGAAAGGAACAGCAGTGCTGCTAGGATCACCACTCCCATGGTTTCCCGAATCAGCCACCTCACAACGGTGCGGTTCACGCGGGATGCATCGCCTTGCGGCCTTAGGGACGTATCAACGCTCATCTATCTGCCTCCTGATCCAATCTTTCCAGCCACCTGGGAGTGTCGGTCCCTGCCCCGGCACTTTCTCACGTTTCAACTGTCCCGCTTCATGCCTGCTCTTCATGGACCGACCCTGCGCGCAGGCAACCCGGTCGTCTCAATTTGCCCGGCCTCCGCTCTCCATCTTCCGCCTCCCTGAATTCCTCATCCTGCAGGGGACCAGCCAAATGGCTGACTTAAAGCCGCCCCTAGCTCCTTCGCACCCCTCACTGGCCGCCAAGCGCGCCCAGCTTGTTTGCCCTCCTGCTTGCCGCTGGGATCGGCCGGCGGCCCTGGGCGGTGCCTCTCAGCCCTCCCTCGAGTCCGCTTTCAGGTGGGCGCGCGGAGACTGAAGCAGGCTCGAGATTCGTCTGCAAATCCCACGCCCCTTCAGCTGTCCACTTTGAGAGGCGATTCGATCGGGACTGGACCAGACCCAACGGTCCATT
>CAYGCA010000006.1:34383-39257 GCA_964348265.1 uncultured Anaerolineaceae bacterium | reverse complement strand
ATGTTCGGGTAGGATTTCACGGGGTTGATAACTGAAGGTGAGCGGTGTTGCCATAGTCCCAGGTCCCAGCGATCGCCGGCGAGTTGCCGTTTGGTCGATCCTCCTCCTTGGCTTTGGGCTGGCAGGGTGCGGCGGGTCGCCTAACCATCTGGGAACATCCACACCCAGACCCAGCAGCACGCCAACACACAGCCTAACACCCCCGCCCACTCCGACACCCACGTTGGTTCCAACTTCTACCAGTACACCCACTCTGACCGCTACACCCAGCCTAACGCTCACGGCCTCGATCACCCCAACGCCGACTTTCGATTTCCCCGAGGTGAGGGTGCTGATGCAGGCCAACTGCCGATACGGACCCGGCACAGCCTACCTGTATTCCCATGGCCTGTATCCCGACGACCAAGCCGAGGTTCACAACCGGAACGACAGCGGTACCTGGTTATGGATCAAGCCGAGAAACCTTGATCGCCACTGCTGGGTTTCAGCTTCGGTCGTCGAGGTCGAGGGAGATATTCTTTCCATTAGCGTCTACTACCACCCCTTGCCGCATTCGATGCTGTACGGAGCGCCCAAAAAGGTTGAGGCGATTCGTCAGGGGCGGAAAGTGCATGTTTCTTGGGGATCGGTTTGGATGACCGAGGACGATTTTCGTGGCTACCTGATCGAGGCCACCCTCTGCCAAGATGGGCGCCTCTATCCGGTCGCAGTCCAGACCAACGGGACCTCCCACTCCTTCACCGACGAGGAGGGCTGTTCGGGCACATCGGGGGGGAAACTCTACGCCGTCGACAAGTACGGCTACAGCAATCCTGTGAAGATCCCCTGGCCATGATTTGTCAAGGCCGGTTACTTCCCTCCCAGTCACAGCCAGACTGGGATACCTGCTACCTTCAGACACGGGCCTAGCTCCTGAGAGCCAGTTAAAGGCTGATCCTGGAATCCTGCCCCCAAAGCGAAAAGGGAACGGCTACAAGAGGTTCCTCAGCCTACCTCACCCCCATTCTCCCCACCTCCACCCAGCGTGGGTGCTTCGCGAAATGATTCGAATATAATCCATTCAGGATGAGGTTGCTGGTAAAACTGCTGCCGCTCCTGCTTTTCGGCTCCCTCGCTGCATGCGCAGGCCATGGGCAGACGCCTGCCGCCCGACCGAGCGACCCCCGCGCGTCGTCTCTGGTGGCCCAAGGTGAGGGCTTGCTTGCGCAGAGTGACT
Organism: uncultured Anaerolineaceae bacterium; assembly: GCA_964348265.1. Taxonomy (GTDB): domain Bacteria; phylum Chloroflexota; class Anaerolineae; order Anaerolineales; family E44-bin32; genus JBFJVD01. The sequence goes on along the minus strand of CAYGCA010000006.1, from coordinate 38,041 downwards.
TCGAGGGCGCCATCGCTGCCTATGAGCAGGCGATCGATGAAGACCCATCTTTCTCTCCGGCGTACAGCCACCTGGCCTATGCGCACCTCTTCGACCCTCAAACCCGAAAGGCCGGCATTGAGGAGGCCCGTCGGGCGACAGAAATGGCCCCGGGCTCGGCCGAGGCTTGGGCCTATTTGGCTCGCGCCTACGACTGGAATGGCCGATTTGACGACGCTCTGGAAGCCGGCGAACGGGCCCTCCGGCTGAATCCCAAGAACGCCATTGTCCAAAGCTTCCTTGGTGGGATCTACGCCGACTTGCGGATGTACGACAAGGCGCTGCGAGCGGGCGAGAATGCGATCCGGCTGGACCCGAACAGCGCCGAAGCCCTAGCCGAGTATCAGACTGCCTTGGATCTTCAGCCGGATTTCGTCCACCGGCGCTCCTCCATAGCCGCCAACTATCTCTATCGTCTGGATGATGAGAATGCAGCTCGCGAGCAAATCGATCAGGCCCAGGCCCTGGCTCCCGACGACTACATTACCCTGCTTCTTGCCGCACGGCAGTCAAGTCGTACTGGAGAGGTTCAGGCCGCGATCGCTTACTGCCAGCGCATTCTGGAGATCGCCCCAAACGCCCCGGATGGGCACGCCTGCCTTGGCGGGGTCTATCGCGATGCCGGCGAATACACCATCGCCCTGAGGGAGTGGCGGACAGCCATCCAGGTCGATCCTGACGACGAGAACGGCTATCTTGGCCTCGGCTGCACCTATGTGGCCATCGGGGACTGCCTCCAGGCCGTCGACCAGTTCCTGCAGGCGGTCGCTCTCCATCCCCGGTCCGGCGACAATCACGCCGCCCTCGGCTTCGGCTACGCCTGCTCCGGCGAATCCCAGCAAGCCAAAGGGACCTACAAGTGAGCCATCGAGTTGGAGCCCTACGACGGGGATCACCTCATCCTGCTAGGACGCCTGTACCTTGAGAGCGTCCAGATGAACGATGCCGAGCGTGAATTCAAGCGGGCCCTGGACCTCGACCCGAGCGAAGACCGCTACGTCGCCTGGCTGGGGAGGGCCTATCTCGCGCAAGGCCGGTTTGAAGACCGCATCGCCCAGTACGAGCTCGCCGCCGCAATGGCACCCCGGGAGGCATCGCACGTGGTAGCGATCGGCTTCGCCTATATCAACACCGGCCGAGATCCTGCGGTAGCGGAGAAATACTTCCAGGGGGCTCTCGACGTATGTGTCGAGGTTGGCGCCACAAATCTAGAAATCGCCCAGGCCAGCTATGGCCTAGCGCTCACTCACCTGGCGCGCGGCGACTGCGAGAGCGCCCTGCCCTACTTTCAGGAGGCAGCTCGGCTGGATCCTACGCTCATGCTTGCCAGAGCCTACCTGCGCCAGTGCCAGCAGGTCGCCGGATTTGAGGACACCACCCTGCCGCCCGAGCTGACCCAGCGCAGCTTCCTAGTCGGCAGGGGAGCGCTGACCATGCTCATCGATTCGCTTTCTGCCATGGGAATCGACACCGATGCAAACTTCCAATCCACGGGGGAGGGCGCCGAGCTACTAGCAGTCGTCCATCTGGCTCCGGCCGAAGCCGGAACTTCGGAGTTCATCGCGGAGCGCAACTTGGTCATGTACGCCAGCTCGTTGGTCGCCTCCAGGCTGGTTAGGCCACAGGTGGACGGCATCGCCGTCCTCTCCGTGAACGGGCAAGGAACGACGGTTGGCCTGTTGACAGCACGCATACGTGAGGCCAAATACTGGGAGATGGGCATCCTGAGCGACACTGACTACACCTCCCTGTGGCGTGAAGTGGAAGCAATAGAACCCTAGCAGTGGGCCTCTCGGCAGGTTATCGGTGCGCCGAGCCTCTGGGATCACGTTTGAGAAGCTTGGGCTGGAAGGCACTGCAACCGCTCAAGGATGCTACACCGCTTTGGGTCACTTTCACCAAGTCTTCGTTGCGAGTTTTCCTTCTCCCGCCAATCAGGCCCTCGCGTGGAGACGGCTGGGTCCTCAACCCTGCAGAGGAGAGGGATTCAAGGGATGCGGGACCAAGTGTACATCCCGCGGCAGTGCTCAGACAGAGGAGTTAGGGAGCGATGAAAGACGGGATTGTGATTGCTTTCCTAGGCACCGGCCTGATCGGCCGGCCCATGGCGGCAAGACTGCTACAATGCGGCTATACCCTAGTGGCCTATAATCGCACCAAGGATCGGGTGGAGGCCTTGCGCAGAGCAGGCGCGGCGGTCGCCGCCACACCCGGGGAGGCCATCCGAGCCTCGAATTGCGTGATTACCATGCTGGCTGACGAGCCCGCAATCCGGGGTACCCTGCTTTCCAACGCGGCCCGCCAGGAGCTTCGGGACCGGACCGTGATCCAGATGGGAACCATCAGTTCGCTGGAGAGCCTCTCCTTGCAGAAGGACGTGAACGCCGTGGGGGGTGACTATCTGGAGGCGCCGGTGCTGGGCAGCATCCCTCAGGTGGAGGCGGCCGAACTGACAGTCCTTGTCGGCGCCGAGCCGGAACAGTATAGGCGCTGGTCAGGACTGCTCGCCAGCTTCGGCCCGGAGGTGCACCTAATCGGCCAGGTGGGGAAGGCGGCGGCTCTGAAACTAGCTCTGAACCAGTTGATCGCCTCCCTCACGGCCGCCTTCTCACTGAGCCTTGGTATGGTCCTTGGAAGCGGGCTGGAGGTGGAGCCTTTCATGGAAATAGTCCGGAAAAGCGCAGTCTATGCGCCCACCTTCGACAAGAAGCTACCGCGCATGCTCGCCGCGGACTACTCAAACCCGAACTTCCCGACGAGGCTCATGCTGAAGGATGTGAAACTAATCAGGGAGGAAGCACTATCGCTCGGTCTTAACGTGGCGGCTTTGGAGGGCGTGCGAGCCATAATCGAGCGAGCCATTGAAAAGGGCATGGCTGATGTGGACTATTCGGCGCTCTACGAGGGGGTTGTGACTGGAAAGGAATCGAGAGATCTGTCCAGCCCCGAAGCATAGCTTGGTCCCAAAGGCGGAGTACCATCGCAGGAATTCAAGCCCGGTCGCCCGGCCTCCTTTCCCCTGATTTGCGCCGATAGAAGCGGCGCGCTTTGGCCCGGTTGCCGCAGCTATCCATGCTACACCAGCGACGGCTTTTGTTGCGGCTTGTATCCAGGAAGAGGTAGCCACAGCCGCGGTCGTCAGCACACTCTCCCACTCGATGAAGGTCTTCCGAAGTCAGGACATCGGCCGGCGAACGTGCAAGCGGCCACAACACTCCCTCAAGCCCCTCTTCGTCGGTGGTCCAAGCCCATTCAAAACCATGCGGCGTAGGGACGACTCTGGCCTGCATCATCGATTGTGAAAGGACAGCATTCAGATCGAAGAGGTCCTCCTCGTCGGGTTCCTGATCAAGAGCAATCGCCGAAAAGATTCGGTAGATCACTTCCCGCAACTCGATCGCCCTCTTCAGGACGCCCTTCGCCTGGCCTGGATGCAAACGCTCCTCCGCGAGCAAATGCCGAACTTGGTCTTCGGTCAGGAGGCCAGCCTCCGCAGACCAGTCGACCAGGTCGGTGTAGTTGTGGAGGCATTCCCTCGGCTCGCTGCTGGCGTGCCATTCTGCCGTGTTGGCGAAGTCGAGGCTCAACTCCCCTGCATCGAAATACCAGTTGCCGGGTG
>CAYGCA010000006.1:33231-34373 GCA_964348265.1 uncultured Anaerolineaceae bacterium | reverse complement strand
AGTCTCCTTCGAAGTCATTCCACGTCAGCCTCGCTCGCCGGTTCTAACTGGCAAATTAGTATTGACAGGTTATAGCTCTTGTGATAGATTATAACTGTCAAACGTATTATAGCAAGTTATGTGAGTTAAGTCCAGCCACGGGAGGTACGCGATGTTTGATCTCGAGTCCTTGATGTGGTACCGACAAAGGGAATTTCTTCGCGAGGCTGAATATCAACGACTAGCTCATCGGGCGAGAATTGAATCCCTGATGGGGAAACCTCGGTTTAGCTTAGCACTCGCACAGTTGGGGGTAGCGTTGATCAACTGGGGCGCACGACTTCAGGACCGCTTTGGCGATTCAGAGATGAGCCCCGCTCCGACAAGGGCTCATCAGCGCGCCGACTAGCGAGGCTTATTCTGCCGTCCTGGTCAGGTGGCGCACTCCTGCCTTTGGTCGTGCGGGAGGCACTGTCGCCTCTTTGGTCTCTCAACTTCCCCCGCCGGCACTCCATTGAGCGTGCACATGCCGTGCGTTCATGTTTCCCAGCGAGCTTGGTGCGGGGCCAGCGTCCGCGAGGCTAGCCCAGCCCAAGAGCCTTCCGGGCGGCTAGAAGTGATTGTTCCTTGTCCTTGACTTCCAGCATCACGTCAAGCGGCATGCCCTCGACTGAGCGGTAGAACTCGGTGAAAGCCGGCAGATCGAGTGACTGAGAGTGTGATCCTGGCGCGCGACCCGGCCACTGGTTGGAATAGTGCACCTTAGGCCGTCCATCTTTCTTCGGCCCCCAGGTTGTCGCCGCTTTCTCGATCGCCTCGACAACCGTCCATCCATCCAGGGAAGGGTTCCAGCGATGGTGAAACACATCAAATACGACCGGGATATCGAGCTCTTTGGCGATCGACAAGGAGTCCTCGAATGTGTAATTCTTCTCATCATTTTCGATCACCAGCCTAGTCGCCACCGAAGGGGGCAACCGACCAAAATTCTGCAGAAAACCCTGCCGGCTCTTGGATTTGTCCCCGTACGTCCCGCCGACATGTAGGATGATCTTGTGACGGCTGTCAACCTGAAGCGCATCCAGCAGGCGGGCGTGATACTCCAGCTCCGCCACGCTGCTCCGGACGACCTGTTCACGGTTCGAGTTGAGTACAGTGAACTG
>CAYGCA010000006.1:32837-33221 GCA_964348265.1 uncultured Anaerolineaceae bacterium | reverse complement strand
ACCCGGGTGCATTGACACCCGCATGCCAGCCTCCCGGATGTAACGGCCGATCAGCTCAAACTCCGGACGCAGGATCTCCCACCATGGAAGCTTGTTCACGGGATGGGATCCAAAGGGGATGGTGTCCGAAGAGATGCGGAAGAGCGAGATGCCTTGTTCAGAGTTCCATTCGAGGATGGTCGTCAGTGCCGCCAGATTCTCCCGCGCAAGCTCCAGGATCCTCTCCGGTGTGGCATTCCTCAAGCGGCAGGTTCGGCTGGCCGAAGGCAGCCTAGTATTAATGCAGGCGTACCCAAGCCGGACGGAGAGGCTATTATCCGACTGCATGGAATCAACTCCTTCTTCCCCCTCTACCGCGCGCTTTATGACTTCTCGGAAATGGCT
>CAYGCA010000006.1:30218-32806 GCA_964348265.1 uncultured Anaerolineaceae bacterium | reverse complement strand
AGATCACGCCTGCGGCCCAAGGTCCATCTTGAGAGTGGCGAAGCGTGGCTTGGCCTCAACTGGACGCTGACATCTACCGGTTCCCAGCTCCTCACCAACTTAACGGTTAGAATACGGAATCAAGTCCAGTAAACCACAACATGCTTGCGCTGAACCCCTGAAGGAAGAAAGAGGACAACATCCAGATGAAGAACAGATCCGTCGCCCTAATCCTGAGCGGGGGAGGACACCGCGGGGCGCTACAAGTCGGAGCGCTTAAGGCTCTGGTCGAGCACGACTTTGAGCCTGATTTGATTGTGGGCGTCTCTGCCGGGGCTCTGAACGCTGTCTTCCTCGCCAGCCATGGATGGGGCCAGCCCCAAGTGGAGCGCTTGGCCGAGGTTTGGCGACAGACGAAGAAGGACGACATTTACCCTGGCGGCCGCGGTTCGATGCTCTGGCGAACGGTGCGCGGCGCGCCATCCTTGTTCCCCAACCATCGATTTCGCCGGTTCCTAGAGCGAACTATTCCCCCCGATGTCCATTCTTTCGGGGATTTGCGCGGCCCGAGGGCCTACATCGTCGCTAGCTACTTGCACTCGGGTGAGCTCTACGTTTTTGGTGACGATCCCGAAGACCAACTTCTGGACGCCCTTATGGCCTCAACCGCGATCCCTCCGCTCTTTCCACCCTGGAATGTGAACGGGGAGTGGTTGATCGATGGCGGGCTAGCTTCCGGTCTTCCAGTCCCAATCGCACTTGAGCGGGGAGCCGACGAATTGTGGGGTGTTCACATAACTTCCCTCTTCAGCGAGAAGGCCAGCTCCCTTGACATCTTCGGAGTGACCAGCCGCGCGCTTCACGTCTCGATGAGCCGCCAGAATGAGACAACCTCTGATCGCATCCGGCAGAGCGGTGGACGCTACATTTCCGTCAGCGGCTTTGAGCGCCTGGCCGTTTGGGACTTCGACTGGGGAGCGCACATGATCGCAGAAGGATACCGTCAAGCGAGTTCCCAGCTCCAGGGGGAGACGGGAGAAACCAGCTAAGCCAGGGGAGATGTGAATGGACCTATTGCGAGTATGCATCGGCCTGTTCGCAGGCTATTTGCTCGGCTCGATCCCTTTCTCTCAGATCGTCGTCCGGCTCCGCGGCGGTCCAGACCTGCGCGAGATGGGGAGCCGCAATGTGGGTGGTTCGAACGCCATCCGCGCCGTAGGATGGGGTTGGGGTCTGCTTGCCGCGGGCTTGGACGTAAGTAAGGGGCCGACTGCGTTGGCGCTGGCCTGGGGAATGGAGATCCCGTGGCCAGCCTACCTACTGGCCGGTTTGGCGGCCATGGTGGGACACAACTATCCTGTCTGGCTGCGCTTTCGGGGTGGCAAGGGGGCTGCGGTGGGGGCCGGCATCTCCGCCTGGGTTGCTTTTCCAGAGACCGTTCTCGGGGTTCTCCTCAGTGGGATCCTCTTTTACCTCACCCGCAATATCACCCTTGCCGTCGGATCCGGTCTGCTACTAATTCTCGGGTTGACACGCTTCTGGAGCCGGCCTATTGAGTCTTCACTTTTCATTGGAGGAATTCTGCTCGTCCTGCTGATCGCTATTCTTCCCGAGGGCATCCGCATGGCGCGCCAGCCCGGTGCGCTGCGAGAGTACTTCCGGCTCGCAAGACGATCTTAGATTGCCCGGGGAGCGGCGGCCTCCACCTAAGCGCAGCGGGAGCCTGATTACGCAGAAGTCCTCTCAGGCCGTCTACCTCTCACGGCGAGACGGCCCTGCCATGTCACGCTTCATGAACGAGCGCCCCTTGTTGAGTATGACATACCAGATATGCCAGCAGGCGGACAACCTAGGCGCCAGCGCCCTTTGGCCCCAACAGACCCCAGAAGAGACCTTCGGGTGAGGGCCTGGAGAAGCACGTTCCGCATGACCTACCTACCGCACCCGGCGCGGCCCGCGGAAGAGGAGGTCGAACTCAGACCCCCGCCGGACTTCCCGCTTCGACTTCGGCCACAGACCCGGAAGCATGGTCTGGCAGCGCGGGCAGCTCCCACCCGGCGTGAGTTGGTAATCCAGTATCACATATCCCCTACGGGCGATCAGTGTAACCTGGCAGGTGGGACAGCGAGTATCCTCGTACGGGCCCACCCTGCCCGGAAGGTTCCCGGCATAAACGTAGTTCAGCCCTTCTTCGTAGCCAATCTCGGCCGCCCGAAGCAGGGTCTGTGCGTTGGTGTTGTCCGGGTCGCGCATCCGGTAGTCCTTGTGGAAGGCTGAGAGGTGCCAGGGGATATCCGGAGATAGCGAACGGATGAACCGCGCCGCCTCCCGGAGTTCAGCCTCCTCGTCGTTGAAGCTAGGGACCACCAGCGTCACGATCTCCAGCCAGAAACCCATCTCGTGCACCATGGTCACGCCATCCAGGATGTGAGCGAGCACCCCGCCCAATCTGCGATAGCTCCTGTCGTCCATCGTCTTGAGGTCGATTTTGTAGCCGTCGGTGTAGGGCCGGATGTACTCCAGCACGCCGCGGGTCGCGTTGCCGTTGGAGACATAGAGGCCGATGAGTCCGGCGGCCTTGGCCATCCTGAAGACGGCCATCGCCCATT
>CAYGCA010000006.1:14444-30208 GCA_964348265.1 uncultured Anaerolineaceae bacterium | reverse complement strand
GAGGTGATCAGCGGCTCGTTGTAGGAACTAGCGATACACCTGGCACCATTGCGCAGGGCCATATCGACCAGTTCCTCCGGCGCCACCCTTAAGGGTTGCCGATCGGCGGCCGCGTCGCGCATCGCTTGGGAGATATCCCAGTTCTGGCAGTAGGGGCAATGCAGGTCGCAGCCCAGCATGCCGAAGGTGAGCGTGTCCGAGCCGGGGTAAACGTGGTAGAAAGGCTTCTTCTCCGTGGGATCGAACTGCAGCGCGGCGACGTAGCCCCAGGGGACGTAGAGCTTCCCGCCCAAATTGTAGCGCACCTGGCAGATCCCGCGCCCGCCCGGCCTGATCATGCACTCGTGCGCGCAAGCGTAGCAATGGACCCGGCCAGCCTCGAGCGTTTCATACAGCTGCCCCCGCCGCACCAGCGGGTTGATCACCTCGGAGAGCCGGACCCTGCCCGCGAGGGGCGGGCGGAGCTGGACTGCTTCCTCGATGAGCTCTCTCCCAGGTTCCCCCTGCGTGGGATCCTCCAAGAGTTGAACCTTCCGCTGAACAGACCCGATCCTATCGCTCCAGAGGTAGCGCGCAGCTGTCCCGGGTGCATGCTCTATCACACCCTTCAGCCATCGCCCGGCCTAATTCTACATTGTTTCGGAGAGACTCGGTCAGATCCCCTGAGAAGCTTCGGGAGCCTCGCAGCGATCCGCCGGGCATCCGGCCCAATCCCGGTCTCACTTCCAGGGATTGAGCATCGTTTGAATCAGGACCGGCCGGCCGATCTTGATATTGGGCCGTCGGGTCACCAGCCACAGCACGAGGTCGGCAACGTCCTCCGGATAGAGACACTTCTCGTGGGAGAGGCCCGAGGAGTGTTCCGTCATTTCCGTGACCACCATCCCAGGGCACAGCGTGTCCACCCTAATCCCGTGCTCTTGGTTTTCCCTCTGGATGTACTCAGACAGGGCATTGAGGGCATGCTTGGAAACGCCGTAGGCTCCGTTTCCGGGATAGTATTCCAGCCCGGACTCGGAGCTGATGTTGACGATGTGCCCCCTCCTCTGCTGGCGCATGCTCGGCAGGGCCTCCCTTGTCATAAGAAACGGCCCGCGTAGATTGACAGCCATCACGCGATCCCAAGCCTCAATATCGTGCTCATGGATCCTGCCACCCCCCGGGATCCCGGCATTGTTGATCAGGAGGTCGACCTTCCCAAAATGCGAGGAGGTGCGCTCAACCACCCGCTGGGCGTCAACTGCTCGGGAGATATCGGCTTGGATCGCCTGCGCTTCACCGCCCGCCCCTCTGATCTCGGCCAAGGTGTGATCGAGCGGGTCTGAGCGGCGACCACAGACCACCACCTTGGCGCCCGCACCGGCTAAACTCAAGGCCACGGCCCGCCCAATCCCTGTCCCGCCGCCTGTGATGATCCCAACTTGACCTTCCAGGCCCGCCATCTCAGTTACCTCCCTCCTCAGTCAGCGTGTTGGTCTGCTCGACTGCTCACCAATCGCCCGGCATCCAGCTGTCCACTCCCTTGCTCGTCTGAAAGGTGGCTCAGAGCTTTCGCTGGTGAACTAGCCCAGCGTCAGGACTGCTCATGGTCCACAATCTCGCCGCGCCACAGCAGAATCACTTCAACACCCAGGTCCTCAACCAGCGACTGGGTCAGATCCTTCAGGTACGCCATTGTTGTGATGGCTGATTCCTCACCAGGGCTTCCAAGCACTACGGTGGAGATCTGGTGTTCCTCGATCGCACTCGCAAGGGCCCCCCGAAAGTCTCCCCAGCGGACTTCGGCCCCAGCGGAGACGCCCTCTTTCTCCGCCCGCTCTTGCGCCATTTCCAGCAGAAACTCTCCCATTTCTTCGATTTGCTCTTCCACATCGACCAGGACGGGGCCCGCCCTCCCTCCAAGGAAACTGACGTCGGCCACAAAGAGAAACAAGAGCCTCTCATCGCGCTCTTTGGCCAGCAGGATGGCGCGATCTTGATTGGGATAGCTGGGTTCGCCTCCCCGGGTTGGGCACAGGATGGGAGCCATAGCCGCTCTCCTCTCTAGCTCCCGAAGACAACAAAACGCAGCAGAAGCCACAGGAAGCCAGCCGACAAGGTGAGGTAGGTCACTGGCAGACCGATTCTCATGAACTCACCGAAGGATATGGGCGTCCCAGCCTGCTCGCTGATCCCTGCAGTCACCAGATTGGCCTCGCACCCGATTAGGAAGCCATTGCCTCCCATGGCCGCGCCCATAGACAGGGCATAATACAAGACCTTGCTGCCCGCACCCGGGATCGAGCTGCTGAGAAACTCGACGATCGGCAACATCGAAGCTGCCAGGGGGATATTTGCGATAGCGACAGAAAGGGTGCCTACACCAAAAACCAGTACAAAGATCCCCAGCGTCAGGTTCCCGCCGATCAAATCCGCCATGGCGCCCGCAAGCAGGCTGACAATCCCGACTTCCTGTATGGCGCCAATGACGATGAAGATCGAAATAAAAAACACGAGTGTGGTCCAGTCAACGGACCGAATCATGTGATGAATGTCCGGGTTAAGCCAGATCAGCAGTATGGTGGCGCCAATCAAAGCCGGCACGGCTGGCGCGATGTGGTGCCGTTCGCCGGCGACAAAGCCGACCAGCACCAACATGAACACGATCCCCGACTTCCAGAGCCCGACTGGATCCTGGAGAGTGGCGTTCTTCTGCAGCCTGTCATAGAGTCGCGGCGAGATCCCTTCCGCCTGTTTTCGCCACTCATGTCGGAAGAAGAAAAGCACAAATCCAGCCCTCAGAGACATCGCCAGAAGGACCCCCAGAGTCTGATTGACCAGAAAGTCGCTGAAGCTGATCCCGGCATAGGCGCCGATGAGTATGTTGGTCGGAGTGCCAATCAAAGTCGAAATTCCAGCCACATTCGAAGCTAGCACTTCGGGGATGATAAGCGCGAGCGGGTTGATCCCCATCGCCAGACCGATTTGCAGGCTGATCGGCGTCATCAGCAGCATAGTGGTGAAGTTGTCAAGCAAAGCCGAGGCCACGCCCGTAACCCCCATCAGGATCAGCACCAGCAGCCAAGCCCGCCCTCGGCTCAAGCGATAGGCCTGAAACGCGGTCCACTGGAAGATCCCGGTGCCCTCGATAACGGCGATGATAATCATCATACCCAATACCAGGAAGATCACCTCCCAGTTGATATAAGTGAGGGCACGCTCCAAGTCGAAAATGTAGTATGCCGGATTGATGGCTCCACCGACCAGACTGATCAAGAACACAACCGACATCCCCGCCAGCGCCGCCGTCGTACTGTGCAATCTTTCAGTGGCGATCACCAAGAGGATCCCCAGGAAAATCAGGCCCGCTGCCCAAAAACCAGCGGTGATCTTGCGTTCCAGTGTCATATCCCCGAGATCGTAGGTTCCCGACCTCCTGAGTTGATCGACCGCTTCAGCCTCGAGAATATGTTCTGCGGAGTGGAAATGAGCTCGCTCAATGGAGAGGGTCTGACCAAGCTCCGGCACAAAATGGATCCGCAGGGACCAGCTGCCATCCTTATGACTTTCGGCCACCGCTAAGGCTTCGCCCTCGCGTGAGGCATTAGGGCGAACTTCGGCCTCCGACACTGGCCTCCCTTGAGGATCCGTCAACCGGCCACTGATGAGATAGGCTTCGGTTTGCCCGTGCACGGTCAAAGGGCGTTGGGCGATAAGCCAGATCATCGGAAGAAGGAGTGCCAACGGGAGGTATGCCCGACGCCAGGTCCTGCCCACCTTCATCGCGGGGTCTCTCACCATCCGGAGTGAGGGACGGTGATAGGGGGCACAGTCCCCTGCCCTATTTCCTATGCAGTCTCTGTCCCGGCCCCTCAAGTCTGATGGCCCGACGCTCGTCAGTCCCATTCCCCTAAGTCTACCCGTTGTCTGGTCAAGCAAGGATTCCGCCTGCGCCAGCATAGCCCATCTTCGATAAGTAGTACTGGCAGGCGGATTCTACGTCCAGTCGAAGGAATATGGGTTCCCCTCCGCGATCCGGTGTTTCGGCAGGCTTTGACCTGCTCAGCCATCGCGGTCTGATCGCTGAGCTGTTCGCCTGGTGGCTCTATCTCCCACCGCTGAGAGCAGCGCCCATGCTGGCTTGTTACCGACATCCAGTAGCAACGCGGCCGAGGTCGTGACCCCAGCACTGCCTGATTTGGCTTACAGCCACCTGACTCAGCCTGGGAACCGTCTTGAAATGCTCCTGTCGTTCGAGCTCCTGATGGCCGCAAGCCACACGAGCCTGCACTCGGTGGAACGGCTGGCCTCCCGTCTACGTTCCCATTGGGCTGGCTCAGCAGGGGCGCCAGACCACAGCTTTCAACCCAAGGATACAAAACCCCGGCCAGCGCTCGGCTGTGGGTCACCCAACAGCTGGGTTCAGCCCGGTCTGACGTTCGGAATATGAGCGCAAAGCCACCAATGCTGATGCCGCAGTTTAAACAGGCAACAATCGACGCAATGGCATAGACCCGCAGATCGAGCCAACGCCTGAGAGCCGCCAGAAGAAGTCGCGGGCGACAGGGTTGGTACAATGATCCAAATCTCCAATGGAGCTTGGACCATGAGCGATGACAGAGTCGTGCGCGATCAACTGCTTGCTCTGCTGCGGGGCGGCAACGCCCATATGGGATTTCGCGAGGCCGTCGCTGAGTTTCCCCCGGAGCATTTCAACACACGGCCACCAAATCTCTCTTACACTCCCTGGAAGCTGTTGGAACACATTCGAATCGCCCAATGGGATATCCTTGAATTCATCCGCGATCCAGACCACACCTCGCCAAACTGGCCGGACGGATATTGGCCCCGGCCCGAAGCGGAGGTCGATGAACTTGGTTGGCACAAGACCCTCACCAATTTCTGGGCTGATTTGGAGGCGCTCCAGGATCTCGTCGGCGACCCTGAAACCGATCTTTACGCTCCCCTACCCCATGCTGTCAGCTACAACATCTTCCGCGAGATTCTTGTGGTTGCCGACCACAACGCTTACCACCTCGGCGAATTCGCCATCCTCAGGCAAGTGATGGGTACCTGGCCTGCCAGCCGAAGCGGATTGTAGCTCGCCGGCAGTTCGAGATTCCCGCAGTCCACGGGTATCGGGCGCGACCGCATCCTTCCCATTTCCTATTGGCCTGAAAACCAACTCAGGCTACTCTAAGGACTGGATGATCAGTCTCTACGCATCTGGTCGTCAACTCAAACATCCCTATCATGCGCTTAGTAATGAAGTTGCGACCTCTCCTCAGTTGGCTAGCCCTCTCAGCTGCTCTGCTTGCCTCCTTCCAGGTTGCCGAAACCGCTCTACCCGCTTGGAGTCAAGTGGCGGACGGAATCGAGTACAGCCTCTTTGAGTTACCGGGTCCCAACCGGGTTCACGTGGCCCGCATGGACCGCCAGAATCCCAACCTTATCGTGGACAGCAGCATTGCTCAAGGAAAGCTGGCCCGAGGGCTAGAAACAGTACGCGACATGGCCGAGCGCTACAACGGGGCGATTAATGCCTGGGGGGGAAGCTGGGGCCAGCGTAATCGCGTTGTCGTGGCCATCAATGGCTCTTTCCACAACCAGGGGACAGGAGTGCCCGAGAGCGGCCAGATCCAGTCGGGCTGGTACGTCAAACGCTTCGACGACCTCGGCGGAGGCAGCGGTTTCGCCTGGGGCATGGACCGAGAGGCCTTCATAGGCGGCTGCGTCGCTCATTCGCCTAAGGGTCAGCGCCTCCGCTACCACCGCACAGGGCATACCCAGGAGATCGACGGCATTAACGTCGGACGCGGCAGAAACCAGCTCATCGTCTACACGCCACACTACGACGCCAGTACCGGCACTAGCAGCGCCGGCGTCGAGGTGCTCGTCGAACTGACCCAACCCATCTCTGTCCTGCCACGACCTCTAATGTTGCGTGGCTATGTCACTAGCATTCGCGATGGACATGGCTCAACCCCTATCCCTTTCGACCATGTCGTGCTTTCAGCCACTGGTGGCAAGCGTACAAAGCTGCTTGAGAATCTTGGAATCGGGGATGAGATCGGCATCTCCATGGAGATCAACCATCTCAAGAATGACTGTGTTACCCCCAACCCCCTTAGTTGGACGCGAACCTACGCCAGCTTGGCCGGAAGTTTCCATTTCCTGCACCAGCGCCGCATACAAAGCTTCCCCAATGACCGAGGCGCCACCAATCGCAACCCTCGCACCGCAATCTGCTACAACGCTGCCTTCCTTTACTTCGTGGTTGTCGACGGGCGAGACGCTGAGCGGAGCATCGGTATGACGATCGATGAGCTGGCGGCCTTCTGTCGCAACAGGCTGGGTGCCACCTCAGGCATCAACCAAGACGGCGGCGGCTCGTCAACCATGTGGATCAATGGCGGCGTAGTGAACGAGCCTTGGAAAGGGGTCGAACGGCGTGTAGCGAATGGGATGATGATGATCGCTGTCGAGCCGATGGAGATCTCGAATTCCTTGTCGGATTGGACAAGCGTGGCAACCGCCGTCCCGACCGAAATCCGGTTGGGACCGGGCAGCAACTACGCCTCCCTGGCTTCGATTCCCCCAGGCGTCGAAGGTCTTATCCTACCCCACCGCAGCAGACTTAATGGTGTGCGGGCCAAGGGCGGCCACTGGTGGAAGGTGGTGTTGGAGGATAAGGTCGGCTGGGTGCTAGAGTCTGCCTTGATATCGCTTGAACTGCCCACGATCAGCGAGCCGGTGAGCAGGCCCTCAACCCATCCCTCACTTGAATCTCAATAGAGCGACCTCTACGGCTCACAGCTGAACTTCTTCAGGGGGATTCCACTGGGGGTTGCTTGCCGCCAGCCTACTTGAGGCGGTATGCTCTGGGTTATTGAGGAGGAGGTCCCGTCACAGGCGCCGGTCCCGTTGCCAGGAGCCCGCTATAGGAACCCGAATCGACGTCCTCTCGGCGGCTCGCAAATCTCCTATTCAAAGCCAAATTGGGCTTCATACCCAGAGAAGACGGGACCTGAGGAGCAATACCTACAGAGCCTCCCAGCCCCTGCCCGCTGGGCTCCGGCGCGGATAGATGCAGCAAGCCAAAGGCTTTAGAGGGCCTCCTCGGGGGGATCGGGTAGCCCGATCTTCTCCCTGCCAGGACTTTCCTGTTTCACCCCCATGAGCACGCGCACCTTGTGCTTGATCAAGTTCTCCTCGAGTGGAATGGTCGCCTCCTCCAGAGGGAGACCATCCAGCTCCACCATGGCTACGCCACGGCTGACCTTCTCGGGGTTCTCGACAGTGATTTCGTAAACCGCCTCGCCTCGCCGATAGCGGACCGAGAATCCCTCCCAGTCCGAGGGTATGACAGGCTGAAGAGAGAGCTTACCATCGCGGACTTTGAGCCCAAGCACCTCCTCAATCCAGGCCCGATACATCCAGCCGGCAGACCCCGTGTACCAAGTCCAGCCCCCTTTACCGACTTTTCCAGGAAGGCTGTAGACATCGGCGGAAACGACGTAAGGCTCAACGGAATAGCGCAGAACGTCTTCGGGTTCTCGGGTATGTTCGATCGGATTGAGCATCCGCAGGAGCTTGGCAGCACGCTCACCGTCCCCGCGCCGGGCCAGCGCCACCGCCAGCCATAGCGCCCCGTGGGTATACTGTCCGCCGTTCTCCCTCACGCCTGGCGGGTAGCCCTTGATATAGCCTGGGCTCGGCTCCGACTTGTCGAAAGGCGGAGTGAATAGGAGAACCATCTTGGCTTCTTCGCGAACAAGGTGCTGCCAGGCCGAGTCCAGCGCCCTCTCGGCTCGCTCAAGAATGGCCGCTCCGCTGATCCAGGCCCACGACTGGGGCAAGGAGTCAATCTGGGCTTCATCGCTCGTCGCCGAGCCAATGGGGGTACCGTCATCGAAGTACGCCCGTCGATACCATTCTCCATCCCAGGCTTCCCGCTCAATGGTCGATGCCAGCTTGCGTGCCCGTTGTCGGTAATCGCTGGCCTGATCGGACTGGCCGCACAGCTCGGCCACTTCGGCAAATCGATTGAGCACCTCAACAAGGAACCAGGCCAACCATACGCTCTCGCCCCGACCCTCGACACCTACCCGGTTCATACCGTCGTTCCAGTCGCCCGTACCGATGAGCGGGAGACCATGTGGGCCGGAGGTCAGGCCGCGCTCGACCGCCCGGCGACAGTGCTCATAAAGACTTGCGCTTTCAATAGAGGCCTCGGGGGTCATAAAGACTTCGTGTTCGTCCTCTTCAAGGAGGGGAGCCTCGAGGAACGGCACCTGTTCTTCGAGGATGTCGGTGTCGCCCGTGATGCGCACATAATGGGCAACCACGTATGGCAACCACAGCAAGTCATCGGAGATACGCGAACGAATCCCGGCCCCACCGGGGGGGTGCCACCAGTGCTGCACGTCGCCCTCACGAAACTGCCGACCGGCGGATAGGAGGATCTGCTCTCGGGCCAGCTCCGGGGCACCATAGATAAGAGTCATGACATCCTGCAGCTGGTCACGAAAACCGAAGGCCCCGCCTGATTGGTAGAATCCCGACCTCCCCCAGATCCGACAGCTCAACGTCTGGTAGAGAAGCCAGCGATTTAGAAGTATGTCTACCGAGAGTTCAGGCGTATCGACCTGGATGCTTTCCAGCAACTCATTCCACCAATTGCTCGTACGCACCAGACAATCCTCGACAGCCAAGTCCTCTCGATATTTGCTGATCAGCCGGTGCACCTCCTCAAGCGACTCGGCCTGCCCCAGGATGCACGTCACTTCGGAATCCTCGCCTGGCTCCAGTTCCAAGCTGATCTGCAAGGCTGCGCAGGGATCCAACCCTGCGCCGGTGCGTCTTGAGAGCCCAATCCGCTTCATGGCATCCGGCTCAGCCAGATTGCCGTTTCGCCCCAAGAAGGCAGTTCGATCAGCGGTGTATTCCTTTGGAGCGGGACTAAGCGTGGCGAAGGCAAGCCGCTCGCCGTAGTCCGGATGGTAGCGATTGCGGGCCAGCAGAGCCCGAACCTCTGCATCCCACTCCGTTACCACATGCATTTGAGAAGTCTCCCGATCCTCCCCTAAGGTCCACTCGAAGTACAACGTGACCGAGAGCTTCCGAGTTTTTGTGGAGTCATTGCGCAGTCTCAGCCGCTCCACTCGGACTGGATCACCGCCACCCTTGTCCATTGGCACAGAGATGATCAGCTCCTGCTCAATGCCGTGGCTGTTGTGCTCGAAGATGGAATAACCGGCCCCGTGCCGAACCCGGTACGCCTCTCGCTCGCGGATCGGCAGTGGGGTGGCTGTCCAGAACCTCCCGCTCTCATCATCCCGAATGTAGATCGCCTCCGATGGTGGGTCACTAACCGGATCGTTGGACCAGTTGTTCAGGCGGTTGCGCTGGCTGTTGCCATACCAGACAAATCCCGAGCCCATCTCGCTGACAATCGTGCCAAAGTCAGGATTGGCGATCACGTTCACCCATGGAGCCGGCGTCTGGCGATCGGGGCCTAGATAGATGGCGTATTCGCGGCCATCGGGTGTGAAACCGCCAAATCCGTTGTAATACGGCAGCTCCATATAGGGCAGCGGTGCAGAAGGTTCCTCAGCGACACGCCGGGTGGGAAGATGCCTGGGGAGTTCAGGCGCCTCCCTGGGCACACCCAACTGCTGCGGAAGTGGGCCGCGCGCCGCAACCAGCGCTACTCGGGCGACGGCCAACATCAGCGTGAAGTCTTCTTCGGGGATTTGATCCACGCTGCGAAGAAAGATGCCTCCAGGCTCATCAATCCCCGTATACATCGAAAGCCCCAGTATCAGCCGTTCCAGCCTTTCATTCAAGGGTTGCTCATAGCTGCTGGATTCTTCGTTGAGGATCAAGAGATCGGCCTTGAGCCCATGCTGGCGCCAATAGGTATGGGCCAGAATCATCTGGCGAACGAGCCCCATGTCCCTCGGTTCCCCGATGGTGACTAGCGCGATTGGGAGATCCCCCGAAATGCCATAAGGCCAAAGCCTCGACTGATCCAGGTTGTTTTGGATCAGCCGTTCTTGAGGTGGGCGAAGCCGGGCGTTGGGATAGAGCATGAAGCTGCCTAGCTGCTGGAAGCGACGGGCTTCATCTGCTTGAATTCGCAACTGACGCAACTCAAGTTGGGACCGAGCCCACGCCAATTCAAGCGCGCGGGCGATCACGTTGGGATCAGCGTATTTCTCGATCTGGCCTACGGCCGCCTCACGCGTCTCGGCCGCCCCGAGCATGAGTGAGAATTGAACGCGCTGTCCGGGCCTGAGCGACACCACGCGCCGCAGGCTGAGGATCGGATCCAGCACATGTCCTTCGCTGTTGGAGAGCGGTCCTTTAAGCGCCAGAGGATTGGCAACAGTCCGACCGCGGCCGACAAAACGCGACCGGTCCGTCTCAAACGCCATCTCGCCCTCGACGTCCGCGCTGAAGGTCATTTGATGCGAGACGTAGATCGGGCGGTCATCCTCATCGCGTGGACGCCGATAGGCCAGCAAAGCCCAGTCTTCAGGTAAGAACTCCGTCTTGATGAACATCTTATTGAAGGCCGAGTGCTGGAGGTCTGCGTTATGTGGCGCCATCGCCAACTCGACGTAGCTGGTGAGTTCAAGTCGGCGGGTACGAATGGAACGGTTGATCAAGGTGATACGCCGAATCTCGACGTCGTCTTCGGGAGAGACGATGATCTCTGATTCCGTTTCGATCCCTGCGTCGGAGCGCCGGATCTCTGCCCGGTCGACGGCGAAGCTCACAGAGTAGTCATCCATCTCGCCGCCCACAGGGTGGTAGGCATTAGACCAGACCCGCCCATTGTCAAGGTCGCGCACGTAGCAGAAAGTACCCCAATGATCTCGAGTGGTATCGGCCCGCCAGCGGGTGATCTCCAGATCTCTCCACTGGGAGTAGCCGCCCCCAGCGCTCGTCACCATGAGGACATAGCTGCCGTTGGATAGAAGTTGCGTCTTGGGCGTTGCCGAGTGCGGTGTTTCGAACTTGCTGATGGAAGGAGCGATCTCGACTTCGGTCAGGCGGGAAGGTGGCCGTTCCCGGGTCGAAATGTGATAAAGCGGAGGCGAAACCGGAATACGCTCATACAGAAGTGGCTCCGT
The DNA here is from genome assembly GCA_964348265.1 of uncultured Anaerolineaceae bacterium. Classification (GTDB taxonomy): domain Bacteria; phylum Chloroflexota; class Anaerolineae; order Anaerolineales; family E44-bin32; genus JBFJVD01. The sequence goes on along the minus strand of CAYGCA010000006.1, from coordinate 19,088 downwards.
GGCTCGCACTCGTGGATCGGCGTGGAAACGCCGCCGCATCGCTTGATCGTTGACAAAGTTGTCAATGGCCAAGAACCCCATAGCCTGGTGGTGAGCCATATAAGCCCTGACGATCAACCCTCGCTCACCTTCCCGCTTTCGCTGACGGCTGAAGTCAATCGCTTCGAAGAAGCCATGGCTGTCGTACATCCCCATGCCAGCCAGACGCTCCAGGTTGTGCACGACCGCCGGCGGATCGACCGCCAATCCCAGCAGGCTGGCATAAGGCGCCACTACAACGTCTTCCTCGAGGCCTCGCTTTAGCCCAAGCCCCGGAACGCCAAAGGCCTTGTATTGGTAGGTCTTTTGGGGATCCAAATCGCCGTAGGCCGACTCAGAAATCCCCCACGGTACACCACGCCGGCGGGCGTACTCCTGCTGTAACACGACTGCCTCGCGTGAGGCTCTGTCGAGTAGCGAGTTTTCGAAAGTGCGCTGAAGCAGCATCGGCATTAGATACTCAAACATGGTGCCGGTCCAGCTAAGCAGTACCCGCCGCCTACCGACCGAGCCATAAGGCCGACTCATCGAAAGCCAGTGCTCACTGGGTATGTCGCCTCGAGCGATAGCTACAAAGCTACCGAGGCGGGCTTCGCTGGCCAGCAGGTCATAGTATGAGGGGTCGGGGCGCCCCTCGCTGACATTGAATCCAATGGTAAATAGACGCCGCTCACTGTTGTAGAGGAAGCGCATATTGAGCTCCTGAGAGAGGCGGCGTCCATCCTCCATCAGCCTTCCGGCCGATTGGGCAGTTTCGCTTGCAGAAGCTTGGGCCTCTGAATACGTTTCCAACAGCCTTTTGATCCAGGTGGCGATCGACTCAGGGAGATCATTCCGCTGCTCGAGGATCTCCTCAAGAGCCCTGATGGCCTTCGTCCGACCATCGGCGAGCTCTGAGAGTGAAGGGGCCGCGGTTGAAGTCTGTCGCCAAACGAACTCAGCCTGCTCGGCCCAGGCCCGAAAATTGTCTGCCTGCTCATCTCCAAGCATTTCGACCCAAGATAGGTAGCGATCTATGATCAACCCCCATGCTGAAATCTGCCTCTGAATCTGCTCGGCCCAATAGACCAGCTCATTGTCAGGCCAAGTGTCTTTTTGCACCTGATGCAGCAACTCGTCGGCCGGGACGACAGCCCGGCGTAGTCGCTCGATGATTTCATCAATTCCGTCGGGTGGATCGCTGAATAATCGTTCTAGTGTCTGGAGGGCCTCGAGACGCGGCGCTCCCCGACTATCCTCCTGCAGCAACTCCTGGAGCACGCCGAGCGCATCTTGCAGCCCCTCCAGGGCGGAAGGGCCAAGCAGTGGTCCGGTTAGAATCTCCTGAATGGCTGGCTCCATGGTCCACAGGCAACTCAGCAGATTTCCACTATCGACCGAGGATACGTAGCGTGGTTCGAGCGGAGCGAGGGTCTCGAGGTCATACCAATTCAACAGGTGGCCCATGTGTCGGTCCAGTTCGGTCAGAGTATGGAAGGTGCGGCCGAGACGTTGGATCACCTGGTCGGGGGTCTGAAAGCCGAAATCATGCGCCGCCAGGGCACTTAGCAACCACAAGCCAATGTTCGTCGGGCTCGTCCGCAGGGCGAGCTGATCCTGATGGGAGACCTGGTAGTTGTCAGGCGGCAGCCAGGAGGTTTCTGGCCCCACGAAATCATCAAAATAACGCCAGGTCTTTCGGGCAACCCGTCTGAGCAGCTGGATTCCTTTGCGCGAGATCTGGTCCTGTACCGGTCGCGGACGTGGCACCACGCTCAGTCGCCAAGCGATCAGTGGGCTGATGAACCACAGCACCAGGAATGGAGCGGCCGGGTAGATACTGGACGGCGCAATTCGCCGCACCGCAATCGCCGCGCCGAGGGTGAAGGGGCTGATCATCGCCATGTTGATCAGGAAGGCACGGGCGTGGCCCGAGGCGGTGATACCAGCCACATGCGCCGTGGTCCATTCCAGCATTCCCCGACGACTGATGAGGCGACGATACCAAACACGCAGGATAGCATCCAGAGATAGGGCGGCCTGGTGCGGGAGCAGGGCCGCCTCGACAATCGAGCGGCTCAGGTCATGGGCAACCTCGCGCCAGGAGAATTTGCCTGAGCCGAGTTCTGTCATCATCCAGGTAACGGGCTGGACGATCGGTTGGAAGAGCAGCAGCAGGCCAACCAGAGCGCTGGAGACCATTCCGAAAAGTGGAGAGATCAACCAACTGGCCAGGAGAAGCACCACCGAGCTAGCAGGCACCAGACTCCGCCGCAGGTTGTCAAAGATCTTCCAGCGATTAAAGACCGACAACGGGTTCGGCACCCGACCTCCATCCGGCGCGGGAACGAACGGCAAGAGCCAGTCGACAATCTGCCAATCACCGCGAATCCAGCGGTGCAGTCGCCTGGTGTAGGTCATGTAATCGGCCGGAAATTCGTCGTAGAGCTCGATGTCGCTAGCGAGAGCCACACGAACATGCGCGCCCTCTATCAGATCGTGGCTTAGGAGCCACTGATCAGGAAACCGGCCCGATAGAGCCCGGTAGAAGGCTCGCGGGTCGTAAATCCCCTTGCCGATATAAGAGCCTCCGCCCGCCAAGTCCTGATAGACGTCCGAGACGGCCTTAGTGTAGGGGTCTGTGCCAACAGGGTCGGTAAAGAGACGGCTGAAGGGGGTAGCCGTCGCGCTGGGCAAGGCAGTGCTGACTCGGGGTTGAACAATAGTGTACGAACCGGGGAGAGTCCTCCCATCAGAGCGGAAGCGTGGCTCATTCAGAGGATGGGCCAGGGTTTCGATCATGCGCCGAGCGCTGTCCCTGGGCAATTGTGTGTCGCTGTCCAGTGTGATCACGAACCGAACGTTTGCCAGCAGATTGGGATCGCCTACATAGACGATGTCTTGTCCGCGGCGCGGCGACTGACCGTCCAACAAACCGTTAAGCTCCTCCAGCTTGCCGCGCTTCCGTTCCCAGCCAATGTACTTGCCTTCGGATTGGCACCATTCGCGCCCGCGATGGAAGAGATAGAAGCGGTTGGCACCGTAGCGCCGATTTAGTCCTTCGATCTTTTCGATCGCCAGGTTCAATAGTTCATCGTCATTCTCTTGATGCTGTTCGTCGGCGTCGGAAAAGTCTGTGAAGAGACTAAAGAGGAGATTGCGTTCATTGTTCGCCAAATAGCGAATCTCGAGCTTGTCGATTTCCTCCATAATCGTTGGGCCGTCGATCATCAGAACAGGCACAACCACAAGCGAGCGGTACGCATCGGGAATCCCCGTCTCCTCAAAGGACATCTTTGGCAGGGTCCGCGGCGGCAATAGACGCGTCACGAAGTAGTTAACTGCCTGAATGGCAAGCTGGCTGGCCGGTAGAAGTGAGGCAAGCGCCGCCCCTGCAATCAGCACGCCTGACGAGCCGCTCTTCGAGAAGGACAACCAAAGCACCCCCGACACAATTAAGGTGGTCGTGAAACTGATCGAGGCCAGGTACAGGGCAGTGTGATGGCGATAAACCCACTGCAGCCAGCGGTTGCGAAGCCGCTCATGTCCCCCCACCGACTCGACCAGCCGGGGGCGCTCCTTGCCAACAAGGTAGGTGCCCACATGGCGCAGGCGCGGATCTTCGCGGCCGGCTTCTCCACTTTCCGAAGCAAGCCTGAGGACCACATTTGCCACATCCTCTTCTGAAACACCCGCGCTGCGGGCGATTTCTTCGATTGCCCGCCGGTAGCTGTCACGGGTCTCAAAATCCATGCCCTCATAAACATCGGCCGGATCTTTCGACAGCAGGCTCTCGACGCGGCTCTGGTCCTCGAAGATCTCACGCCAGTCCAGCAGCGAAAGCTGCCGCAAACTCGTGATCGCATTGCCAATCGAGACCTGATCAGCGGCCTGACGGTTTTGCTCCTGGAGGGTGATGTCTCTCAGTGGCTTGCGCAGGCTGCGTTCTACCCAGCTCTGCACCGGGACCAAGGCTGCCTCTTCGTCATAGAGATGGCCGGTGAGTTGGGAGACAAAATAGGAGCTCGGATCAGGCTGCTCCTCCGCAAGCTCGGCCAGAATCGCAAACAGCTGGTTCGGCTCCCGGCGGGCCGTAGTCAATAGCCGATTGGCCCAGAAGTCTGCCAGTTGACGTTCGCGCAGTTGTCGGCCGACCCGCACTGCAAGCTGGCGAAGATTCTCCACCAATGCAATGCGCAACATGAGAGGCATGGCCCATAATTCACCAATCGTGAGCACCCTGACCGCTTGGTAGGCGGCCAAAAAGCGTTTGATGTTGCCGCGATCGAGCCGAGCATCGGAGTGCAGGATCAATTCCTGCGCCAGACTATAAACCCTTGGTTCGCCTCTGTTGGGATCACTCTTGAGCACAGGCAACTCATGGTAGAACTTCCTAGGCAGGTTGAGCCGGACATCTTTGATGTGCCCACGCACGATGTAGGAATTGTCCAGTATCCACTCGGCCGACGGCGAAACGCTCTGCTCCAGTTGAGTTGCCTCGCTTAGATCGTCGCAAACCTGATCAATAAGCAGCTCGGAGTCCTCAAGTCGGCGAAGCAAAGGCTCATCGCCTCGGGTATCAGACTCGACCTGATGCTCTCTCGCCAACCGCTCGGCATGCCGCTG
>CAYGCA010000006.1:7947-14434 GCA_964348265.1 uncultured Anaerolineaceae bacterium | reverse complement strand
TAGTCTCGCTCGGGATGGATGATGAATATGGAGGGCTGAGTCTCGCCTATGCGGCGCATCGTACGAATGGCCAGACGCATCGATTTGGGCAAACACTGGAGGATGATGACTGCCTCGTCGGAGACCATCCAGCTTGCATGCTTGTCCATCAACTCATGGACGACGCCGGTACCCGGCCAGCGGGCGTACATCCAGCCCGCAAGGCCAACAATCATAGCCGGCAGCGCCAGAATGAGGAGCGCCACAGGAATTGAAATCGAGACTTCAAGGACAGCCAGGATCAGGAGAGCAGCGAGGCCGATCAGCCCACCGAGCATCCCACCGCCTGCGCCCCACAAGGCCCGACGCCGCCGGGATATGCCCCGGATGTAGATGTCTCCTTCGGCTGACTTGTGGATCAGGGCACCTCTGCGGAAGCCCTTGCGACGCAGCTGCCGGAGCGCTTCACGAGCCTCGTCGCGATTGGCATAGAACCCAAGAAGGGTGCCTAGTTCTTTCATCCGCTGATCTGAGCCTCACGAATCGCTGAAGGGGATTGACACCGTTTCCAAGGGACTTTCTCGAGTCCTATGGATCTTTCACAGGCCCGGCAAGAGCCAGCTAGCATGGGTAATTCACGTGAGGAATACGTACGATTTCTCTGTCCCATCCACCGCCACTGGATCAACTCATCCGGAAATCCACCCATTTCTGATGGAAGGTCTTCTCTCACTTTCAAGGTCTTAGATAGCAAATGATAACACTTTCCAGATACCCTTTTGGGAGGACACCATACGTAGCATGCATGGGCGGACCTCTAGTCGACCCTCATGGAGTACTATGGTCAGCGGCAGGATTAGTCCAGAGCGTGCACCCTGTCGGGTTGATGCGCCCCAGGCTGTCTCCACGAGTATGATTTGTACACAGATCCTTTAAGCAGTCTCCCGGCAGCCATCCCGCACACACACAAGGATAGGTTCTTGAGCCCATTCCAGCGAACAGGCCGGCGCCTCGCGAAGCCACGCCAATTGTTGCCAAACTGTATTCGTGAACGCGGCGGGGCTTGGGCCGATTTAGGCTGCGGCAATGGTGTCTTTGCAATCGTGCTCAGCGAACTCTTGGGCGTTGAGGCCACAATCTTCGGGGTGGATAGGAACCGGTCAGCGCTGCGCAGACTCGAACTCAACTTCAAATCCTTGCGCCCCAGGGCGCAAATCCTGCCGCTCTGCGCTGACTTCACCAAACCACTACCCCTCCCACCGCTGAACGGCATCCTGATGGCCAATGCCCTGCATTTTGTGCCTGATTCCAAGAAGGGAAATGTGCTGAGTCAATTGATGAGGCTACTGATACCCGGAGGTAGATTCGTTTTGGTCGAATACAACTCCAATCGAGGGAACCTCGCGGTTCCGCACCCCTTGGGTGAGTTTGAATTCCTGAGACTGGCTGAACACGTCGGGCTCAGTGACTGCCAGATTCGCGCTCGCGTTCCTTCGAGCTTCTTGAATGAAATGTACGCGGGGGTTGGGACCAGACCTGCGCCTTAGTCCGCGTGCCAGATTTGGAACAGATCATGAAGACGTTCCCATGCAGCGTGAGATCGCTAACTGCAAGACCTGATCCTGGCCAAGTACGTACAGAACGAGGTCTGGGAGGCATCTCGCTCCCAGGCCGCCTCCGGCGAGCGTCGAGTTTCCTCTAGCCGAACAGCCCACTCAGTGCCCGCTTCACGAAGCTCTCAGAGTCGCTTTTGGCTTCCGAGCTGACTGGTCTGACTTTCACGCCGTTCCAGAAGGCCACATAGTTTAAGATGTGTCGAGCAGCCGGGCTGGGATCAGGATAGTACCAAGCCGCGCTGTGGTTCACCTTGCCGTCCACCTCGACATCGTAGTAGCTGGCTAGGCCCTTCCAGGGGCATACGGTGTGGCGCTCGTTTTCAATAAAGTACTCATGATTGATGGAGTTTGGCGGGAAGTAGTAGTTGCCCTCCACCAAAATGGTTTGGTTGCTCTCCGCCAGGACAGCACCCTTCCAAACAGCCTGTACCCGCATCTTGACACTTCCTCCAATCCAAAAAGAACTTAAAGAGACATCCAACTTCAAGGCAGGCGGGGGCAACCCGTCTAAAGGCTCCCCACACCAGCTAGACGACGTGAAGTGCCCTTCTCTTACCCCTGAGCCTCCTCGAGATTTGTATTCCCGATCCTTCTCGCTCAAGAAACCCTACTGGATGCTTGTTCCTACTGCGGTTATCGCCGATGGTCACCCTGGCAGGCTACCTGCTCCCTCCGGCGCTCCGCACCGACCTCACAGATATCGAGCCACCTTCACCAAAGACGCGACCGAACTTGGGACAATCTGCCATCACCGCCGCGGAGCACTCGCGTCTCCTATCGGAACAAGCTCGGGCGGCAAGCCTAAGTCGCCCAGGAGCAGGAACCGAGAGAGGGAGACATCTGCCATCCGCCCAAGGTCGGCATTATAATGGCGACATTGAAATCGGGCTGGCAGCTAGGACAGACAATTGAGCCCCAAATCACATTTTCTCATGACTTTGGCAAAGGTCGTCATCGCTGCCGCCTGGGCAGACGGCGAGATGACCCACGAAGAAGTCAACAGCCTCAAAGACCTGCTATTCCGGCTACCGAGTCTGACCGCCAGCGAGTGGGCCACTCTTGAGATCTACATGGACTCGCCAGTTGACGATGCAGAGAGGCAGCGGCTTGTGGCTGACCTTCAAGAGGCCATTGCTTCACCAGCTGATAAGGACTTGGCGCTTGGAACGCTGCGAGATCTGGTCGAGGCAGACGGGAAAGTCAGCCAGACCGAGCGAACCGTGTTGGCTGACATCGAGGAAGCCATTCGATCCGTCGAAGTTGGTCTACTTGGCCAGCTCGCTGGTCTGGTCCGTGGAGCTGTCCAGCGCCGGTCCGCGGCCGTCTCCGATCTACCCAATCGCGAGATCTACCTCGATGAGTTCGTCAAGAACAAGGTTTACTACACAGCACGCCGCCGGCTGGACATGGGTCAGACTGAGGTGGAAATCCCAGAGAATGTACTGCAAGAGCTCAGTCTAGCTGGAGGCCTCATGGCCCGCGTGGCGCATGTCGACTCAGAGGTGAAAGAAACGGAGTTCGATACTATGGTTGAGGCGCTGCAGAATCACTGGGGCCTCGACCGCAAGGCGGCGGCCTTCGTCGTGGAGATCGCCGTTTCAGAAGTCAGCCTCAATCTCGACTATTTTCGTCTGACGCGCGAGTTCTTCGAAACGACCACGAAGCAGAAACGGGTAGGCTTCGTAGATGTACTTTTTGCCGTAGCGGCCGCCGACGGAATGGTCTCGCACTCCGAGACGGAGGAGATCCGTCTGATCGCCCGCCAGTTGAAACTGACACACAAAGAGTTTATCAACGCCAAGCTGAAGTTTCCGGCGGGACAACGCTCAAACTGAGGCGGAACGTTCTCGGATGACGGGGAGCGGCCGACCAAGCCTGAGGATTCCCTCGGGGATTCAATCCCCCACCTTTCAGTCTCCAAATTCCAGCCTGAGGCCCCAAATCTGGCTTGCTCCTCGGCCGGGAGCCTAGCGCTTCTATCCGGCTCGGCGGAACGCGGCACGCAGGATCCAAGCGCAGGCCATCCATATTCGACCCATCCGTCGAATCTTCCCGGACTTTGAATCGTCGCCTGGATTCGATCCAGCGCAAAAGGCTCCCGCAGCCGAGGTTGAAACGTATGCCTCCTCCCCTCCTAGGGATCGGCAAGGTACCTAATCTTGATCGGAATCGCGTTCAGGGAAGATTATCTCGGGCAAGATAGAAGGGCCCTCCCTGTAGAAACACCTCTCGGGAAGCAATCTCCGTATCCGCCCATCATGACGTAGAATTGGGAAGTACTTAGATTGCAGTGTAAGCCTTCACCCAAACACACTTACTTAGGAGGATTAGGGATGAAGAAAGTGCTCAGCCTGGGCAAGATTCGCGGACTCCAGGAACTCGCCAACCCATACGGCCTGCTAACGATCACGGCGCTAGACCACAGGGGATCCCTGCAAAAGGCGCTCAATCCCGAGGACCCCAAGTCGGTTCCATTTCACAAGATGACGGATTATAAACTGAAACTGCTGCGCTACCTTGGTCCCCACTCCAGCGCCATCCTCATCGATCCAATCTATGGCGCCGCGGCTGCAGTGGCGAAGGGCGCAGTCGCTGGAACGCAAGGATTCCTCGTGAGCCTGGAGGCAACCGGCTACCAGGACGCCGAAGGCGACAGAGTCACTACGGTTGCCGACGGCTGGAGCGTAGAAAAGATCAAGCGCATGGGCGCCTCGGCCGTCAAGATTCTTCTCTACTTCAACCCCAGCAGCTCAACATCTGAACGCCAGGAGGAGTTCATCAAGCAAGCCGTTGAAGACTGCGAGCGCTATGACATCCCCCTACTTGTCGAGCCGATGACTTACAGCATCGTCGGAGGTCCTGCGAAGGGCACACCTGAATTCGCCAAACTTAAGCCGGAAATGGTGATTGAGACCGCTCGCCGCCTGTGTCCTTTGGGAATCGATGTACTCAAGGCTGAGTTCCCCGACGACCCAGACCACGAGCAGGATGAAAATGTCATGGCTGAGCACTGCCGGCAGCTGAACGAGGCGGCCGGCATCCCTTGGGTCCTGCTTAGCGCCGGCGTCGATTACGACAAGTTTAAACTCCAGACAACGATCGCCTGCGAAAACGGGGCTTCAGGTTTTCTTGCCGGCCGGGCTATCTGGCAGGAAGCACCCCGCCTGCCGGAAGATGAACAGGATGAGTTCCTGGCCAGCGTGGCAGTACAGCGCCTAGATGAGCTCACGCGGATCGCCAATGGCCGCGGGCGGCCTTGGACCGATATCTATGGTCAAGAGCTAGCTGCGGTAGATGCAGCCGAGGGCTGGCAAGGGCGGTATTGATAAGCCCGGGATTCAGGAGGGTCGAATCCATTGTGTGCAGATCTGGCCCACTTGGCGCCCTGGGACCGCCAAGTCGGGATTGCGCTGCCTGAAGAACCTTCAGCACAAGGGGGCCAGCGGCTTCCTCCGATTTGAGCGCCTTGTGGGTGAGGCTTTTTTGACGGATCCGCCAGCCCTTCGAAACATCCCCAGCGATTCCTCTGGATTGGATCCACCTCCGGCTGCAAGGGTCAAAAGCGGCCAGGGGGTTTGTCGTCTATCCAGGAGATGCTGCGTCTTCCGACGAGGCAAACCTCGGTCGCTCTGGCCCGGGAGGCCACCAAATCCGGCCCCCAGCTATGGTGGCCGCTGACTTACTGCGCCTGTGGAAGAAACGACGCCAAATAGAAACTTAGAAACTTCAACTCCCCTTCGGGTGCGCTCCTCAGCGCGACCTTGCCGGCCTCATGACTGGCCAGCACAACATCATACTGGCTCAGCGCGACTCCACCATCCATCAACATCGTCCCGCTGCCATCGGTGACATAAAGGAAGAGATCCTCACCTGGTTCCGGAGGCAGTATGTGAGACTCACCGCCAGCATCCATGACAGTGGCTGAGAGACGACCGGTCATGTGCTGATCCATCGGCGAGTCGGAGCCGATTAGGCTGTACACATTGGCGTCGCCAATGCGTCGCTCAGGTAGATCGGCGCGCCGAACCTGCTGATAGTGCGGGGGCAGGCCGCGATGGCTTAGGTCGGCAACGTACCAGATCTGGATCACCCTCACCGGCTGGTCGAAGCGGTTCAGCTCCTGGTGTTCAATGTGATCCCCCGAGAACATACGCTGCAATTCTCCGGCTCCGATAACACCGTTCCCACCTGTCGAATCCTCATGATATAGCTTGCCCTCCAGCACCCAGGTATATATCTCAAGGCCGCGATGGGGGTGCCAGGTGAAACCATTGTGAGGCGCAATGCGGGTCATGTGGGCCGTGAGCATACCGCTCAACCGGCGCAGCGGGCTCCAGCCGCCCACGGCGAAATGCGAGTGAAGCCAATGGATGGGGTGGATCATCGGGAAGCTCTGGGCAGGGAAATGCTGCAATGGAACGGCCTGAACCAACGACTGATCGAGGACTGAATCATACATAGCACGGCCAATGATACCAGATCGACCCCGAGACGTAGGTGCACGCTCGTTCTTCAGTCTGTTGGATCTAGCTAGGCCAAGTAGATACGTTCAGGGTCCAACTCGCGCAGAAGCTCAAGTTCCTTGTGCGTCGGCAATTCCGTTATAGGCAGGACAGAGGCGCATTTAAGATTCCAGCCGGTATTGCGAACCACCTCCGCAGGGTCGACACCGGGATGAACGGCCGCCAGGACGAGTTCGCCGCTCTCATCCGGTTTGAGGATGCCTTTATCGGTGACCACCGCCGCCGGTCCGCCACCCCGAACGCCTGTCTTCTCCCGTTCGCCCCGACCGGAAAGGAAACCTGCCGAAGTCCGGAAATCGCAGCGTTCTGGAAAGCGCCGCCGCTCGTGGGGGGTAATCATATAGGTGCGGTCGGCCCAGGCGGCGATCT
>CAYGCA010000006.1:5308-7937 GCA_964348265.1 uncultured Anaerolineaceae bacterium | reverse complement strand
CCGGGAGACCGCCACCGAGGTCAACAAGCGCCGGATCTCCATGCTCCCGCCCGAGCCAGGTAGGCGCACCTTGGGGGATTGGTAATCTCCAATTACTGTGGCATTAACGTTCCCGAAACGGTCCACTTGGGCGCCTCCTATGAAACCCACCGAAACGTGGCCCCGCTGAAGATAATAGGCGAACACCTCATACATCGAGCACACAGCCAGGGCACCGCTGGCCAGAGTGGGATCACCGATCGAGAGCGGCAGGCGAGCCGGCTGGGCGCCAATCACCCCCGATTCGTAAACCATAATCAAATCCCGGGCATGGCTAAGCCGGGCCAGATTACAGGCCAAGTTGGGCAGCCCGACGCCAACAAAGACGACGTCAGCCTCGCGCAGGAGCCTAGCAGCGTTGACTGTCATCAGTTCGGCGGAAGTGAAGGAAGGCATGTTCTCTAGCCTCACCGGTCTAGTCCCCCAAGGCCAAGAGCCCATTCCTGGGCTTGGCAGCCCCTCCAGATCAGTACCTGCCGAAATTCACTGGCTCGCTCCAACGGGCTTCTACCCTCAGGCGATCCTGCGCCTCGGTTCCAAGTCTTTGCCAGTACTCAGCCCGATCTCGCACTCCATGGACCCACTCATCCAACCATGCGTGCAATCGGGCCGGATCGGCGCTGATGCGATCCCAGTCGAGATAGAAGTCGTTGTCCCGGTCATAGTACCCCTGACAATAGGAGGGATGCGCGCAATAGGGAACATGGCATACAGCGTCGACCACCAATCCCGGGATCAACGTCCGGTTCGGGTCAGATCGGATAACCTCAGAGTCCACGACCTCTTCGGCGGTGAGGATCACGTGCTCGGCCGCAAAAGCCACCTCGCGTTGCTCACCGAGAATCCCCCAAAGGTGCGCATTCCCTTGCATGTCGCAACGCTGAACATGGACGATTGCCACATCCGGCTCCAGGGCAGGAACGACATCAACCTTGGCGCCAGAATAAGGATCGATCACTGTACGGTAGCCAGGGTGGGCGCGCAGCAGATCCTCAGCTCCGGTAGGCCGCATAGGCAGGAAGGGCAACCCGGCCGCGCCAGCGGCAAGACGACTGATGAGGCCAAAGTGTGAGTATTCCTCCCACTCAATCCGACCGTCTTCGATGGCCCTCCGAAAGCTGCGCAAGGATCCGACCCCTGGATTTCCCGCGTAGGAGAATATCACCTTGCGGGCACAGCCCGCCGCCACCATCTGGTCGTAGATCAGGTCTGGGGTAGCCCGCGCCAGCACAAGCTCCTTGAGACCCTGACGAATGATCTCGTGTCCAGCAGCGAAAGGGATCAAATGCGTGAATCCCGCGGCATAGATGCAGTCGCCGCTGTGAACATACTGGGCAATGGCCTCGCGAAGGCTGGTCAGTTTACTCATTGTGACGCGGACGCCTCCGTTGTTGCGACAATCAGGCCGACCAGGACATCCTCCCTTCGAAGGCTCTCTTGCCATTGTCTGCATCTTGCGACCGCCAGGCCCAGGCAACTTTGGCTGTCAACTCATCTCCGCAGCAGGGGAAGCGAGTCAGAGACGTCGACCCTCCGGCATGATCAAGAGAGGGAAACTGCCGACCGAGCAGGAGCGTTTGAACCGCGCTCAGGTCGAACCGCCACTGCCGACATCCTGGGCGACCATCTCCTTCAGAAGCCGGCGGATCGCATACGAACTTGAAAGGTAATAGTTGGCATTGGACTGGGCCGATGGGCCCACCTTAATGGACCAACTGCCTTTGGGTAGAACTGCAAAGGTGTCTTCATCGGTCACGTCATCACCAATGGCGAAAACGAAATCGAAGCCCGGAGTCTCGGTCAGCCAGCGCCTAACCGCCCGACCTTTGTTCACACCGCTTGGCTTGACTTCAACAACCTTGTTACCTTGTGTAACGTGAAGGGGGGTATTGGCCACAAAGGACTCGAGCGTATTCATAAGTTCCTTGGCGCGTAGCGCGGCAAGTTCCGGCTCAGCGATGCGGTAATGCCACACGAGAGAAGTGTCTTTTTCCTCCAGGTAGGCTCCCGGCGTTCGGTCCGCATACACTTGCATGACGGACCGGATCTGTTCTTGCCAGCCATCTACGGCGGCAGCTGGCTCCAAGTGCCATTCTCCATTCATCTCCAGCCGATAGCGGGCCCCATGCTCACTCACCAGATCGACGCCCGTTTGCGCTAGCCAGTTTTCGAGCGTCACATGATCTCGGCCGCTGACTACGACAACCGTGTTGCGCGGCCCAGCCGCCAAGGATCGCAGGATGTCAAGCAGTTCAGCATCAGGCGCCGCATTCTCGGCCCTCGAGACGAATGGCATCAGGGTGCCGTCGTAGTCCAGCAACAGGAGGCGGCGCTCGGCCGAATGGTAACTCTCCAACAAGAACTGCCAGCGATCACCGTCGAGTAACCTCTGCTGATACTCAGGCCTTTCCCGCTTGATCTTCTCAAGCTGGCTCAAGAACTCCTCAGCCCACCTGGCTGTGTCATAGCGCCGAAGGCGATGGATCATCGGCGTGTTTCTGCGTTTTTGCTCCTCGGGTGACATAGCCAGGGCTGTGTACAGCGCCTCGACAGTGGCTTCCATGTCGTGTGGATTGACGATGAGTGGCTC
>CAYGCA010000006.1:0-5298 GCA_964348265.1 uncultured Anaerolineaceae bacterium | reverse complement strand
GCCTATCCGGCCGTCTCGCTCAGGATGAGCACGCCCGTGGCGTCTGGGCGGCTAGCGAGATACTCCTTGGCGACAAGGTTCATTCCATCGCGTAACGGCGTGACAAGAGCTACATCAGCGTGCAAGTAGAACGCCACCAGCTCATCAAATGGCAAGCTGCGGTAGAGATACCAGATGGGGACCCAACCTGGGCGACCGTAACGACCGTTGATTCTCCCCACGAGCTCATCAACCTGACGCTTCAGCGCGATGTATTCCGGTACTTGAGTGCGGGAGGGCACGGAAAGCGAAATCAGGCTTACTTTGCCTTGCCATTCGGGGAAATCATTGAGAAAAGTGTCAAAGGCCAGCAGGCGTTCAAGGATGCCCTTTGTGAAGTCAAGTCGATCCACCGAGAGAATGACTCTGCGTCCGTCAGCCTGGCGCCGCAGCTCCTCCAGTTGCTCCCTCACTGTAGGGCGCTCAAGAGCCGATTCGAAGCGTTCTACATCAACGCCTAACGGGAAAGTGTCGGCCCACACAGGACGCCCATCCACTACGACCCGACCGAATTCCTGTTCAAGCCCCTTGAGTCGGAGCAGGCTGCTGAAGAAGTGACGCGCGTAGCCAAAGCTGTGGAACCCGATGAGATCCGCCCCTAGCATTCCCTCCAGGATTTCCTCCCGCCACGGAAGCATGCGCAGGATCTCCGAGGAGGGAAATGGAATGTGAAGAAAGAAGCCGATCGCTACCTCCGGCATCACCTCCCGTATCATGCCCGGCAAGAGCAGCAGGTGGTAATCATGGATCCACAAGGTGTCACCGGGCTGTTTGATCTCGCGCACTTTTTCGCAGAATAGGCGATTGACGCGTCTGTAGGAGGCCCAATCTTCTTTCTCATAATGCGCATACTGGGTGAAGTAATGAAACAGCGGCCAGAGCGTGCCGTTGCTGAAGCCAGTGTAATATCGCTTGAAATGATCCGGGGGCAGAAAGATCGGCAACGAACCAAAGTCATCCTGCAACCGGGCCTCAATCTCAATCTGCTCCTCTTTTGAGTCGGTTGCAATACCCGGCCACCCTAGCCACAGCATGTCACGGTCCCGGCGCAACGAGTTCAAGCTCGTCGCCAATCCGCCAACGCTCGGTTGGTACTCAAATCCCGCCTCACTGCGCTCAATACTTACCGGGAGGCGGTTGGAGACTATCAGAAGACGACCTCCGTCGGACCTATGTTTTGCAGTCATTCGCTATTTCCTCGCTGGGTTCGACTCCATCAGCCAAGAGGATACCATGTGACAGCGACAAGCAAATCCCCCACTCATTGCCTCTTCCCGGATCTCAATCACAAGGCAGGACAACTGACGCTGCGTGTGAACTCTTCGCGGGGCCTCCAGAGTATGCAAGACCCTCGAGGGTCGGCACGGGGAGGGGGCGCATGTTCGGAACTGACTTCAAGCCCAGGCACGGAACAGCCAGCTTGTAGCCTGGGGCGACAAAACGATCCAGGCCTTCTTTCTTCGAAGGGGTTACGATCAAGACCAGCGTTCTGCGCTTCATAGCGAACCAGGCTCGCCCTCTCCAGCCTCAGGTGGAATGAGCCGATGGACTAGGTGAGGCTGCCCTGAGGCCTGGAGGTCTCCCAAGAGACGGTGTGATCCAAATCAGAGCTGGTGAGGGTCACTTTCACCCGCCGCAAGGGCTCATCTTCTGTGTATCGGGACACGCTGTCAAGGATCAGCTTGGCTCCTGGGGCAACCCGCAAGCAGGCCGACACTCGCCTATTCAGGATCGCGAGGGATAGGGAGAGACGTTCCCTGGAGGGCAAACGAGCGTAGTACTTGACCAGACCGACTGAACAGTCTATTCTGGTCGATCTAGAGACAGCCGACAGCGGCTTCCAGAAGAGGTCATCCGGAACCATTCAGGCGAGAACACCTTGGGCCTCAAATGTGCTTGCCCCGATGATCAGGCAGGTGGGTTCGCAAAACCATGCGAGGGCTGCGAGGGTCCCAACTCTACTCTGCTTCTAGAGCTGAGGTGCAGTTCGGGCAACGTTCAGCCTTGATCGGTATACTCGTGCGGCAGTAGGGACATTCCCTGGTCGTCGTTTCTTCTACCTTCCGCATATGTCGACGGTGAAGATTGTTCATGCTTCTGACGACAAGGAACATTACAAAGGCCACAATCAGAAAGCTAGTGACGCTGTTGATGAACAGGCCGTAGTTGACCGTGACGGCGCCCGCTTCCTGGGCCAATGCCAAGGTCGCGTAAGGATCTGGCGGATCCCCGGACTGGATGACTAGGAAGAGATCGGAGAAATTCACCCTTCCGAGCAACAGTCCAATGGGGGGCATGATAACGTCGTCGACCAGCGAGTTTGCGATCGTGCCAAAAGCGCCGCCAATCAAAATACCTACAGCCATATCGACTACGTTGCCTCGAAGTGCAAATTCTCTGAATTCCTTAAACATTTCGAATTGCCTTCCCTCCCCGGTGGTCTTTGCGTCCGACCAGTCGCGTGAGGACGAGGCCCTCCCAGGCCGACCCTCAGCCAGCCACCCAGCAAGCACAATCCAGGCCTCGAGTAAGGCGCTGGCAGTGGCTTCGGCGCCCACTGGAATGCCTCCCCAGCCCAATACCAAGCCGCCCATGGCCCAACGAAGTTCCGGTGCACTCCGCGAGCGACGAACATCAATTTGGATTGCGATTAGCCCTGGAAACAAAACATTTCGGACTCTTCGTCGGCTGCCAGTTCGATTCCAGCTTGAAGGGCACCCGGGTGTTGGAGTTCGACCTCGGAGAGCTGATTAATGGCCCAGAAGACGATATCCCCCTGGCGACTCGCTGCTGCCTCCATCTCCGAGGCCGGACGAGAATCCGGGTATCAAGCACCCGTATTGCCGGTGTCCACCGGACAACCAAGGTCCATTCGGCGATCATCCGGCCCACTCGGGTGGGGCTCGGCGGCGTCTACAACGCCTAGACAGATGATCTCGCTCGGACTTCCCACGCGCAGACTTGTCTCGGCAGCCGCAAGAGTCATGCGTTCCCGTGGCCGACCGAGACAATCGCTGGTTCCGTCGCCGTTTCAATAAGGGGACCAGCGAGCGAAGAGGGCACCCTCTCCCACACACTAAAAGGTCTGCCCCGGCACGTCCTCTGAAGGCGCAAAACGGCCCAAATGCCTATTCCAGCCCCTGATCACTGACGCCTCCGGTTCTCCTGAAGCGCCTCGCAGGCCGAAAACACGGCCCATGTCACACAACGCCCCCTGGGCTTCGGAAAAATCGCCCCTTCCCAAAGCCAAAGCTTGGATCTTATTCACAAGATCCATCAGAACTCGCAGTGCTGCGGGAGTATCAAGGTCCTGATCCATCGCCCGACTGAAGGCCTGGAGGTATGGGGCCGGATCGAGGCTTTGCGCTCCCCATCCGGAGGCGACAAGGGCAGATCCCAGAGCATGCGCCAAACGGTCGGCCTCTTTCAGACCTTCTGGATCGAACTCCCAGTCTTGGCGGTAATGATGGCTGGCCAAGTACAGCCGGAGACTGTTCGGGGACCAGTCGTCAAGGAGATCCCGAACCATAATAAGGTTTCCAAGTGACTTGCTCATCTTTGCCCCCGAGTGACTGACCATCGCCGTGTGCAGCCAATAGCGGACAAAGGGTGCATTCTGAGAGATCGGTTCAACCTGTGCAATCTCGCTCTCGTGGTGGGGGAAGATCAAGTCGGCGCCTCCGCTGTGAATATCGATCGAGTGTCCAAGGTGACCTGTCGCGAGCGTGGAACATTCGATATGCCATCCTGGGCGACCGGGGCCCCAGGGACTCCTCCAGGCCGGCTCGCCGGGAGCCTGTGCCTGCCAGAGGACGAAGTCCAGAGGATCACGCTTGTGGGGGTCATCGGGATGATTGCCGCGCTCATTGGCGATCGCCAGCATCCGGTCGGGCGGGATGCCGCTAAGCTTACCGTACTCTGGCCAAGCCTCGATGCTGAAGTAGACGCTGCCGCCGGACTCGTAAGCGACCCCGGCCTCGCGCAGTCTCGTCACCGAGGCGACGATTTCCTCGATAGCATCGCTGGCGCGCGGCAGATGGTCAGGCGGCCGTACATTCAGCCTCTGCATATCGTGAATGTAGTGCGCCGTCCACCGATTCCCCAACGACTGCCAGTCTTCGCTGACCTCTTGTGCTCTCTGCAAGATATCATCGTCGATATCGGTGACATTTTGGGCATACTTGACCTTGTAACCGCTGTACTCGAGATAGCGGATGAGGATGTCGATTGCCGTATAGGTGAATGCGTGTCCGAGATGAGTTGTGTCATAGGGGGTGATACCGCACGCGTAAATCGTGACCGAATCACCAAGCGGCTCGAAAGCTTCCAATCGCTTTCCTAGACTGTTGTAGAGTTGCAACATTGCCTCTCACCGCAAGCTAGTGCAGATTGGATCGGGGACAGCAGGCTTCCATTGGTAATCCGACTCAGGCTTCGGAACTAGGCCAACGCAAATTGTACCCGTTGGCCGAGTGGTGAGTGGAGAGGAATCATCAGCCTTGCATAGCTTCGTCAGCCCCCCCAGCAAGGCCACCGAGTGAAGGTGTCTGGCATGGGTTCTCCTCAGATGAGCAGCCCAAGTCAGCGTAGGCCCACTGCCCAGCACAGCTCTGAGGTCGGATAAGAAGACGCCTACCTTCGCTCTCTGTAGCTCGCTTTGGCTTCATCGGTTGGGTGAATTCGATCCGTCACGCGTCGGCGGAGCGATCAGATCCATCTCCGGATAGCTCAGGAGAACCAAGATCCGATTCCCCGGCTCATCGGAAATCACGTGCTCCAGCTCAGCCGGTTCGCGATGGACTTCGTCTCGGGGGCAGCCAAACTCCTCCGCCAAGTAGGCCTCAATCCGTCGTTGGTGACGAGGAGTCTCCACTGCAAATCCGCATCCGACCGGACTCGGGGCAGCACCATGAGAGAGTCGATAGTCGACCAGCTTCCTGAGCATATCCCCAGCCCAGGCGCGAGACGCCCAGACGCCTGTCAGCCGGGGCGGAGGTGTTCACCCGCTCCTGCTGCTGCTCAAGCACGATCTCGTATGTCGTCTTGAGGCGATCGCCAGCCGCAGAGCAAATGGTTCGCCTGGGCGCACCCAATGCTAGCACGGCCCCCTGATCTCGATTATTGACGTCTGCCCTTCCAGGGTCAACCCACGAGAGGGGTTGGATCCTCTCCTACTTGGGCCAATCTGCTCGGATACGGGGGGCACCCCGATGAGACATCTGGTTTCGACCTGGGCGCATTGTCTCTCCTCGCCGAGGT
>CAYGCA010000005.1:63597-63876 GCA_964348265.1 uncultured Anaerolineaceae bacterium | reverse complement strand
CAGCCGGCGGAATCAACCCCAGCTTCGAGCCAGGTGATCTTATGCTAATCGTCGACCACATAAACTTGATTGGCATGACTGGACAATCCCCGCTGAGGGGCCCGAACCTGGATGACATTGGCCCGAGGTTTCCAGACATGAGCAGGCCTTACGACCCCGAAATGATGGAATTGGCCCGCCAGGTTGCGCGGGATGAGGGCACTAAGCTTCATGAGGGCATTTACATCTGCCTGGCAGGTCCGGCGTTTGAAACGCCGGCCGATCTGCGGTTCCTTACAG
>CAYGCA010000005.1:63098-63570 GCA_964348265.1 uncultured Anaerolineaceae bacterium | reverse complement strand
CGTGCCTGAAGTCACCACCGCCAGACATGGAGGTATGCGCGTGCTGGCCTTCTCGGGTATCAGCAACAAGGCAAACCTGGACGGCGAGACAGTTACGACCCATGAGGAGGTTTTGGAGGCGGGGAGGGTCATTGTGCCCAAGCTGACAGGCCTGATTCGGGGGGTGCTGCGGCGTCTTTGAGATTGAGAACGGATGGAAGAGTCCTTGGTTGTTATCGAAAAGTATCAGGAATGGATCTACCTGCTTCTAGGGGTCATCGGTCTAATCTATCTCCGTCTGACATTCCTTGGATTCCGAGAGTTTCGCAATGCCGTTTTTGGACTCGAACGCGAACGTGCGGCCAGCAACCTCACCCGATCTGGATCAGAGAGGTAGCCGGGATCCTCGATGAGCGCACGCATGACCTCGGCGAAGCGACCCCAGTCCTCGACGCCGGCGGACAAGAAGAAGCCCTGGTGCACCTGAAGCATG
>CAYGCA010000005.1:62516-63088 GCA_964348265.1 uncultured Anaerolineaceae bacterium | reverse complement strand
TGTTACTAGCTTTTTCAATTCGCCGATAAATTTTCTGGCCCTAGTAGCAGCTGTATTGCTGGCCATATTCGTGTTGGCGACATTCGCAGCCCCTGCCGTTCCCGCCTCCTCCCGACCCACGGCTCTGCCCACCGTCTCTCTCTTGGCGACACCCGAAGTTCTGCCGGGAGGTGAGCAAAGCGTGTTCGAAACGGCCACGCCGCTCTCCGTGGAGGGGATTGACACCTCGGGCTGTCTCAATGAAGCTGCAACCATTTCATCCCCCCAAGACGGCGCGACCATTGAGGGCGTAATCGAGATCCAGGGGACGGCAGACATTGCGAACTTCGCCTTCTACAAGTATGAATTCCGGAGTCTCAGCTCTGAGAGTGGATGGCGAGCCATTGGCGCAGGGACAACGCCTGTTGTGGGCGATACCCTGGGTAATTGGGATACGAACCTGGTTCCAGCTGACACCTACGCGTTGCGACTGGTAGTAACAGACACGCAAGGGAATGCGCCGCTTCCGTGCACTATTCAGCTGCGTGTGGTGCCCGGCCAAGGGAGCCCATAGAAAGGTGAACAGGCCGGTG
>CAYGCA010000005.1:57149-62489 GCA_964348265.1 uncultured Anaerolineaceae bacterium | reverse complement strand
AAACATGAAGAAGGTCTTGATCCGTTCGGCTGTCTCAAGTGACGTTCCGGAGCTGATAGCGGTAGACCATGGCTATAATACCGATCATGTTTGGCAGATGGCCTTCGATCGACTCTCCGGCCAGGTGGAAGTCACCTTCCGGGAAGTGCGCCTGCCGCGGCCAATGCGAGTGAATTATCCGAGAGACCCCGGTCGCTTGGCTGATGAGTGGACGAGGCGAGCGGCGCTGCTGGTCGCCGAAGTCGAGGATATTTGTGTCGGCTACCTGTCCCTGTCGAACGGCACTGCTCCTGAATCGGCCTGGGTGACCGACTTGGTGGTCGATCCCCTACACCGCCGGGGTGGAATCGGCACTCAGTTGCTGAACGCGGTCCGTCAATGGTGCGAGGAAAGAGAGTTCTCCCGTCTGTTCATCGAGATGCAGAGCAAGAACTATCCGGGAATCATGTTGGCCAAGAAGGCTAGGTTCGAATTCTCTGGATACAGTGATCACTACTATCCAAATGGAGACATTGCGCTCTTTTTTGCGCGCGAGTTGAGCTAAGACCTCATCAAAATGCTGGATTCACTGCTCCTGAGCATCCTGTTGGTTTTCAATCAGATCCTGAATGCAGGGAATGCCATCACGGCCTTTTCCCTGCTTCTGTATACGCTGACCTTCAACATGCGCGAACGAGTTGCAAGATCATTTGCGATCTTGCTGGCGTGTGTTGCCGCCGCGTACTTTGGAGACGTGCTGGCCAGCCTCGCCAGCGCACCTCAAGATATCGAGCTCTGGATGCGGTTCCAGTGGCTGGGCATTGCCTTCCTCCCGGCCTCCTTCCTGCACTTGTCAGACGCCCTCCTGGAGGCCACCGGGCGGCCATCCAGAGGCCGCAGAAGGTTTGTGGTCCAGCTCAGCTATTTTCTGGGTGGAGCAAGCTTTGCCGGCGCCGTCCTGACCCCTGAATTGGCCGGCCCCCTCAACCAGATCGCTTCAATACACTATTTGCGCCCAGGGTCCCTGTTCCCACTATTCTCCCTCTTCCTGCTCGCCAGCCTGGGGATTGCTGCGGTCAATTTTTGGCGGGCCTATCAGCGCTGTCTGACGAAGGCCAGCCGCCGGCGGATGACATATCTTATGGCTGGCTCGGTTGGCCCGGTTCTAGGGACGTTTCCATTCCTGATGTTCGTGGGCTCGGCTCTGTCTGAGTATCCGCTATTGGTTTGGCTTGCGCTGGTACCGATCAATGCGACCGTCGCGGCCCTGCTTGTGCTGATGGCTTATTCGGTCGCCTACTTCGGCGTCACTCAACCGGACCGGGTTGTCAAGAGCAGGCTTTTCCAGTGGATTCTGCGCGGCCCAGTTGTGGCCTCCACAGTTCTCGCCGCTACGGTGATTGTGAACCGATTCAGTCAACTAGTCGGTTTGCAGAACAGCCTGCTTGTTCCATTCACCATGGTGGCCTCCTTACTCTTGTTGGAATACTTGATAAACCTGGTTCGTCCTGTTGTCGAGCGCTGGCTCTTCTACGGTGAGGATCGAGACGATATCCTGAGGCTCCACTTGCTGGAAGAACGCCTGCTGACAACCGGGGACCTGCGCCAGTACCTTGAGTCGGTCCTGAATGCCGTTTGCGATATTACGCATTCTTCGGCCTCCTTTGTGGCGCTTATTGGACCGGAAGGACTCGAGCTTGAAGTAGGCGTGGGCCCCCACAACCCACTGCGCGGCTCGGAGGAGCTGCCGGCGTTCGTGATGGATGATCAGAATCATGATGTTGAGGGACTTGGGAAGGTCTTTAGATGGGGTCGCTACTGGCTCATTCCCCTTCATTCGCCCGAGTCCAGAGACCTTACCGGCCTGCTCGGCATCTATGCGGAAGACGCCGAGCCTAGCTTTTCCACGAGTGAAATCGCGGCACTTGACCTCTTAGCTCGGCGGGCTGCGATTGCGCTGACTGACCGCCTTCTCCAGCGCGAGATCTTCGGAGTGGTTGACCGCCTAGTGCCGCAGGTAGAGGCGATCCAACAGATGCGGGCTGTGGCCCGCTACAAGGGGTCCAATGCGTTCACAATGCCTTTGGAAGGCATGCATACGGAAGCCGACCTACCGAATCTGGTCAAGGAAGCTCTCGGACACTATTGGGGTGGACCTCGCTTGGCAGCCAGTCCCCTGCTTAGATTGCGCGTAGTGCGGGAAGCTCTTGACGAATATGAGGGCAATCCGATCAACTCGCTTCGCCACATCCTGCGGAGGGGCATTGACCGTGTTCGTCCTGAAGGAGAAAGGCGTTTCACAGCTGAATGGATGCTCTACAATATCTTGGAGATGAAATTCCTTCAAGGACGCAAGGTGCGTGATGTGGCCATGCGGCTCGCGATGTCCGAGGCCGATCTCTACCGCAAACAGAGGGTGGCAATCGAAATGGTGGCGCAGGCCATCGCTGAGATGGAAAGAGAGGCAGCCGCGAGAGCGTTTGATGAAAAGGAGGCCGTGGCCTGAGCGCTTGCACTTTTGCTGGAATGGGGTATCCTTGCCGCGAGTCGCGTTGTTCTGCCCGGCGGTGTCTGTAAGGAAGTTGATATGACGTTGGAAGACAAAGCTTCATTCGAGACTGGGTCCGAACCACCTCCGCCGATGGACGAGGCATGGTGGGCTTCTGTATTGAGCGAGGACCCGCGGCAGGCGGTCGCGGAAGAGCTCAGCCATGAGAGACCAATCAGCCCTGGGTCGAGTCAGCCGGGCTCGATCGAGGACTGGCTTTGGGCCCGCGAGCTGTTTGAGGCGGACGACACGGTCGACCTTACGGTCATTGGGAGCAACCGGGGTGGTTTGCTTGTGGCGGCGCGGAGCCTGCGTGGTTTCGTGCCCGTCTCACACCTGGTCTCCGTGGATCAAGCTTCGAACCCCAGCTTTTCGGCCGATCAACTGGCTGACCTGGTGGGCAAGGAATTGTGCCTCAAGGTAATCGAATTCGATCCCCAGCGGGGAAGGCTGGTCCTCTCTGAACGGGCCGCACAAGCTGGTCCTGGGAAACGCATTGAGCTGCTGGAGAGTCTGAAGACCGGCGATCGCTGCCATGGCAAAGTCACCAATATCACTCGTTTTGGTGTCTTCGTCGACCTAGGCGGGGTTGAGGGTCTTATCCACGTGTCTGAGCTTTCCTGGGGGCGTGTCAGGCATCCAGAAGATGTTGTCACTTGCGGGGATGAGCTCGAGGTCCTTGTCCTCTCCGTAGATCAAGGACAAGGTCGAATCGCGCT
The DNA here is from genome assembly GCA_964348265.1 of uncultured Anaerolineaceae bacterium. Lineage (GTDB taxonomy): Bacteria > Chloroflexota > Anaerolineae > Anaerolineales > E44-bin32 > JBFJVD01. Next base: position 59,243 of record CAYGCA010000005.1, on the reverse strand, counting down.
CAGCCTTAAGCAGCTTCTGCCAGATCCGTGGAGTTCGGTTGAGGAACGCTTTGAAGTTGGCCAGGTCGTGGAGGGCATCGTCACGAACGTCGTAAAATTCGGCGCGTTTGTCGGTCTGGAGGAGGGGCTCGAAGGTTTGATCCATGTGTCAGAGCTTGGTGACGGAAGCTTTCTTCACCCCAGGAGCGTCATCCAAGAAGGTGAACACGTCAAGGTTAAGATTCTCCACATTGATTCGGGTGGAAGGCGGCTAGGCCTAAGCCTTCGTCACGTCGGCCAACCTGGTACCGCCAAGGAAACCGGGGAAGCAAAAGAACCCGCTGAGCGCGAAGCGCTATCTCCCTTCTGATCTCCAGCAAGACACTAGCCAAAAGCACTCCCTTCGCGTCCAATTGCGCCAATCGATAGACACAGTTTCTGGAGGTTCATGGCTGCCAGAAAGTCCGGAACAGCCCCTGCTCGCCAGAGTAGTTCAACCCGAGAATCAACCGACAGCTTGTGGTGGACTCTCCTCGACCGCGCCGTCGACCTTCTGGAGGATCTGGGAGCCGTCGTCTTAGCGGGCTTGGGCCTGGTGACATTGCTCGGGTTGCTCGGTTGGACTCAAGGGGGTCTGATTGATCCTTGGGCTGGGGCGTTACGTCGCTGGTTTGGGTGGGGGTCCCATGGGATTCCTGCTATCATGTTTTTTGGTGCAGTCGTCTTGGCCCTCCGAGCGCTCGGCCGAAGGTTGAGCATCCCGTGGCTGAAGGTCATCAGTCTGGAAATTGCCTGGGCTAATCTGCTGGGACTTCTGGCTCTGGCGGATGGGCTTATCCTGCCGCGCGCCGAGACTGGAATGGGAGGCGGCTTGGCAGGATGGGGAATCGCGGTCCTCGTCTCTGACATTTTTGGCCCGTTCGGCGCAGCCCTCATTTTCACGGGACTTTTGCTGCTCTTTGGCTACCTCGGGCTGCAGGTGTCGCTAAGACGCTTGTTCGCGTCGTGGCCAGGCGCAAGAAGGGAGCCGGCCCCGCGAGAATTCGCCCTTCCCGAGAGTGAGCCTTCGCCCCTATTGGGATCTTCCGGCCTGGAAACTTCCAGCTTGAAACGAGCGCGGCGGCGACGTATTCCAGGTGAATTCCGGAAGAAGTTCAAGGTTCCGGACCTGGATGAGGAAAGGTCAGCTCTACCGGAGGATCGCTCTGAAGAGCTCCCGGCCCTGACTTTGCTGGAGGAGGGTATCGCAGGCCGGGTAAGCTCGAGAGAGATCAATCGGTCGGCCGGGCTTTTGGAGGCCACCCTGGCCGATTTCGGTCTGCCGGTCAAGGTCATCGATTTTCGAGTCGGACCGGCGGTCACGCAGTTCGCCGTCGAGCCCGGCTATATAGAGCAGATTGGATCGGATGGTGAGCCGCGCCGGAGCAAGGTGCGCGTCTCGCAAATTTCCGCCTTATCCAAGGATCTGGCCTTGGCGTTGTCCGCGCCCAGGGTTCGCATTCAGGCGCCTGTGCCTGGTCAAGCCTATGTCGGAATTGAAGTTCCAAACCGGCGCTCGGCGCTGGTGCGTCTGCGCTCGATCATGGGGTCGAAGGCGTTTCAGGCCATCCGTTCGCCGCTAGCCATCGCCTTGGGCGGGGACGTTGCCGGCGGCTCGGTGGGCGGCGACTTGGCGGCCATGCCCCATCTCCTAATTTCCGGCACCACCGGCTCGGGAAAGTCGGTGTGCATTGCCTCTCTTGCCGCGTGCCTTTTGATGAATAATCATCCCAGGGAACTCAGGCTGGTCATGATAGACCCGAAGCGTGTGGAGTTAAGCCGCTTCAATGGGCTGCCTCATCTCTTCGGGAAGGTGGAGACAGACCTGGAGCGAATTGTAGGCGTGCTGCGCTGGTGCACGCTCGAGATGGACCGCCGATTCAGGCTCTTGGAGGGCGCCCGTTCACGCCATGTTGACGAATACAACAAGCGTGCTCGCCGTAGAGAAGGCGACATGTTGCCCCGGATAGTGATCATGATCGACGAGCTGGCCGATCTTATGATGATGGCTCCCGATCAGACCGAGCGCACCCTCGTTCGCCTGGCGCAAATGGGACGCGCCACCGGAATTCACCT
>CAYGCA010000005.1:52455-57139 GCA_964348265.1 uncultured Anaerolineaceae bacterium | reverse complement strand
CCAGGATCGCGTTCGCTGTAGCCACGAGCGTCGATTCACGCGTTATACTCGACGTTCCCGGAGCCGAAACTCTCCTCGGAGGCGGCGACATGCTCTACCTCTCACCGGAGGGTGCACTCCCAGTTCGGCTGCAAGGCGTGTTCGTGAGCGATGTAGAGCTGGAGCGGATTGTCGGACACTGGCGTGAAGCCTCAGACGCGCCGGAGGAACAGGAAGCGGCGCCCTGGGAAGAACTTCTCCAGCGACGCGCTGAGTACGCCGAAAGAGATGACATCCTTGAGTCTGCAATTGATCTTGTTCGTCGAGAGGGAGAGGCCAGCGCCTCAATGCTTCAACGCAGACTTCGAATTGGGTATCCCCGGGCGGCTCGCTTGATGGATGAACTGGAGGAATTGGGCGTTGTAGGCAGCCCTCAAGCAGGCGGTAGAACCCGGGAAGTGCTTATCGACGAGAATGAAGACCCCTTGGAAGGTCAAGAAGACAAGCCCTGACTCTGTAACTTCTAGAACTTGACACGCCTGCCCAGCCGGGTTAGCATGGCCACGCATTATTCCCTCCCCTAAGGTGGCGCGCATGCAGGCTAGAGATTCGACCCCCGAACCAGAACCCACTTTCACTGATTTCATGCGCCACCGGTTCAGGATTATTCTTGAGCCGATGGCGGAGGGCCTCAATCGACTCAGGATCGCGCCAAACACCGTAACTCTGGCGGGCTTGCTAGGCAACTTCATCGGTGCTGTATTTCTTGCGCAGGGCGAGTTCCTGGTGGGCGGCCTTATAGTCCTCATCATGGGACCTGTTGACGCGCTTGACGGCACCATGGCTCGGCTCAGAGGGGAAAGATCCGATTTCGGCGCCTTCGTAGATTCGGTCACGGATCGGTATTCCGAACTCATCATCCTGGGTGGATTGCTCGCGTTCTATTCTGCACAGGCGGAGGGCCTGATGATTGGCCTTATTTTCGCGGCCGCCGCCGGCTCGGTGCTTGTCTCTTATGTGCGGGCCCGCGCCGAAGCGCTCGGATTCACTTCCAAGGTGGGAATTCTCACACGCATGGAGCGCTATTTCGTCTTGGCTCCGAGTTTGGTTCTGGGATTTCCAAGAGTCGGCATCGCCATTGTGGCGGTGCTTGCAAATTTGACCGCTTTGCAGCGCATCTTAGGCGTGCGTCAGCAGGCGCATCGAAACTTGAGGTCAGAATGATCGTTGATGCGTACGGAATCCATGTGGGGCCTCTGTACTTCCGGTTCTACGGCATTCTGGTGATGACCGGTGTGATTGTTGGGAGTTTTTTCGCCCGCTGGCTCCTTTCGAAGATGGACCCCAAGAAGGATCCGGATTTGATTTGGGATGGTCTACTGTGGGCCGTCGTGTTTGGGGTGATTGGCGCCCGCCTCTACCATATCCTTACCCCCTCTAAGAGCTTGTTGGCGCAGGGAATCACTACTCGCTACTACTTGACGCATCCGCTCGATGCCATCAACACCTTGCAGGGGGGATTGGGCATGCCGGGGGCCATCATTGGCGGCGTCTTCGGCCTTTACCTCTTTGCTCGCCGTCGGCGTCTCAACCTTTTGCTCCTACTGGATGCAGGCGCACCTGGGGTGGCCCTTGGTCATGCGATCGGTCGCTGGGGCAACTACGTCAACCAAGAATTGTATGGGCCGCCCACCGATGTGGCCTGGGGTATCTTCATCCGACCTGAGAACCGCCTGGCTGGCTATGAGGCCTTTGAGCGCTTCCACCCGCTCTTCTTCTATGAAGGCCTTTGGAATATCGCCTCAGCCATCCTGCTCTATTGGGTCTGGCTACGCTACCGTGACCGGCTGAAACGGGGAGACCTCTTCCTGGGATACCTGGTCCTCTATCCGCTTGGGAGATTCCTGCTCGAGTTCATCCGTTTGGATTTCGTTCCTGTCTTAGGGATCAACTTCAATCAGCTCCTGATGGCGCTGGTGGCCGTGGCCGCTGGCGTCGTTGTGTACCTGCGTCACCGCCAGGAGTTCCCCTTGGCCTCCTAACCCGCGACCGTCTCCTTGAGACGCTTGAGCAGAGCTGAGGGGAGGCGCTTTGCCGAACCCGGATTCCCTCTCTAGGAGACGCGATGCAGGGACAAGCGCTCGCCCTCGACCCTCATCCACTCCTGAACATGGGCTTGGCGACTCCGCTCAAGCCGTCCTTAGGATGAACAAGCAGGATGGGAGGTGCGGTTGATTGTGATGGCAATTCCAAACTGCTATAATGCTCCCCACTTGAGATGAATGCCTTGATCGAAACCCACCAACTGACGAAGCAATTTAATGGCTTTGTGGCTGTCGAGGACGTCTCCCTGGAGGTTCATGAGGGCGAAGTTTTGGCTCTCTTGGGGCCGAATGGGGCCGGCAAGACTACGACGATCCGGATGCTTGCCTCAATCTTGAGACCGACACGCGGCTGGGCGTCGGTAGCAGGCAACGATATCGTCGAACGACCGGGAGAGGTCAGGCGTTCGGTCGGAATGCTCACGGAGCATCACGGCCTCTACACCCGAATGAACGCCTATGAGTACCTCGTGTTCTTTGGAAGCGTCTATGGGATCAGGCGCGATACGATCGGCTACCGCATCAAAGAGCTCGTCGATCTTTATGGGCTATCGGGCGCAATGGATCGCCGCTTGGGCGAATATTCAAAAGGAATGCGGCAGAAGCTTGCCCTGGTTCGAGCACTGCTGCACGATCCGCCTGTTCTCCTCCTGGATGAACCGACCTCCGCCATGGATCCTGCGAGTGCTCGGCTCGTTCGCGAGAGCATTGCTACGATGAGGTCATCGAAACGGGCCATCATTGTATGCACGCATAATCTGACCGAAGCTGAGGAACTCGCCGATCGGATCGCCATCATTCATCATGGGCGCATCGTCGCCTATGGAACCGTCGCCGAACTTAAGAAGACGCTACTCGGGGATCCGATCATGGAGCTTCGTCTGGCGCGACCTCTGGACGGGGATTCACATTTGCTCCCTGAAGAGATCGATACGCTTGATGCCGGTGAGAATTGGGTTCGCTTTCGGGTAACCAACCCTGAAGAAGTGAATCCAAAGGTCCTGGAGAGCATGGCTGAGGCTGGCCTCCCTGTTGTGACATTGACTGAAGTCGGGAGAAGCCTGGAAGAGGTTTACCTCCAGGTCATAGGGGCCTCTGAGGCTGGGTTGGAGAAGCCGGTATGAGGCCTACAGGCCGTGAGGCACTCAGCGAATGGTCGGGAGCCGTCTTGATCGCCAGGCGCGAGATTCGTGATCAGATGCGTGATTGGCGCATTCTGACTCCGATCGTAATATTGACGCTCTTCTTCCCTGCGCTGATGAACTTCACAGCCCAACAAGCTGTGAGCTTTGTGAGCCGCTTTGGGGCAGACATAGTAGGGGAGCGGCTGATCCCTTTCCTTTTGATGATCGTCGGGTTCTTTCCCATCTCCATCTCACTTGTCATTGCCCTTGAGACATTTGCCGGCGAGCGCGAGCGCCTTTCGCTTGAGCCGCTCCTGGCTACCCCGCTTTCAGACAGCCAGCTCTATTTCGGCAAAGTCATGGCCTCCCTGGTGACACCGCTTGCCGCAGCGTATCTCGGGATTCTGGTCTATCTCTTGGGTCTATGGACTCGCATCGGATGGCAGCCTTCCGGTCAATTGCTGGTACAAATGTTCCTCCTGACTACAGCCCAGGCGGTCGTGATGGTGAGCGCAGCGGTGGTGATATCCTCTCAGACCACTTCCGTTCGCGCGGCCAACCTGCTGGCCTCCTTCATTATTGTTCCCATCTCGCAGCTGATCATTGGCGAGAGCCTCATTATGTTTTGGGGCCGGTATTCCGTTTTATGGTGGATCGTTCTTGGCCTGATGCTCATCGCCGTCTTGCTCGGAAGAATGGGTCTTCATCTATTCAACCGAGAGGAGTTGCTGGGTCGGGAGATTGACATTCTTAATGTTCGCTGGGCCTGGAGTCAGTTCTGGATTGCTTTCCGTCGAGGCGCGGATTCGCCCTTAGCCTGGTACAAAGACGTGCTCGGCTACTCGATCCCCAAGCTTAAGCTGGCAGTTGTGTTCATGGTCATCGCGATGCTGGGAAGCTATTTGATCGGCACTTCACTTGCCCGGCAGTTCACTTTGCCGGAGGATCTCTTGGATTTCCGTCGGCTTGGCGAAGGCCGACTGCTTGCTGAAATGGCGCGGATGGGAGTGATGTCGGCGCGCGGTTGGTTGTGGATACTCATGACAAATGTCCGCGCGATTGCATTCGCCGCCTTTCTTGGCACTCTCTCGTTCGGCGTCCTTGGGGTTGTGTTGCTGATGATTCCGGTTGGGATCATCGGGTATTTCGCCGGTAATGTCACCCTCGCAGGGCAGTCTGCACCGCTCTTCGTCAGTGCCCTTGTTCTGCCGCATGGTTTCATCGAGCTCCCTGCTGCGATCATAGCCGGCGCGGCAATCATCAACCTGGGACTGGCGGCGGTTAGCCCGCCACGCGGAATGTCGTTGGGAGAGAGTTGGCTGCATGCACTGGCCGAACTGACGCGAACCGCTCTGGCTGTACTGCTTCCCCTCTTGATCTTGGCCGCGGCCCTGGAAGTCTTCGTTACACCCCGCATCGCGTCTATCCTCCTCGTCGGCCCCTGAATGCGATGGGAAAACTCATCATCCTGGGCACCTC
>CAYGCA010000005.1:50048-52445 GCA_964348265.1 uncultured Anaerolineaceae bacterium | reverse complement strand
GAACACACACATGGCATTGGTGGGGGAGAATGGAGTCGTGCTTGTCGACTGCGTGGGGACTCCCGTTGTCCGCCTAGCAGAAGCAGGCATCTCCCTCGACTCGATTAACGACTTGATTCTCACCCACTTTCATCCGGACCATGTCTCAGGCGTTCCACTACTCCTCATGAACATGTGGCTGCTTGGCCGCCAAAAGCCCCTGCGTATCTATGGGCTGCACCACTGCTTGGAGCGTCTCGAAGATATGATGAGTTCTTATCACTGGGATGATTGGCCCAACTTCTTCCCGGTCGCATTCCATCGACTGCCCGAAAGGGAGAGCGTTCCTGTGGTCGAGAACGGGGAGTTTCGCATCTCCTCCTCCCCGGTGCGCCATCTGGTACCTACGATTGGCCTGCGCCTAGAAAGGGCCGATGGCCAGCGGGCGATCGCCTATTCCAGCGATACGGAGCCCTGTCCAGCGCTCGTACGCCTAGCTGGGGGGGCGGATGTCCTTATTCACGAGGCCTCGGGGGGTGGTGTGGGACACTCCACACCTTCGCAGGCGGGCTGTGTTGCGCGTGATGCCGAGGTGGGACGTCTCCTTCTGATCCACTATCCAAGTCAAAGTCTAGAGCTGGCTTCTTTCGTGGATCAGGCAAAGGAGTATTTCCGTGGTGAGGTCGAACTGGCACAGGACTTCATGGAGATTGAATTGTAGGACCCGTCGCTGGGATCGAGCGCATTCGTCTTGACAAGGGATGTCGGAGATTGAGGCTTTCCGGTCCAGCGAGGGAATCTCCCCCAGCTCTTGGCGCAGGAACCACTTGTTCCCAGCCCCTTTCTCCACCCTGGGAATAAATGTCTACGCAGCTCATCCCAGAATCGGTCATGGCCTATCCAAGTGATCTGAAGGAACTACCAAACCCCATGATGAATCTTCTAGAGCTGGATTTGGTTGGGCGGCTTCCCTCCGAAGGCCAAGCGATGGCCTGTGGTAAAATGCACGTGTGTCATTCTTGCCCTCTCGGTCATTCCCGGGACAACACATGAGAGTTCATTCGTTCATGTACGCGCTGCGGAAGCTTGCCGCAAGAGACCCTATTCTGGCTGGGGTGGCCGGCTGGGGGTCCATGGCCTCCTCGCTTGAGGCCAGCTGTCCTCTAAATGGGTCAGGGGCGGAAACGCCAAAGGTGGATCGGGATCTCGCACATGTCTAGAGTGCTTATCGTGGACGATGATCGCAATATGATGAGGCTTCTGGCGACTTTGCTGGAAATGGATGGCTACGAGGTCTCCCAAGCGTTTGGCATTGGTGAACTGAGAGCTCTCCTTGAAGTTGAGAAACCGGACCTTGTCCTCATGGACGTATTCCTCTCCGACGGGGACGGCTTGGAACTCTTGAATGAGATCCGAGGCTCCAATGAGCTTGTTGATCTTCCGGTGGTAATGACATCGGGCATGAATCTTTCAGAGCAGTGTGCTGCAACCGGGGCCAATGCCTTCCTGCTGAAGCCATACACCCCGGAGCAGCTGGTGCAGACAATAGAGAGCATCCTCGGGGAAGGTGGCGAATGAACCCCACGTCGAGTTTCCCGAGGGGAGCGAAATGATCGGTGGCCAAGAAACCCAAGCAGGCCTCCCGGCGCTGGCACTTAATTGATCTTCATCTCCACACGCCAGCCTCCAGTGACTATCAAGAGCCCGAGATCACGCATCTAGATATCTTGAGGCGATGCGAGGAGCGGGGACTCGACATCGTGGCTTTCACGGATCACAACACCGTTGCCGGATATCGCAGTATGCTCGAGGAAATCGAACAGCTCGAGCTTCTTGAACGCCTGGATCGCCTGGCCGCAGGGGAGAAGGAGCGGCTGGTTGAGTATCGCCGGCTTATGCAATCGATACTTGTCCTTCCTGGCTTTGAGTTTACAGCCACATTTGGCTTCCACGTACTCGGCATCTTTTCTCCCGACAAGTCGATCAGAGAGATTGAGCACCTCCTGCTGGATCTGAACATCACAGCCGATGAGCTCGATGCTGGCTCCCAGACGGTCGGCGCAACGAGCGATGTTCTCACGGCTTATCGACTGATCGAGGAGGCCGGCGGACTGGCAATTGCCGCCCATGCCAACTCCACGAATGGTGTTGCGATGCGTGGTTTCCATTTTGGCGGCCAAACCAAGATTGCCTACACTCAGGATCCGCACCTCCATGCCCTTGAAGTGACTGATCTGGGAAAGAAGCGACGCTATTCAACGGCTGCCTTCTTCAATGGAACCAAGCCCGAGTATCCGCGGAGAATGCATTGTATTCAGGGCTCGGACGCACACCGGCTCAGGACGGATCCGAAGAACTCGAAGAACCTGGGGGTAGGGGATCGGGCCACAGAAGTGTTGCTGAGTGAGGTCTCTTTTG
>CAYGCA010000005.1:44670-50038 GCA_964348265.1 uncultured Anaerolineaceae bacterium | reverse complement strand
ACTGAAGGCTCTCTTCGTGACCAATGACTTCGCGCGCACTCGGCCGCACTGGCCGCGGTCTGAGAAAGTGCTGGATTTTGTCCAGCAGGCTCGTGAAGAGGGCGCAAGTATCGTTCAGGATTTTCACGAAAGCATGGCAGTACGGGGCGGGCGGCTCTACGCCATCATCGCTGATGTCTGTGCTTTCGCCAACACCAACGGCGGAACGCTATACGTCGGCCTCAGCGCAGATCCCAAGAAGGCGCCGGTAGGTGTCTCTAACTCGAGCGCAGCAGTTCGCAAGCTTAGGCGGGAGTTGAGCGAACGCATCAGTCCTCCTTTGCAGGTTGAAGTGGACACCCAGAAGACGGCAAGGAAGACGATTCTTCGTCTTCTGATCCCGCGCGGTGAAGATCCGCCGTATGCCGTCGACGACAACAAGATCTATGTGCGCGACGAAACCGAGACGGGTTTGGCGGTTAGGGACGAGATCGTTCAACTAGTTGTGGGAGTCCGTCGGGCGCTCGAAAGTCAAATGGAGGCTGTGCCGACACAGGCGGTCTCGGAGACTTCGGATCTCGAAAGTCAATCCCCGCCTCGTACAGGTGTTGAAGTCGTCGAGGTAGAGGAACGTAACGGGACGCGCTATTACACCCTGCGAGACCTTCGCAACGGTAATGTCGTAAAAAACGTGACGCATTCCTCCGCTCGCCGATTGTGGCACTACGCGATCTCTCAATTCCGGCAGCTTCCGGACGACAAGAGCAGGGCGTCAATCACATGGCAAGGGGAATTAGGCCTGCTCAAGGAGCAAAAGCGTGGGGGGCGGAGCCGGTACGATCTCGCCCAAAGAACGAGCGACGGCATCCGCTTCTACTATGGCGTTACTGAAGATGGGATTCACGGCGATTGGAGGCAAGTAGTCGGGAATGACCGTGGCTGAGCGTCGGCGGCCCGCTTTCGACGGCCTTTGGCCTGACCCGGCCAGACCCGGGATCCGACCTACGTCGATGCCGCAGGGGGCACAGGTGAACTCGGGATGAGAGTCGGTGTGCTCACGATCTCAGACCGCTCGGCGCGCGGCGAAAGGGAGGATCTTTCAGGTCCTCTTCTTCAGGAATTAGTCGAGCAGTACGGCTGGGCTGTTGCGCAGGTCGAGGTGGTGTCGGACGATCAGCGGCAGATTGAACATCGACTAAGGAACTGGGCAGACTCGGGCGAAGTGGATCTCATTCTGAGTACGGGAGGAACTGGATTCTCCCCTCGGGACCGGGCCCCAGAAGCTACATTATCGGTATGTGATCGGATGGCACCGGGCATAACCGAAGCAATGCGGGCCGCAAGCCTGGGGGTTACCCCTCATGCCATGCTTTCGCGCGCAGTAGCGGGTATGCGTGGCCGTACGCTGATCATCAACCTCCCTGGGAGCCCTCGGGCCGCCCGCGAGAACTTTGAAGTAATAGCGCCTGTCTTGCACCATGCCATTGATTTGCTGAAGGATTCCCCCGGCGCTGAAGCAGGGCATAGGTCCTATGGGCGTCGGATGAAGGCCTGATTCCCGGCCTGTAAGTCCGTATCCCGGTCCTTCCCTCCCGGGGGGCTCGGTATTGGTCATGTCTCTTATCTGTCTGGTCATCTTGGGAGCTTGGTGCGCTGCTTTTCGACTGCCACCTTTCTTGAACAGATCGTTGTCGTCACCCCTTTGGTCGCGGGAACGCTTGAGCCGCTGACTCGATCGAGCCTGTTTGTCGCTCTCGGCTTGTGAATAGGTTGCAGGAGTCCGCGAGTCAGAATTGGCCGATGCGCATACTAGCAGGCCTGCTCCTGGGGCTTGGCATCGGCCTGGTGCTCTTTTTTGGGTTCCCAGGACGCGAGGTAAAGTCAGCAGAGGTGGCTCCCGGCAATCCCTCGATCGGCGATCCTGCGCAGGCGCCAGCGCCCGTTCAAGGCGCGCCCGCTCCAGACTTTGCACTGTTCAACCTTGAGGGAGAGAAGGTGCGCCTGAGCGATCTTCGGGGTAGAATCATACTCCTGAATTTCTGGGCTACGTGGTGTGCACCCTGTCGAATCGAGATGCCGCTGCTACAGGAGAGATTTGAGAGGTTTACCGAAGACGGCTTGATTGTGCTCGCTGTAGACTTTGACGAACCGAGACCGGTCGTGGAAGATTTCGGGAATGAGCTTGGACTGACGTTCCCCATTCTGCTCGATCCCGGCGGGGAGGTTCAAGGCCTCTACAGGGTGAGGGGCTATCCCTCCAGTTTCTTTGTCGACAGGGACGGTCTTGTCAGGATCGTCCATATTGGCGTAATGACAGATGGCCAGTTGGACAAGTATCTAGAGGAGCTGGGATTGGGCTCGTGATGCGCGTTGTGGTCTATTCGAAGGCGGATTGCTCGCTCTGTGACGAGGCTCTAAAGACTCTTGAAGAGCTTCAGGCTGAGCTCCCGCATCAATTGGTAGAGGTTGATGTTGAATCCGAGCCATCCCTCGCCCAGCGCTATGCTGCTATTGTTCCCGTAGTTGAAGTGGGCCCCTACAAGCTGGCCGCGCCGTTCACGGCAACAGACCTGCGCGTCACCTTGGGGGCCGCCAGGGATGGCGGGCATGTTTCACAGCCCTCTGGTCGCCTTAGTCACACTGCGGCTGTGCGGCTCAATAAAGGGTTGAGGTTCTTTGCCTCGCGGTGGCTGGCGATCCTTAACCTCGCGGTCCTTCTATATGTGGGTGTGCCCTTCGCCGCGCCTGCGCTGATGAAGCTGGGCGCTATTCGCCAGGCGGGCTGGATCTACACTGCCTACTCACCGCTATGCCATCAACTCGCCTTCAGATCGTGGTTTCTCTTTGGCGAGCAGGCAACTTATCCGCGCGAATTGGCAGGTTTGCCAAACACCACCTTTGGCGAAGCAACTGGCCTAGACGAAAGCGATCTTCTGGCGGCACGCCGGTTCGTTGGCAATGAAGAACTCGGCTACAAGGTTGCGTTCTGCGAACGTGACATTGCGATCTACGCCTCGGTCTTCGTCGCGGGAGTCCTCTTTGCTCTCGTTCGGCATCGTCTGAGACCACTGCCTGTCTACGCCTGGCTTCTGCTCGGCGTGTTACCTATTGCGCTCGACGGTGGCACCCAACTGCTTTCCGGGCTACCGATTCCCTTCCTCTCGTTTGCACCGCGTGAGAGCACACCCTTCCTGAGGACACTGACCGGAGCCCTGTTTGGCGTCATGAATGTCTGGCTCGCCTATCCTTACCTGCAGCGATCGATGGCCGAGACTAAGGGCTTGATTACGGCCAAGCTCAAGGCAGCCGAGGGCCGAAAGAAACGCCCTCTTGAACTGAGGACCTAGCCGAACGACTCGCTGAGTGTTAGACTATCCGTATGCCTTTTCGGCACACGGGTTCCCACAGAATCTTTCAATTTGAAGCGCTCCAGGATCCGGGTCTCACCCATGCGATTTTCACACGGCAAGGGGGGGTAAGTCCTGCGCCTTGGCGTTCGCTCAACGTGGGAGGGACCGTGGGCGACGCGGCGGCATGCGTGCTTGAGAATGAACGCCGTATCTTTGCGGGGCTGGGCAGAAGCCTGGACTCCAAATTTGATGTCTGGCAGACTCACTCTGAGAGTGTGGTGGTCGCAGAAGCGCCGAGAGGGGAGGCGGCCCTTCGCAAGGCTGATGCCATTGTGTCTCAGAGCCCTGAGGTTACCCTGCTGATGCGCTTCGCCGACTGCGTTCCGATTCTCCTCTTTGATCCCGTTCGGCTTGCGATCGGGCTTGTCCACGCTGGCTGGAAAGGCACCGTCTTGGGCGTTGCTCGCAGGGCGGTATTGGCGATGATGGCCTCCTTCGGCACACAGCCTCAGACTCTGATCGCTTGCCTTGGACCATCTATAGGTCCAGACCATTATCAAGTTGGAGATGACGTGCTGAAGCAGGTCAGGCTGGCTTTTGGACAGACTGCCGGCCGCCACCTCCGAACCAGCGGAGAAAAGCTGTCGCTCGATCTCTGGTCGGCCAACACGGAGGTCTTGGAGAGCGTTGGCGTCCGGAGGATTGAGGTCGCGCGTATCTGCACGGCTTGCCATCTGAACGACTGGTTCTCCCACCGAGGTGAACTTGGCAAAACGGGTCGGTTCGCCGCGCTGATCGGTCTGCAGGATCATTCTGTTTGAGATTGAGATATGAGGTCCCAGATCAGCGAGGCCCTTGAGGATGTGCAATCCAGGATCGAGGTTGCCGCCCTGCGCGCCAAGCGCAACCCGGAAGAAGTCCACTTAGTGCTGGTCACCAAAGGGCGGTCGCCCGACGAAGTCAGGGCGGTGCACTCGCTCGGCGTTAGAGATATCGGCGAAAATCGAGTTGAGGAGGCTCTGCCGAAGCAGGAGGAGCTGGCCGATGTGAGCGATTTGCGCTGGCACATGATAGGCCATATTCAGAGCCGCAAAGCCCGTCAAGTTGCCCCCCGGTTCGCAATGGTGCACTCCCTGGACCGGATGAAGATCGCCCGCGGGCTCCACCGGCATGCAGCTGAATCCGGTCGGGTTTTGCCGGTCCTGCTTGAGTGCAATGTTTCGGGGGAGGCCGGAAAATGGGGTTGGGCTCTGGATGATCCCGACAAATGGCCAGGGGTGCTGAATGAGTTCAACGACGTCTTGGAACTCGATCATCTCGATGTGAAAGGTCTGATGACAATGGCGCCTTGGACTGAGGATACAGCCCTCCTGCGTTCGGTCTTCAGGCGCTTGCGCGAGCTTCTCTTGTTCTGCAATTCACGGCTGGGCACTCGCTGGAATGAACTCTCCATGGGGATGACTGACGACTTTGAAATAGCAGTCGAAGAAGGTGCCACAATTTTGAGAATAGGCCGAGCGGTTTTCGGAGAGAGACCAGGGGGTTGACGAGGGCGCTGGCTTTCCAACAGCCCGACCTGCCAAGTCGTGTTTCTGAACGCCAGCCTATAATCTATCAGTGTTGGAGTATCCAAGCGGGGGGATGCGCACAGGGAGAATACGGAGGGAAGTGAACGTTGCTGAGCCTATTATCCGCCATACGGATCGCAGCATTTGGTCTGACGCTTCTTGTCTTGGTCGATATCGTTGTCCGTTACTTTCTCGATCCCTTCCATCCAATGCGTGCTTTCCTGGACTCGATCGTCGAACCCATGCTGGCGCCAATTCGCCGCGTGGTGCCGCCTGTGGGAATGTTCGATCTGAGTCCGATTGTGCTGCTTATCTTGATACAATTGATTGAAGAAATCCTGGTCCAAGTCTTATTGGCCTTAGTATGACAGGAAGGGACCTGATGCGGAAGTTCAAGCTGCATAATGGCCAGCAGGGCGCAGCGCTGACCGTGCGGGTCACGCCGCGTGCCCGCAGGACTGAGGTGGCCGG
>CAYGCA010000005.1:39204-44660 GCA_964348265.1 uncultured Anaerolineaceae bacterium | reverse complement strand
CTGTGACCGCGCCGCCCGAGATCGTCCTCGTCGTCGAGGCGACCGGCGAGGCCCGACCTCGCGACGAGGCCCCGACGGACCTCTTCGGCCTGATCGCCGATTTCACCCTCTGGAGGATGGGACGCTCCGGATTAGGGTTCAGGAGCCGGCGAAGGAGGGCAAGGCCAACGCCGCCCTCCTCAAATTCTTGGCCAGCGTCCTGGAAGTGCGCAAGAACCGAATCGAGATTGTTGTAGGTGATAAGGGGCTCGACAAGCTGGTGTCGATCATGGATCTCTCAGCCCAGGAGGTTGAGAAGCGCATTCTGGCGCAGATGGAGCATCAGTCCAGTCGTTAGGGCGTTCGTGGTGGCTTCAGCTCGCACAAGTGAAGGACGCAGGGTACGGGGAGAACGCTCGCCTAGTCAAGCCCGAGTTCGGCCGGCTCGGGAAGTTCAACGCCGGCGGCGGATAGACGCCAAAGCGCTTCGTAGGCAGAGTCTCTGAGGCTGTCCTCTGCTCCATTGAGCGCTTGGTATAGCTCCATGCAGAACGCGCCGGCTGAGGTCCAGCCAATCGCCTCCATTGCGGCAGTTCGCTCCTGAAGCGTGCCCTCGCCCAGCGCCCGCCGGACCATCTCATAGGCTGCCTTTCCAGGTGCAACCCCGAGCCCCTGGCGTGCGGCAAAGGCGACCAACCAGGGAAGTTCCGAGAGGTCTTTGACAGGCTCGGGGATCTGCCATGGAGAGTTCTTCCGCCGTTCGAGCGCTTCGGCAGCTGCGCCACGGACGACCCACTGGCTATCCTCGACTTGAACGCGTTCAAGCTGAGTCAACGCCCAAGCCTCAGGAACCCGTGCCAGCCCAAACACGGCTGCCCGCCGGGTAAGGAGCTCATCGTCGTCAATGGCCTCTCTCAGCATGACGTAACCCTCGTCGGGATGACAAGCGAGGGCCTCAGCCGCAGCTAACCGCAAGGGCTCTTCACCACCCAGTAGGGCGTTTCCCAGAATTTCAAGCGCTCGATCAGTACCTATGGATGCCAGCGCAAGACAGGCCGCCTGTCTTACTCGGAGATCCGGATCTTCTCCAATGATCTCGCCCAACCGCTCAAGCGTATCCAGGTGCTTCATGCCACCCAGGCCCAGCGCGGCAAGCACGCGGCTACTCTGGCTCTCCGATGCCAACATGCGGCGGAAGAGTTGGGCGACTTGAGGCTCGTCAGCCCGCACGAGCACGTGCACGATGCGCAGGCGCAGCCCATACGGCCTCCTCGGGTCGAGCAGAATCTGGGCCAGTCCTCTGAGGACTTGCCCTCGCCAATCCAGCCGTCTGGGCGCGTCCCGCAGCCACACGCCGCAGCTGAGGATGGGTTTGGCAGTAGGATCGTCGGCGCAGTCTAGATGTCGCTCCACGAAGGTTGAGACATCCCCGAGGGCTGCGCAGAATGAAATCAAGGTATCGAACAGATCCAAGCTGCTGAGATCAACATCCTCAGAAAATGGTGTTTCGGCCAGCGCCAATGCGGCTAGGTAGGTCCCGATTGAGGGTTGAAAAAACGATAGTCTGTTTCCCGAGCGACGAACCAGGATTCCCGCGTCAAGCATGTCATTCACAGGTGTACCACGCGGCAACACCCGGTCCGGAACTGCTCCCTGATAGTTCTCTATCCAGGCCTTGGCGGCAGCGGCCGCGGACTTTCTCTCATCCTCTGACATGAAGCGACGCAGGAAGCCTTCGAAGCTGTCGGTCAGTTCGGCTCCGGTGGTGTCGCCCGCGTAGCATCCCCAGACTCTCAAAGTCAATTCCAGCGGAGAAAGACCCCTGAGAGTTCCGACAAGCCAGCCATTTATGAGCGTTGGATCCACTTCGTCCAGTCGATCTTGCGGCAGGTTGGGTGCCAGGTATCGTTGCCAGGCGCTTGCCCAACGGTCCAGGAACTTTCGCTGATCGTGTTCGGTCCATGGCGCAATGAGGACGGGAAAAAGGCCTGCCATGACCAAGCCATCGTAGCCCGTCCTCGGACCTGCGGCAATGATCTGGTTGGAGGGATAGTCTTCTTCCAGGGCTTCAAGCCAGGTCTTGACGCCTTCAATCTCTTCAGATGTCATTTGGTCCACACCATCGAGCAGTAGCACCGCCCGGCCTCGGCCGAAATGTAGACGCAAATAGCCCGGTATGCGGGGCGCCAGACCTGCTGAAGCGAGCCGCTGGACGACAGCCACAATAGGCTCCAAGGGATCGTCCCCGACATCCGGGTCCAACTCGAGATCTAGGGCGCTGACCAGTACGGGAAGCTTGGAAGCCGCTTCGCCGAACTCGGGGGCACCTTGAGCTAAGCGTGAGGCCACGTAGGCCAAGGCAGTGGTCTTCCCGCTGCCCGGTGCGCCAGTGATCATAAAGCTTGATCCGTCTGCAACTGCATTTGCCAGGGAGATGGTTGGCGCCCGATAGATCGCTGACAAGTATGCACAATCCGGCAGATTCGGCAGGACACCGAGCGAGTTTTCAGGTATTGCGTCACTACGCAGTGGATCGGTGGGGATGGGAGGGGCCAATAGACAGGGGGGAATAACGATCTCATTCAGAGCGAAAATTGCCCTGGATACGTGAAGTGTTTCCGCTCGCTTTACCAGTTCCACCCGATAGGCATCCCTGGCCCCGGCCATCAGGCCCTCTCTGAGAGCCTGGATGCGAGAACGAGCCCATTTTCCAACCCAGGAGAACACTGGCAGGAACCGCGACAGAACGAGTGCAGCCGCCGTCCCTACGGCAAGGCCGACAAAGAATTCCGGCCAGTCAAACCGCATTCCGAAAGTACCAAAAGGACCAAACATGTGACCCTACCCGCCGTATAGGATTCTTCCGCACTGACTGCAAGGAACGAGTTCAGTGCCGCCCCGAATTGTCTGTTGGACAGAGGCCGGATGAGTCAGACCGCAGGCGCTGCAGCTGCCGTCTTCCAACAGAGCCACCGCTATGCCGGCCAGCTTATCTCTCAGGCGAAGATACTCCTCCAGGTCGTCGTCTGGTACGCTTGCCAAGGCCGCCTCGCGTTCTTTCTCCAGCCGTTCATGTCGAGATATCAGCCGTCTCATCTCCTCGCTCAGCGTCTGGTCTCTCTGAGCCTGAGACTGCTCAGCTCGCTCATGCCTCTCAGCGGCAGCTTCCTGCTCCTTTTCAGCCTCCTCGTGTCTCATCATAGCTTCGAGGAGCCGATCCTCAAGCGTTCCGAGATGCCGCCTTAGGGACATGGCCTCGAGCTGCAAATCTTCAAGCTCCTTCGGGCTTGTGATCGAACCTCCATACAGTTTCGAATCCGTCTCTTCGATCTTGGATCGCTGGGAAGCGACGAATCGCTCGGCGCTGCGCGACTCAGCCTCCGCCTCCTTCAGGTGAGCTAGTGATTCCTCCAGTTCAATCCTTGCTTGATCTAACTCTTGCGATTCGGAAAGAATGGCCTTGATCTCATCAAGCCTGCCTTTGATCCGATCCAGTTCAAGGTCTACTTCTTGCAAGCGGTAGAGGTTGGAAGTTCGGCTCATTTCGCCCGTGATTATAGAGGCCACTGCATCTTCAGAGCAAGCGGGGAATTGGCGGCAGAAAGTTGCTCAGCGTACAATTCCGCCAGCATGCCCAACAGACTTCAGGCCGTTGCAGTCGGGGCTGCTGTGGCCTTGGCTACCCTTGTGCCGTACCTTTTGGCCGGATGGCTGACCGGACCGGATGAACTCTTCTCCGGGTTCCTGCTCAATCCTCTGGACGGGTTCAGTTACTTGGCGAAGATGCGCCAGGGGGCGGAAGGAAGCTGGGGGTTTAGGCTACCCTACGCGCCCGATCCCGGGCCAGCAGCCTTCTTTTTCGTCTTCTATCTTGCCTTGGGACATTTGTCTGCGTGGCTGCAGACAGAGTTGCTCGTTCTATTCCACGGGGCACGCGTGCTCTTTGCAGCGACTATGTTCTTCCTTGCCTACTTGCTTTTTGAGCACACTTCGGCCTCTCACAAAGCGGTCCAGGCGGCGTTCGCATTGACACTTGTCGGATCGGGCCTTGGCTGGTTGGGTCTCCCATTTGGCGCGGCTCCAAGCGACTTGATGATCCCCGAGTCGATACCCTTCCTCTCTGCTTATGTGAACCCCCACTTCCCCGCTGCGACCGCCCTGCAGACCTTGGGCACGCTGCTCGTGGCAACCGAAATTATGGGTGGGCGATGGCGTGAGATTCTGTGCTTCACAAGCGGCCTGGTGCTTATGCTGATCCTTCCTTTTGCGATTGTGAGTCAGATCGCCTTCCTGGCCCTATGGCTGGCGTGGGAGGTGTACTACCTGAGCAGGATCGGCTTCCCGCCTCTATCCGCTCTGGAAAGGATCCCCTGGCGGCCGTTCCTGTTTCTCGTTGCCGGCGCGGCGCCCGTAATGGCCTACGATCTTTGGCTGACCCGAAACCATCCGGTGCTCGCTGCTTGGTCGGCTCAGAATCTGACACCTTCCCCACCACCCCATGAGTATCTGCTCGGATATGGGTTTGTACTCTTATTTGCCGTTTTCCAAATCGTGAAGAGGAAGCCTTATCAAACTTCGCTTGGCCGACTGCTCCTAGCCTGGATCGTAATTGGCTTTCTTCTTCTCTATGTGCCGTTCAGCCTCCAGAGGCGGTTTTCACTTGGTCTATTCTTGCCGCTGGCAGCTTTGGCCGGGCAATGGCTGGCTGAATTCTCTCCACGGTGGCTGCGATGGAGACTGGCCTTGTTATTGAGCCTGGTCCTGACGGTTCCATCGAACTTGTTCGTCGTGGCCGCGGGATTGTCCAGTCTGCGCCAGAGCGACGCGTTGGTACTGACTCGATCGGAACTTACGGGCTACTCCTGGGTCTCCGCGAATCTCCCCCAGGGTGCGCTCATACTGGGAGCTCCGGTCACGGGGAACCGCCTGCCGGCGTTCGCAGATGTGCGTGTGGTCTATGGCCATCCCTTCGAGACGCCTGACGCGGATGAGGCGCGCAACCTGGTAGTTTCTTACCTGCGCTGGGGGGGGCCGGCGAGCGATGCGATTGAGTCCATGGCCAGGAATCGGATTGAGTATGTCTTTTACGGGGAGCGGGAGCGGAGGTTCGGGAATCCAACCTGGAGGGGGCGATTGCCGGCAGTCTATGAGAGGTCTGGCCTTGCGATCCTGAGAGTAAGCTCCCCATGACAGCACTGAAGAACCCCGTGATTTCTCGCGTAGGCTTCTTCGCATTTTTTGCATTGTTATGGCTGCATCCACTCTGGCGACAGCCGGACGGAGTTCTGTTCTGGCGCGGCGCAGCCTTCACGGACTTCCTGATTTCCCACTTGCCGAATGCGATCTACGTGCGGGAGTCCCTATCGCAGTGGCGGCAGGTTCCCTTGTGGAATGCAGCGATTCTGAGCGGCATCCCGTTTGCTGCTGATCCCTTATCGGGGATTTGGTATCCGCCGAACTGGCTCACTTTTCTCTTT
>CAYGCA010000005.1:32994-39194 GCA_964348265.1 uncultured Anaerolineaceae bacterium | reverse complement strand
ATTAGCTGGACTCGGAATGTGGCACCTGTTGAGGGGTGAGGGGCTTGGGGAGCCAGGCGCCTTGGTCGGCGGCCTTGCGTTTGCCGGCACGCCAAAGCTGGTTGGACATCTTGGGCTTGGCCATGTGAGCTATGTTCATGCGGTAACTCTGACTCCGTGGGTAGTCTGGATGGCGGGGCGGGCGGCTAGGTCGTGGGTGGTAGCCGGCGAGGGGGGGCTAAAGTGGTCCGGGCTGGCTGGGGCCACCCTGGGGTTAGTCTTCTTGATTGATCCCCGCTGGTCACTCCCGTGCGGGCTCCTGGCAGGCGCTTTTGGGCTGAGGACCTTTGCGCATAGCCGAAATCGCCATCCGCTCTGGCTGGCAAGAATGGGAACCGGAGTTGGCTCTGGGTTATTTCTGGCACTCCTAATCAGCGCCGCGCTGGCATTGCCATTGGCTGAATTCACGCTGCAGAGCACCCGCTGGGTTCTGCAATCCTGGGGAGGGGGTGCTTTCCCTCTGCCGGCCGCTCGATTCTTGGGGATCCTTGTGCCCGATTTCGGTGGCTGGCCGGAATGGCTGACGTACCCGGGATTGCCAGTCCTGTTCCTCGCGCTGGCTGGGGTGGTGTCCAAGTGGAGGGCCACGCGTTTCTGGACCTTGGTGGTGGTAGCCGGATGGCTGTTGGCTTTGGGGAACCAGACACCGGTTTATCGACTGGTCTCCGTTCTTGTCCCCGGAATGAGCCTTCTCCGCGTTCCGGCACGCTTGGTCTTTCTCTCGCTCTTTGGGATTGCGATGCTGGCCGGGATTGGAACTCAGGCAATCCTTGATCGGAAAGCCCCAGCAGAAGTGGAGCGCCGGGTCCGACTCCTGCTGACCGCCCTGGCAGGGTCGGCAGTCCTGCTATCCCTGGGCCTGCTCCTCCTAGGGGCCTCTGGTTCCGTCAGGGCCTCTTTCGTTTGGGCTGCTTTGCTGAGCGTCCTGGCTGCGGGCTGGGCACACCAATCCCTGCGGAGCACCCGAAGGCTGACGCCGGCGGTCGGCTGGATCCTGATCATCGCTGTCGACTTGATAGGGGTGCAGAACTCCTTGCTGGAGGTGCGTCCCGGGGCGACGGTCTTTGCTGAGAGGCAGGGACTGGTCGAATTCCTCGCTTCCAGGGCCAAGGACAAGTTCCGGGTCTTCTCACCCTCCTACAGCTTGCCTCAACATGTGGCCGTGAAAGCAGGTCTCGAGCTCGCGGACGGCATCAACCCTTTACAGTTAGCCACCTATGTAGAGGCGATGGCCGAGGCGACCGGTTTTGATCCCGGCACGTACAGCGTGACCCTCCCGCCGTTCCCTACCGGAGATCCGACCTCGGAATGGGGGTTTCGAATTGATCCTGAGGCCTTGGGTAAGCTGAATGTTGCCTACGTGGTGGCAGACTATCCTGTGGAGTCGGACCAGCTGACTCTCGTAGACTCGAGCGGCGGTAACTTTGTCTACCGGAATCAGCAGGTTCGCCCCCGGGCCTGGGTCGAATCGCACCCGGAATCCGAAACCTGGCAAGCGTGGAAAGGGGTCGAAACTTTGGAGTGGAGACCGAATCAACTGGTGGTTGTCGCCGAAGGCCCCGGGACACTCGTTCTGAGCGAAATCGGATATCCGGGGTGGCGCGCCAGCCTGGATGGCGAGGATGTGCCGATCAGAAATGTCGAGGGTTTGCTGCGAGGTGTTGAATTGCCGGCGGGCAAGCATACACTGACTGCCTCGTTCAGGCCTCTGAGCGTGTATCTGGGAGGTGCGCTCACGGCTTTGGGGCTCTTGATCCTGGGTGCGCTATGGCTCAAAGGCTGACCACTGCCGAACGCCGGTGGTGCTTGGTCTATTCGGTCCTGATCGCAGGCCTTACGACGCTGCCCTACGTGGTTGCTTTCTTTCAGCAGACAGAGAGCTGGCGTTTCAGCGGTTTTTTGTTTGCGGTGGAAGACGGAAACTCCTACATCGCCAAGATGCGCCTCGGATCCGAAGGCGACTGGCTCTTTCGGACACCTTATACAAGCCGGCCCCAAACTGGCGTGCTGGCTTTCATGCCGTACCTCCTCCTGGGCAAAGCTGCATCCGGGACGGCCAGCCATGATCAGCTGGTAGTGCTTTACCACCTCTTCCGCGTTCTGGCGCTGCCCCTTTGGGTGCTGGCCATCTATTCTTTCGCCTCGGTCTTCATCGAGGAGGTACAGTGGCGTCGATGGGTCACTGTGCTGTCGACCCTGGGCGGTGGGCTTGGGTGGCTGCTAGTCTTGTTGGGCGGCGCAAATTGGCTTGGAAGCCTGCCACTCGAGTTCTATTCACCCGAATCGTTTGGATTTCTGGCCGCATTCGGAATCCCTCATCTTGTGCTGGCAAGGGCCCTGCTGCTGCTTGGATTCGTCGCCTACATGGAGTCAGAGCGGTCTGAGAGAAATGCCTGGTTGGCTGGCTTCGTATTCCTGGGATTGGGTCTTGTCCAGCCGCTGTCTGTGGTGACGGCCTACGCTGTGATAGTCTCTCATTTAGCTCTGGTCGGCCTAGTTGCATGGCGCGAGCGCCGAATTGAGCGCCTTTCGAGGCGGCTGCCGGCCGCCGTTCGATCCACGATGGTTTCCTTTCCGCTCGTAGTCTACCTTCTGCTGGCCTTTCGATCCGACGAATTCCTAAGCCAATGGACAGCCCAAAACAGGATTCTGTCGCCTCACCCTTTTCACTATTTCATTGCCTACGGCTTGGTAGCGGCGCCGGCTCTCGCAGGCGGCATCTATCTCCTCAGGAATAGAATCAATGCGGGGTCGATCCCGGTCGCATGGGCTCTCGTTTTTCCTCTGCTCGCCTATGCGCCCACCAATCTGCAAAGACGACTTCCAGAGGGTGTCTGGGTCATTTTGGCGACCCTTGCCGCCGTGGGAATCTGGGGATGGACCCAGGGAGGTGGTAGGGGCCGTCTCCGGTGGATCCCGCCCGTCCTGCTTCTGCTCGCCTTTCCCGGGGCGCTGCTGCTAATGGCTGGGGCGGTGGGGGTGGCCATGGCCCCAGGGCCGCCTGCATTTCGACCTGCCGGCGAGATCGCCAGCTTCGCGTGGCTTGAAGAGGCAGCCGAGCCTCGATCTGTTGTGCTGTCTAGTTTCGAGACGGGCAACCCTCTGCCTGCGTATGCTCCACTGCGGGTAGTGGTTGGGCATGGTCCGGAAAGCGCTGGACTGGAGGCGCTTCTGCCACAGGTGCGGGCCTTTTATGCCAATGAGTTCTAGCCAGAGGAGGCGCGCGTCTTCCTTCTTTCCCAGGATGTAGATTACGTCTACTATGGTCCTTTCGAGGCCGAACTGGGCAGGTGGCAACCCATGCCTGGCGGTTATCTTCAAAGTGAGTATTCAGAGGGTGTCTACAAGATCTTTCGCGTCCAAAAGTGAAGAAACCCGGCTTGGGGTGATTCGCTTTAGACCCTATCTTCCGTGGCTCATCAGTCTTGCGGGGCCCGTCTTGCTGCTGGCTCCAATGATTCTGCGCGGCCAGGCCTTGTTCTGGGGCACACCTCTGCTCCAGTTCGTTCCCTGGCGAGAGTATGCGCTCCAGTCTCTTCGAGAAGGATACCTGCCTCTTTGGAACCCAAATGTGGGAATGGGCGCGCCCCTGCTTGCAAACTACCAATCGGCGCTGCTCTATCCTCCGAACTTTTTGCTTGCCCTAACTCGGATTGCGTGGGGTCATGGTGTGCTTGTCTTGCTGCACCTGATTTGGGCGGGAAGTGGGATGGTATTTCTCACCCGGAGGCTTGGGATTGGACAGCTCGGGCAGGCGATCGCAGGGCTCAGCTTCAGCATGTCAGGATACCTCATTGCGCGGGCCGGTTTCCTGAGCATAAATGCGGCCTCAGCCTGGCTGCCATGGCTTATTGCGGCAACTGACGGCTTGGCCCGGCAGACTTTTCCCCGGCTGCTCGACAGAGGGAGGCTCCGCGCTGCGGTCTATCTCTCATTGGCTGTTTCTATGCAGCTCCTGGCGGGACATGCCCAAATGACCTGGTACAGTCTGGTTTTGGCTGCGGTGTGGCTTGTCTGGAGGTCTGGTTCCTCCCGATCGATCGCCCGACTTGCCAGGGCGGTTCTGTCATACCTGGTTGCAGTCTTGACGGGCGCTTTGATGGCCTCGGCCCAACTGCTGCCTACCTTGGAGTATTTGATGAGCTCACAGCGCGCAAGTTCACTAACCCAAGAGTTTGCCCTTACCTACTCTTTTTGGCCTTGGCGAATACTGGGGTTGCTGATGCCGAATCTCTTCGGCAATCCTGGCCAGGGTGAATACTGGGGCTACGGCAACTACTGGGAGGACGCAATCTACATTGGCGTGCTGCCGCTCATCCTTGCAATTGGAGCCGCGTGGCGGGGTCTGCGTGCGGAAGGGTCATTTGCCTCTCTAGCAAGGCTGTTGTTGGGTGTGAGTGTGGCTGCGCTTGTGCTTGCTCTCGGTGACAATACGCCTGTGTTCCCCTTTCTCTTTGAGCATGTGGCTACCTTCAGCGCCTTTCAGGCCCCGACTCGCTGGAATCTCCTCCTGGTATTTTCCTTGTGTGCATTGGCCGCCATTGGGGCTGACCGTTGGGGGCGGTTGTCCTCGCGCGGCCGCTACTGGGTTCGTTTGACAACCGTCGGGGCAGCTGCCATTGGCGTCGCACCCTGGCTGGCCGGTCAGCTGATACCGAGTTTGAAAAGCACTTTCGCCGGCTCTTTCGCCGCGGCCGGTCTATGGTTGGTAGTTGCCGGCATCCTAGCCCTAAAACGCGCAAACTCATCCCCGCAGCTCTGGATCGGATGGGTCAGTCTGGCCGTTCTGGTCGATTTGCTTTGGTCCGGGATGGGGCTGAATCCTTCCGCTTCCCTGGACTTGTTCTATGATCACTCCCGACTCATCAACCAAGTGGACGCGAATCACCGCCTTTTCATGCCTAGCGAGACTGAGTATGAGATCAAGTTCGAGCGAACATTCCGTTTTGACACCTACATGCCCGAAGAAGGTTTCTGGTTGCTGCGCGAAACGGGTCTGCCAAATGCAGCCATGCTTGATGGGCTCCGGTCGGCCAACAACTTCGATCCCATTCTCCCCAGCCGTTACGCTGAATGGATCGACTTCATTAACACCCTTGGTTCAAGCCAGCGGAGCAAGTTTCTAGCCCTGATGGACGTCGGATGGGAGGCTGCGCCGGATCCGACGTCGGAGACCGGGATAAGCTATCTCGAGGTCGATCGTCCCAAACGGCTGCGTCTTGTTCCGAGGGCCGTGAGGTCTACGACAAGCGAAGCGTCAATGGTCTTGATCACCGCGCCCGGTTTTGACCCTGATCGAATGGTGGTTCTCGAGGGCGGCGGTTCCGCTGGCGCCCTGCACGAGGGTGGGCACGGTAGGGTTGAGCTGAGAGCCGAAGAGCCGAATCGAATCCTCGCCCAAGTAGAGGCCCCGGCTGGAGGCTGGCTCGTCCTGTCTGACATCTGGTACCCCGGCTGGCGAGCACGGCTAGACCAGAGGGAGACTCCTGTGAGGATAGCCAACTTTCTCTTCAGGGCTGTCTGGGTGCCGCCAGGTACCCATGAGGTGGAGTTCCGATACCAGCCTATTTCGTTTCAGCTGGGGGCTGCCTTAAGCCTCCTGGGCTGGGCACTCGCAGCATGGACTCTGTGGCGATGCCGCTCGCGCTGAGGGTTGTGTGGCCTGCGTTGCTTGCCGGCCTAGTCGCGGCTGGCTTTGCCGGTATGCGCCTGCAGGCCGCGGACTGGGATCCGGTTTCGCTGGCGGAAGTTGGAGGTCGCTACTCGGATTTGCGGGCTGACGACGAGGAAGGTTACGACGGACAATTCGTATACTATGTGGCTCTTAATCCTGATCCCACGTCTGTGGGTCCTCGCCTTGACGTCCCGGCGTACCGCTACCAGCGCATCCTTTACCCCATCCTGGCGCGCGTTCTGGCCCTGGGAAAGGAGCCTTGGATTCCATGGACGCTCCTCCTGGTCAACCTTGCCTGCCTCGTCCTGGGTACCTGGGCCGTGGCGCAGTTGATCCGGGATGGAGGCAGTCGTCCCGGTTATGCCCTCACCTATGGGCTCTGGGTGGGGCTGGTGGCTGCCGTCGGCCTGGACCTCCATGAACCGCTAGCCTATGGACTCGTGGCGTGGGGCATGCTGGCATGGCATCGCGGGCGGGAAGGAACCGC
>CAYGCA010000005.1:32337-32984 GCA_964348265.1 uncultured Anaerolineaceae bacterium | reverse complement strand
TGCCTGGGCCTTTCGCTTTTCGCCAAGGAAAGGACCCTGGCATTCTGGTTTGCCGCCCTGGTAGCAGCGCTAGCGACCCGGTGGAAATCACTGACAACGGCCGTTCTTGGAGGAGGGGGTGTCCTTTTCCTCGGCTGGCAGATCTGGCTGTGGACCGTATTTGGCCAGCCTGGACTGGGGAGCGGGGGCGCCATGGCAACCGCTTTTGAATGGGTACCCTTCATGGGTCTCTGGCGGATTGGAGGGGTTGAACCCAAAGCGCTGCTGCTCTTCTCGGTGATCTTCGGACCTTCAATCGTGCTGCCGACTCTCTGGAGTCTGTTTGCATCGGCCCGCGTCGTCTTGAAATCCGCCTTCGCCAGCCTGCACGGCCTTTCACTTCTCCTGAATGCTACGCTCATCATTTTTCTTCCGTTCTCGACCTTTCGGGACCCGTTGGGGCTTGTTCGTGTAGCCACAGGGCTCGTGCTAGCCCTGCTCGTGTTCGCAAGTCGAGAGGGCCGCCGACGTGTACTGAACTATGCCCTGTTCTGGATTGCATTGCTCTCTCTGATTCTCAGATCCTAGCCGAGAGGTCAGGACGAGTTCGGCGCCCCGTACTTCTTTCGCGTGTCCCTTCTCTCTGAAGGGTTGCAGGAGGAGGGAAA
>CAYGCA010000005.1:31456-32327 GCA_964348265.1 uncultured Anaerolineaceae bacterium | reverse complement strand
GTGTACTCCTGGTATATCAAGAACTTTGGCCCCGACGTCAACCTCTTCGTGGATGCCACCCAGGTGAATCACCTAGAGGTCAGCCGGAGCGGAGTCTGGGGCAAGGACAATATCTGGGGTCGCGTGGGTACCTTCGATCTGAAGGGTTGCGGGAGGAGGGAAAGGCGATTAGAGGTAGAATGTCCCCATACGGCAGCACATGGTCAAGTGCTCGCCGCCAGGCTCCTTGATGGGTCGGTTGTTCGCGGAGTTCAGATGCGCAGGTCCCACTTGCTCCTGTCTGTCTTTGTGGCTGGGATGACCACTCTGGGTGTGGAACTCTCCGCCTCGCGCCTGCTTGGAAACGTATTTGGGAACAGCAACCTCGTTTGGGCCAACATCATCGGACTCATGCTGGTCTATCTGACGGCTGGCTACTTCCTTGGTGGACGCTGGGCCGATCGGTCCCCTTTCCCCGGAACTTTCTATCGAATCATCGCCTGGGGAGCCTTTACCACCGGGCTTGTGCCCCTTCTCGCACAGCCTGTGCTGCGGCAGGCTGCACGTTCCGTCGAGGAGTTGAACGCACCGGTCATGCTCGGGTCTTTCCTATCCGTTCTCGTACTTTTCAGTGTTCCGGTAACCCTCCTGGGCTGCATATCGCCTTTCGCTATCAGGCTGTCGATCCAAGCGACCGACCAAGCCGGACGTGTCTCAGGCCGGATCTACGGATTATCGACATTGGGCTCGATCCTTGGGACTTTTCTTCCGGTCATTTGGCTCATTCCTGCCGTTGGAACCACTCGTACATTCCTCATTTTCAGCCTGCTCCTTCTCCTTGTTGCATTTCTTGGGCTGGCCACGTCTGATCGAGCGGCAGCCGCCCGGCACC
>CAYGCA010000005.1:30178-31446 GCA_964348265.1 uncultured Anaerolineaceae bacterium | reverse complement strand
TACATTCAAGTTGTGGAGGTGGCTGGAACCAGGTCTTTGTTGCTCAATGAAGGCCAGGCTGTGCATTCCGTCTATACCCCGGGCCAGGCCGCATCCTACGGCACGTGGGATTACTTCCTTGCTGCCCCCTTCTTCAATTCGCCTCCGATCGCCAGCGCTCCGATTGGGCGGGTTGGCCTGATCGGACTTGCAGCTGGTACGATCTCAAAGCAATACTCGCTGGTTTTCGGCCCTGTCCCCATTGATGGGTGGGAGATTGATCCTGAGATCATTGAGGTCGGCCGAGAGTTCTTTGACATGAATGAGCCGAATCTGAATGTGATTGTTTCGGATGGCCGATTGGGACTTGCCCGCAGCGACCATCTCTACAGTGTGATCGGGGTCGATGCGTATCAGCCTCCCTATATCCCGTGGCATATGACGACGAAGGAGTTCTTCGAGGAAGTGAGAGATCATCTGACGTCGACGGGGGTTATGGTGATCAATGTGGGTCGCACACACACCGACCGCCGCCTGGTGGATGCCATAGTTGGGACGGCGAGCTCTGTGTTCCCATCCATCCATGTCGTTGACGTTCCGGCTACGTTCAATACGATCGTATATGCCACCGTCAGGCGGACAACACCAACGAATCTGGCGAGGAACCTTGCCGGATTACGCGACGCGGGCGCTCACCCGCTGCTGGTGGACGTCCTGGAGCGATCGGTGGCGAACCTGCAGCCTACCCCAGATTCCCAGGTGGTTTTTACTGACGATCGGGCGCCAGTTGAAAGACTGGTCGACTCAATCGTTATTCAATTCCTGCTGAGTGATGAATTCGATCTTCTTCCAAGCGCAGTTCCGGCACAGTGAGGCAAAGCATGGAAGGTGTGCGACAATCAATAACCTGGCTTGAGGGGGCCCGGATTCTCATCCAGATCCTGGTTCCTGTGGTGATCCTGCTGACCAGTCTTCGGCTCCTGCTGACAGAGGTCTATGTAAGGTTTGAATACAACACCCCCAATTTTCCCCCAGATCCGTACGGTTTTACTCTGGAGGAAAGGCTCCGCTGGGCGCCAATTGCGCTTGAGTACATCCTGAACGACCAGGGGATCGAATTCCTTGGCGATTTGCGATTCGAGAATGGCCAGCCGGTATATAACGAGCGGGAATTACGGCACATGGTAGACGTGAAGCAGCTTGCCCAAACATTCCTTTGGGTGTGGAGGCTGGGCATCCTGACGGTTGGCCTCCTGGCTGCCGCCTTGTGGAGGACTGGCCATCTACAA
>CAYGCA010000005.1:28148-30168 GCA_964348265.1 uncultured Anaerolineaceae bacterium | reverse complement strand
CTTCTCGTTTGTATTCGTGGGCTTTCACCGCATCTTCTTCGAGGGAAACACGTGGATCTTCCCTTACAGAGACACTTTGATTCGTTTGTTCCCGGAGCGCTTCTGGCGTGACGTATTCCTGTTTCTGATCGGTTTGACCATTCTCCAGGCGGGACTGCTGTACCTGATTACCCGTCGCTGGCTAAGCATATCACCCTGACGGTCGGGCGGTGGAACGCGTCTTGTTGCTCATGACCACAAGATCCTATCGGGCGGGGGCTTTCCTGGAAGCGGCATCCGGTTTGGGAATTCCCATGACGGTCGGATCGGATCGATCCCCAATACTGGTCGAAGCCAGCGGCACCGGGCACCTCACACTCGATTTTCATGATCTTGAAGGCAGCGCAGCCAGGATCGCAGAGTTCGCTGAGGAACACCCACTCAAGGCCGTCCTGCCTGCTGAGGACGAAGGTATCCTCCTGGCTGCCATGGCAGCCGCCGATCTGGGACTCGCCCATAATTCCCTGGAAACTGCTTTGGCGGCCAGGAGCAAACTGCGCATGCGACAAATGCTGGCTGACGCCGGGGCCCCCTCGCCGGACTTCAAATACCTTAGCCTGACGGAAGATCCCCAGCTGATTGCCTCCGAGGTGAGCTATCCCTGTGTCCTAAAGCCGCTATTCCTTTCTGGAAGTCGGGGAGTGATTCGTGCCGATGATTCTCTTCAGTTCATTGAGGCCTTCCGCAGGATTTCAGCTCTGCTCAGGACACCAGAGATCGCCCGCGAAGGCAGGGACCTGGCCGACCATATCCTTATTGAAGAATATGTCCCGGGAAAGGAAGTTGCGGTTGAGGGGCTCGCTCTGGAAGGGACCTTCAAGCTCTTGGCGATTTTCGACAAGCCGGACCCGCTCGAAGGCCCCTATTTCGAGGAGACGATTTACGTCACTCCCTCAAGGCTTGGGAGGCAGTCTCAGGACCTGGTTCTGGCCACCACGGCCGCCGCCATGCGCGCGCTCGGAATCAATCACGGGCCTGTGCATGCCGAACTGCGCTTAAACGCTCGCGGGGCCTGGGTAGTTGAGATCACGCCCAGGTCGATCGGAGGCCACTGCTCACGTGCCTTGCGGTTCGACGACGGCTTGTCGCTCGAGCAAGTCCTGCTTCGGCAAGCCCTAGGTGAAGACCTGAAAAGTATCGAGAGGGAGAAGTCTGCCGCAGGTGTCATGATGATGCCGATCCCGGCGGCTGGGACTCTTCTCGAAATCCGTGGGCAGGAGGCCGCTCGAGCCGTGCCAGGCGTCGAGGATATCCTCTTTTCCATACCTGTGGGGGAGCAGCTCGTGCCCCTGCCAGAGGCGGCGCGCTATCTTGGTTTCATCTTTGCGAGGGCTGAGACGCCGGAACAGGTTGAAAAGGCATTGCGGCAAGCTCACGCAAGACTGGATTTCAGAGTCGCCCCTGACTGAAATCAACGAGGTTGCTGCCGCACACCCACATGCCTGCCACTCACCATCTCAACCCCGGCGCCGTGGTAGAATTGGCTGTCGCATCGCACCGAGCGCGTAGGGTGCGGGGGCGTAATGAATATCATCCCCTTCAGTGGCGCGCTGCGTTTCCTCAGGGGCAGCATCGATCGGGGGTAGTCATGGTTGAATTCGAGGACAAGGCTAAGCAGAAGATCCTTGACCTTCTTCAGACCGACGAGCGTCGGGGCAAGATCTTGCGCATTGAGATCAAGGGTCGGGGGCCAGACGGTTTTCAATACTCTCTCCGCTTTGTGGATCCACAGGACGCGACTGAGGAAGATCAGCAATTTGACGCAGGGGGTTTCCGGGTCCTCATCGATCCAGACAGCGCACCCAAGCTTAAGGGTGCCAAGGTCCAATTCGTCGAAAACGTGTACCAAAGTGGATTCAACATCGAGAATCCGAATCCGCTCTTTGAAGATCGGCTCGCCCAAGCTGTGCATGAAGTGATTCGGTCAGGCATCAACCCGGGCGTGGCGGCACACGGAGGCTATGTGACCCTGCTGGATGTT
>CAYGCA010000005.1:17704-28138 GCA_964348265.1 uncultured Anaerolineaceae bacterium | reverse complement strand
CGAGATAACATCGCCTATATTGCCCTGGGGGGAGGCTGCCAGGGTTGCGGCTTGGCGGATGTTACCCTCAAGCAAGGGATCGATGTCATGATAAAGGAGGCAGTGCCCGAAATCCGGGAGGTGATTGATACGACCAACCACGCTGCCGGAACCAATCCTTACTACCAACCCTCCAAGGGGGGGCCGCCGGCTGCAGGTCAGTCTCCCTTTGCCCAGTGATCATGCTCTACATGGCACCCCGAAGCTCGGTTCATCTGTAGGGCGGGTCGACCCCCGCCTTTTTTCGTACTTGAAGCGGCCGATTCCATGGTTGCCTAGGCTCCGTACTTGGCCAGTCGGCGGGCGTGAGCCATTATGAGGGGCATGAGGTCCGTGGCCATGATTGTTCCCAACCCGCCCTGCGCGCAACTGGATTCTCCGAAACTCGTGCATCCGTCCGGCCTGGCGGTCAAAGGTGCCCAGAGGAGCAATGGAACCGGATGCCATGAGTGCTTGCGGAGCCGCGCTGGGGTCGAGTGGTCTCCGGCTACTGCGAGGACGTCCGGCTTCAGATCGAGGAGGCGAGGCAGGAGAGAGTCAACCCTGTGGATGTAGGCTGCTTTTCCATCAAAGTCGCCGTCTTCTCCCAGACTATCGGTCTTCTTTATGTGTACGAAGAAGAAATCAAAGCGCTCCCATTCTCGAGCCAGCGTTTCGAATTCCTCTTCAGGCGTGCTTCCCCTGGATTCAACGAGGTCCATTCCGAGCAGGTGAGAGAGACCTTTGTACATTGGATAGATCGCAATGCAGGCGGCATTGAGTCCATATATCTCGGTGAATTGGGGCAGCTCGGGGTTTGTCGAGAAACCGCGTAGCGTGAGATCATTCGCGATAGCCTGATCAGACAGGAGATCTCGTGCGTGCTGGATCCACTGATTCATCAGCGCGGCAGTGTGTTCTGCAGCTGAGACCCTAGCTCGGGCTGGGGGCGGGATCTGACCGGTCGTAAGGGGATCTGCGTCGTCTATCTCGGGCGAGAGGTCAGGCCCTCTCATGACGATGGCTATTCGATACTCACGGGCCACTCGGGCCTCCACCGTGACACCTGGAAGTTCAATACCGTTTAGTCTCTCGACCAGGGGGGCGGCGTCTTCGGTGGAGATCCGGCCTGCCCGCCGATCGATGATTCGACCGTCTTGGTTCGCGGTCGCCAGGTTGCCACGAGCTGCAATGTCCCCTCTGGCAACTTTCATGCCGATTCCGGTCGCTTCAAGCACTCCTCTGCCGACGACGAACTGGATGGGGTCATAGCCGAAGAGCGCCAGATGCGCCGGACCGGAGCCCGGACTGATGGCCGGCGCAACTGGAATTGTCTGACCCAGGGTGCCTTCAGCCGCCAATTGGTCAAGGACGGGTGTCGCTGCGGCTTCGAGCTCCGTTGGCCCGCCGGCTTGCTCGGGCAGACCACCCAGGCCGTCAAGAACGAGCAGGACGATCTTTGTGCTGGCCGGTCGTTGGAGGCTGCGCATGAGTTGGAAGTTGGCCATTCGGTGCCTGTCCCTCAAGATTACACAAAAGCCCCCGCGGTCGAATGGCGGGGGCCCAGGCGGGGGTGCCCTTCACTTTACCTGATAGCCACCTGATCCGCCTCGGCTTCAAAGAGGTGCATATTGTCCATGTCGAACAGAATCTGCTTCTCCTGCCCGATCCGAGCCGAACTGCGCGGGTCAACCCGGGCGACGAAGGACTGGTCGCGGTTCGCGAGGTAGAGAATAAGCTCGTTGCCCATCGGCTCCAAGACGTCGACCGATGTGGATACGGGGGCCGTGTTTATGCCAGGAGGCGTGAACTCGGGGTCATGGAGATCTGCCGGCCGGATGCCAAAGATGACTTTCTTGCCCAGGTATGGGCCGAATTGGTCCATCTTCTCTTCGGGTACCGGTACCTGGAAAGGTCCAGTGTCCACGACGACTTCTCCATTGGCGCGCTGGAGCTTGGCTTCGAAGAAGTTCATCGCCGGTGAGCCAATGAAACCTGCAACAAAGCGATTCGCGGGGTAGTCGTAGAGCACCTGGGGGGTATCAGCCTGCTGCAGAATCCCGTCCTTCATAACTGCAATCCGAGAAGCCATGGTCATCGCTTCGGTTTGATCGTGCGTGACATAGACGAAAGTTGTTTCAAGATCGTGGTGGAGCTTTTGGATCTCGGCCCGCGTCTGGACCCGCAATTTGGCGTCAAGGTTGGAAAGAGGCTCGTCGAGCAGGAACACTTGGGGTTGACGAACGATTGCCCGCCCGACTGCCACTCTTTGACGCTGCCCGCCCGAAAGCTGCCTTGGGCGGCGATCAAGCAGATCCTGGATGCCGAGGATCTCTGCGGCGTCTTTCACCCGCTTATCTATCTCAGATTTTTGGGTCTTTCGAAGTCGAAGCCCAAAAGCCATATTGTCGTACACAGTCATGTGGGGATAAAGAGCGTAGGACTGAAACACCATGGCGATGTCTCTGTCCTTCGGAGCTACGTCGTTGACGACCCTATCTCCGATCATGATGGTTCCTTCGGTAATGTCGTCGAGGCCGGCGAGCAACCGAAGGGTTGTGGACTTGCCGCAGCCGGACGGCCCGACCACAACCAGGAATTCCTTGTCTTCGATCTCTAGGTCCAGATCGCTTACTGCGACGACGTCGCCGAAACGCTTCGTTACGCTTTCGTAGGTAACACTGGCCATGGGCTTGTCCTCCTCTATTCCCTCTCCTGCCTAGCCAGATTATACCTACACAGGCCGTGAAAGCCAATCTCTAGCCTTAAACAGCCTCCGGGGGACAACTCAGCGCGCTAAGTCCAAAACCCTCGGGGTAGGCCGACCTGATGCAGGGCTTAAGTCGATTGACCATTTCGGGAAACCTCTGGTATATTCGACCCGATGGATCGCCCTCCTAATTCAGGTTCCGCGCAGTCTGAACCAGCGTCTCGCTGGACTATTCTCTGGAGATGGCTAAGACCAGGGCTAGGCGTAAAGCGATGGTTTGTCCTGCTTATCTTGGGGACCGCGCTTATCGGCTTGGGTGTGGCTATCCTGCTCTTGGATATCTACCGGGCCTATCCGGCTTCCCCTTGGTTGGGGGTCTTGAGCTTGAGGGCTCTGCCTCGCTGGCTGCGGGGGATCTTGTTGGGGAGCGC
This sequence comes from uncultured Anaerolineaceae bacterium, assembly GCA_964348265.1. GTDB lineage: Bacteria > Chloroflexota > Anaerolineae > Anaerolineales > E44-bin32 > JBFJVD01. The sequence goes on along the minus strand of CAYGCA010000005.1, from coordinate 24,979 downwards.
CGGCCTCAGCTTGTTGCTCCTGGCAGTCTTTCGACTTAACCGTGAGCTTCTTGCTCCCTATGTGCGGCCTGGCAGGCCTGTCGTGGAAGCGGTAGCAAAACACCGGCGGTTGAGGCGAGGCCCGAGAATCGTCGCCCTGGGAGGCGGCACAGGTCTCTCCACCTTGCTTCGGGGGCTCAAGCTGCGCACCGGCAACCTGACAGCCATTGTATCTGTGGCCGACGATGGCGGGTCCTCCGGAAGGCTGCGGCGATCCCTGGGTTTACCCCCGCCTGGTGACCTGAGAAGCTGCCTGGCTGCGCTCTCCGACGACGAGGATCTTCTCACGAAGTTGTTTCAGTACCGTTTCTTGCAGGGCGAGGAATTGGATGGGCACTCCTTCGGCAACTTGTTCATCGCAGCCCTGGCTGGCGTGACCGGGAGCTTCGATCGCGGCATCCTCGAGGCGGGTCGGGTCCTGGCCGTTCGCGGCCAGGTGCTGCCCTCGACTTTGAGCGATGTCGCTTTGATCGCTGAGAAGGCTCAGCCGCTCAACGTCGAGTCGGTGCGCATCGAAGGTGAGAGCCAGATTCCCAAGACCCCCGGCCGTATTCATCGCGTTCACCTAAAGCCGGAAGCGCCTCCAGCCTATCCGGAGGCCATCCACGCCCTTCTAAACGCCGAGATGATCGTCGTGGGCCCGGGAAGCCTGTACACTAGCGTCCTGCCCAATCTGCTCGTTCCGGACATCAGTCAGGCGATAAAGAGCAGCCGTGCTTTCCGGGTCTATGTCTGCAATGTGGCTACTCAGCCGGGTGAGACTGAGGACTACGATTGCAGCCAGCATGTCGCAGCCTTGGAGGAGCATGTCGGCCCCGGCCTGATTGATTTGGTGCTGGCTAATGACAACCATTCACCCGAGCTGCCCGACAACATCTCATGGGTCTCTACATCGAGTTATAAGGGGGATCCGATTCCGTGCTACCTGGCCAACCTCGTCGATCCAGCAAGGCCCTGGCGGCACGACGCAACGAAATTGGCTGACACCCTCATCATGCTGCTGGAGGAGCGGACGGGTCCGCTTGAGTTGGCGGCCGTCGAAAGTCTGGAGTCCACCAGCGGCTTGAACTAGATCCGATCTTCCGATACAGGAGGCATATCTCGAGATGACGACGCGCATTGGAATCAATGGGTTCGGTAGGATCGGCCGGCAGGTCCTGAAAATCATGAAGGCAAGTTTCGGAGATCAGTTTGACGTCGTGGCTTTCAACGATCTAGGGGACCTGAAAACGATGGCGCATTTGTATGCTCGCGATTCAGTTTACGGTCGCTATGAGGGCCAGGTTAAGCAGAAGGAGACCGGGCTGGTCATCGATGGTGATCACATCCGGGCATTGTCGGAACGTGATCCTGCTGCCTTGCCCTGGGGCGAACTGGGTGTCGAAATTGTGATCGAATCGACGGGCATCTTCCGAACTCGGGAGGCCGCCGCCAAGCATCTTGAAGCCGGCGCCAAAAAGGTCGTCATCAGTGCGCCGGCCAAGGACCCTGACTTGACGATTGTGGTGGGAGTCAACAGCGACGAGTATGATCCTGGGACCCATCACGTGGTCTCGAACGCAAGTTGCACCACGAATTGCCTGGCCCCCGCCGCCAAGGTTCTGCATGAGCATTTTGGAATCGAAAAGGGCCTGTTGACGACGGTCCACGCCTATACGAGCACGCAGGCGCTGGTGGACATGCCTCATAAGGATCTACGTCGGGCGCGGGCGGCCGCATTGAACATCATACCGACTTCGACAGGGGCGGCCAAAGCGGTCGCGCTCGTGATGCCGGAACTGGAAGGGAAGTTCGATGGCATATCGATGCGCGTGCCGGTACCGACCGGCTCTGTGGTCGACTTCGTCGCTCTCCTGGAGCGCGACACCACGACCGAAGAGGTCCACGACGCCTATCGAGAGGCGGCCGACGGATACTTGAATGGCATCCTGGCTTTCTCAACGGAGCCGCTGGTGAGCACGGACATCGTAGGGGACCCTCACTCGAGCATCGTGGACGCCGGTTACACCTTCGTCATGGCTGGCAACATGGTAAAGGTCATAAGCTGGTACGATAACGAGTGGGGCTACTCCAGCCGGACGGTAGATCTTGCCGAGTTGATCGGCCGCCAGCTCTAGGCGGGGGATCCCCTACCTGGCATACCTGGACCCAGCTCAGGGCAGGCTGATTCTGGTTTCCTGATCACTTCAGTGGCATAAGTCTGACTTCTTCAAGGTAAGAAGCGAAATGTTTCGTAAGAGAACAGTCCGCGATGTCGATGTCGGCGGTCGACGCGTGCTGGTGCGGGTTGATTTCAACGTACCGATCAAAGAGGGTCAGGTCGAAGACGATACTCGCCTCCTGGGCGCGCTACCGACCTTGCAGCACCTTCTGTCAGAGGGGGCAGCCTTGATCCTATGCTCCCATCTGGGGCGACCCAAGGGTAGAGTGGCCCCCTCGCTTTCGCTGGGACCTGTCGCAAAGCGGCTCTCTCAAATCCTGGACATCGAAGTTGGATTTGTGAGTGAGGCGATTGGGAAGCATGCGCGGGCTGCTTCGCTGACCTTGGACCAGGGCGGAATCCTGCTCCTCGAAAATACCCGCTTCTATCCTGGCGAGGAAACGAACGACCCCGAATTCTCTCGCCAGTTGGCTTCACTGGCTGAGCTGTTCGTCAATGATGCCTTCGGGACGGCGCATCGAGCACACGCCTCGACTGTAGGTGTAACCGAGTACCTTACTGCAGTCGCCGGGCTCCTTATGCGACGAGAGCTGGTGGCATTGCAGAAGGCCCTCGACGCCCAGCTTCACCCGTATTTGGCGGTCCTGGGCGGTGCCAAGATCTCCGACAAGATCGGTGTGGTGAAAAGCTTCCTTGCCCGTGCTGACCGGATCCTCGTGGGTGGGGGCATGGCAAACACCTTTCTGGCGGCCAAAGGACTGGAACTGGGCGAGTCACTCGTTGAGACAGGTGCGGTAGGTGAGGCAGAGGCATTGTTGCGTGAGGCTGGTGAGAAGATCGTTCTTCCAACAGATGTTGTGGTTGCTGACGATTTCTCAGAGCAGGCCGCCCAGCAGGTTGTCAGCGTCGAGGCCGTCCCCAAGGGATGGCGAATCCTTGACATCGGCCCCGACACGATCCGTACCTTCACCGGGCATCTGAGGGAGGCCCGGATGGTGGTTTGGAATGGACCGATGGGAGTTTTTGAGCTCCCCCCATTTGCGGTTGGGACATTCGCGATCGGCCAAGCTGTTGCGCAGTGCGCGGGGCTGACCATTGTCGGCGGAGGGGACTCGGCGGCGGCTGTCAAGCTCGCCGGTCTGGCCGAACGGATTGACCATGTGTCCACGGGGGGTGGGGCTGCGCTCGAGTTCTTGGAAGGCAGGAATCTGCCGGGTGTGGAGGCGCTGGACGACCTCTAGCCTCCGGACCTCTAACCCCGTTCCTACCAGATGCATTCTTTCTCCTTTTGGGCCGGCGCCCAAAGGCTCCGGGAGCTTCGCCCGATCCTGAAGGCCTTCTGCGGAATCCCCGTCACGATGAATAGCGGCGCCCTTCATGCAGGTCCGTTTCTGAGCAGAATCCGTCCTTGGACAAGGCTTGCGCCATACCGGCAGATCATGGGGCTTTCAAGACCCACATCCCGCTGCTTTGCCTGGTTTTGACACCTGCTTGTTGTCCGTCAAATTCGCCTCCTATATAATTGGTCGATCTTGCCCAGGGAAGGCGGTATGGCATTCGCTATTGGCGAAAATGTTGGGGCATATCGAATCGTCGCCCAACTCGGCCAGGGGGGCATGGCGTCGGTCTTTAAGGCATATCATGCAGCCTTGGATCGATATGTCGCATTGAAGGTGCTCCATCCAGCCTTCATGGAGGACCCCAATTTTCTGGCCCGGTTTCAGCGCGAGGCGCGTGTGATCGCGCGCCTGGAGCATCAGAATATCGTCCCGATCTATGATTTTGCCCAACATGCCGGGCAACCATTCCTGGGGATGAAGTTCATTGCGGGCGAGACCCTCAAGGCTCGGCTGGCGCGCGGAGCCCTCGATGGGAGCCAGGTCCTTGCTATCGTCGATGCCGTCGGCCAGGCACTCTCCTACGCCCACAGACAGGGAATCCTCCACCGAGACATCAAGCCTTCCAATGTCCTGCTGGGAGAGGACGGCTCAATCTACCTGGCCGATTTCGGACTGGCGCGCATCGCCCAGGCGGGGGAGTCAACCATCTCTTCGGATATGCTGCTGGGGACCCCCCAATACATTTCACCCGAACAGGCCCGCGGCGAACGTGATCTCGATGCAGGGACAGACATCTACTCCCTTGGGGTAGTCGTCTACGAACTGCTGGTGGGACGTGTGCCCTTCAGCGCCGATACCCCCTTCTCGATCATTCACGACCACATCTATACGCCGTTGCCCCTGCCCCGTGCGATAAACCCGAATGTATCGGAGCGGTTGGAGCGGGTCCTTCTCAAGGCATTGGCCAAGGAGCGAGCAGATCGGTTTCGTACGATCGAGGAGATGGTTTCGAGCTTTCTGTCAGCCTCCCAGGGGATTCAGGAACTACCCATCGGCGAGGGCCGGGCTGAGTCCGTCAAGACGCTTCAGGAATCCGGAAAGAGGGAGCGCCCGGAGAGAAGACAAAGGATCTCACCAGAGAGCGCGGCGGATGGTCCTGTAGCTGGGCTGACAGCAAGCGCCGCCCAAGAACCTAGAAAGAGGCGGCGCTGGTGGTTGGCCGGAGCAGGTTTGGTCGTCGGCTGTCTATGTTTGTTCGGAATAGTGGCAATAGGCGGCCAGCTCCAAGAGCCATCCAATCAGACCGCTGCAGTTGACACGGAACGCCCCGTGGCGCCGCCGATCGTAGCTGCTCGGGCAACGGTCAATGCCAATCCGGCCGATGCAGATTCCCAGCTCATGCTGGCTCAAACGCTGTTTCAGGAGGAAATGCCTCGCTTGGCGCTTGAGGCGGCCATCAGGGCAGGGGAACTGTATCTGGAACAGGATAGACCCGTCGCTGCCGCGGAAGCGTTGTCTCAGGTTCTGCGGGCCTCCGGAGGTCCCAGAAGGGCCGATCGAAGGCTAATCAACCTGGCGATCCAAGCGTTGTTCATGAGTTCGGCTTACCCTGAGAGGGCATTTCCCGTTATCGAGCCGCTATACGAGGAGTATCCGGATTGGCAGGTTTTTCAGCCTATCGCGGCAAGGCTTTTCTTCCATTCGGGTGAGACCGAGGAGGCACTCTCGATTGTCGAAACGAGACTGAGCAATGCTCCCGATGATGCTCTCACCCAGGCTGTCTACGCGGAGTTTCTCTTCGAGGCGGGTGAGCTAGAGGAAGCCCGGGTCCTGGCCGAGGCCGCCCTGAAGAATCCCAAAAGCCCGGCTTGGCTTGCGGACCATTTGCGGAACCTCCTGAACCTGATCGACGAGGCCTGATCTAGGAGCTATGGCATCATGACAAGAACGCCGTTGGTGGCAGGTAACTGGAAGATGCATAAGACGACGGATGAAGCCGTCGCTTTAGTTCGGCAAATGCTGCCTTTGCTTGAGGGGCTGACAGGCGTCGAGTGCCTGGTTTGCATTCCCTATCCATCTCTGCAGGCGGTCTGGGAAATCCTGAGGGAGAGCAGCCTGAAACTGGGAGCGCAAGACGTCTTCTGGAAGGATGAGGGCGCTTATACCGGGGAGGTCTCGCCCCCCATGCTCAAGGAGTTCTGTTCCTACGTTATCGTTGGCCACTCGGAGCGCCGCCAAATCTTTCGCGAGTCGGATGAGAATATTCAACGAAAAGTGGAGGCAGTGCTTCGCCATGGCATGCGGCCAATCTTGGCGGTCGGCGAAACGCTGGCAGAGAGAGAAGCGGGAAAGACGTACGAGGTCGTCGAGAAACAGCTAAGGCGCTGTCTGCAGGGAGTCACCACCGACCAGGCTGAAGATCTGGTCGTGGCATACGAGCCCGTGTGGGCAATTGGAAGCGGTCTGCCTGCCACGCCCAAAGATGCAAGCTCTGTGATCGGCAAGTCGGTCCGGACAACACTGGCGGTTCTCTTTGGGGGAAAGGCGGCCAAAGCTGTGCGCGTCCTGTATGGGGGGAGCGTCAATCCCAGCAACGCACGCGAGTTTTTCGCCGAGGAGACGATCGATGGGGCGCTGGTCGGGGGGGCAAGTCTAGATGCCGACGGCTTCTCCGGGATCGCCCTCGCGGCTCAACGATAGGCCGACTGATTGCTTGTGCTCTTCCTCTGGCTGGCCGCGTCCCACATTTCGCTCGGGCTGATCCATAGGTCCTTTCATCGCCGCCTGCAGGCTGTCCTGCTGCTCTTCTTCCGCAGGACGAGGCCGGCCTACCTGACGTACGCCGCCCTCTTGTTTCCCGGTGTAGCCCTTCACGAGCTCAGCCACTGGACCGCCGCCCGCGTGCTCGGGGTACAGGTGCATGCTTTTTCGCTTCTTCCCAAGCGTCAGCCTGGGGACCTCATCCGGTTTGGATATGTGGAAACCGGCAGAGTGGATCCCATACGGTCGACCCTGATTGGCTTGGCGCCATTTGTGACTGGTGTGGCTGCGCTGATCGCGCTTGGTTTCTACCACCTCGGCCTCGATGAGGTAGGCTGGGCGATGGTTCAAGGCGATTGGGCGCGGCTCTGGGCGCAAATTGAGCGCCTGCTCTCTACACCCGATCTGGCGCTCTGGATCTATCTGATCGTTGCAGTCAGCAATACGATGATGCCTTCTTCGGCTGATCGATCAAACTGGCTGCCCACTGCCGCTATTCTTGCGGGTCTGGCGGCCTTGCTCTTTGGCTTGGGTTATGGTCAGCAGGCGATAGGTTGGCTAGTTCCTGGCCTGGTCTCGTCCGCCCAAATACTCGCCAGCGTGTTCACTCTGACTGCTGTTCTGGATCTGGCACTGATCTTGCCGCTGAGTCTGATGGCCAGATTCCTTGCGGCGGTCACGGGCTATGAAGTTGGGTGAGGGCGCTGAGGGACAGATGGGAGACAGAAGGGTTCGGGTGTCAGGCAGGTCGGCGGGTAGTGCGCTGATCTAGCTCGTGCCGAATTGGCGGTCGCCCGCGTCTCCCAAGCCAGGCACAATGAACGCGTACTCATTGAGACGATCATCAACGGCGGCAAGATGAATCGGCACTTCGGGATGGGCTTGGGTCAGCGTTTCAACGCCTTCCGGTGCGCCGATGATCCCCACGAACTTGATAATCTCGACGCCCCAATCCTTCAGTGCATCTACGGTTGC
>CAYGCA010000005.1:13602-17694 GCA_964348265.1 uncultured Anaerolineaceae bacterium | reverse complement strand
ATTGGCTTGAATGTCTCCTCGTCGCGATAGAGACCGATATGCCAAACTTGAGCAAGTGGGAGAAGGTTCAAGACGCCTTCGACCATGCCCAATCCGGCACGCAGGATGGGGATCAGCGCCACCTTTTGATCCAGTTTTTGACCCTCGATTTCAGCCAGTGGGGTTTGGATGACTTCTGGCTTGATGGCCAGGTCGCGGGTGGCCTCATAAGCGAGCAGGCCGGAGAGTTCTTTGACAAGCTCCCGGAAGAGCTTCGGATCGGTATCCCGCTTGCGAAGCAGACTGAGTTTGTGGGCCACCAGCGGATGATCAGAAGTATGCAAGGAAGCCGACATCATAGTGATCTGTGGACAACATAGTTTGAGAGTTCAAAGAGCGCATCCCTTTCAGGTGCGGCTGGCATCCTGGCCAGCTTCTCTTCCCCGGCTGAAACGTATCTGCGGGCCTCGTCCAACGCCTGCTCTACGGCACCAGACCCGCGGATGGCGTGAAATAGACGCTCTAGCGCGTCCTGCTCCAGGCTGTCGTGCTGGAGAAATGAGGCGAGGTCTTTGTCATCGGGTCTGATGGCCATGTAGTTGAGAGTGGGCAGTGTTATGAGGCCGTGCTGCATATCCCTGCCCACAGGCTTGCCGACCCGATCCTGATCGCCCGTGAAATCGATGACATCGTCCACAATCTGAAAGGCCATACCGATATCATAGCCGAAGCCCTTCATGGAAGAAACCGCAGCCTCATCAGAAGCGCTCACGAGCGCCGAGCTTTCGGCGGCGAGTTCGAAGAGCGAGGCAGTCTTGGCATAGATGCGGGCGATGTAATCGCGCCTTAGATCTCCAGACTTGCTCCGGAAGAGCTGGGTGATCTCGCCGTTAACAATTGTCATCAGAGTGCGTGAAAAACTCTCCATGACCGGCAAGGATTTCGTTGCCGCTGCCAGATGTGCCGCCCGGGCGAAGATGTAATCTCCTGTCAGCACAGTCGCCCCTGCGTTCCATTGCGCGTTCAGCGTCGGCAGGCCGCGGCGCACAGTCGAACCGTCGATGAGGTCGTCGTGGACCAATGTTGCGGTATGGAGCATCTCGATGGCGGCTGCCAAAGTGACGGATTGCTGCTCCCCTGCGCCAAGCATGCCGCAACCGAGCAGGACGAGCGTTGGACGGATGCGCTTCCCGCCGGACGACAACAGCTGATTTATGGCCGCAACAAGGTGAGGGTTATGCGCACCCGGACCGTCACGCATACAGGCCTCAACTTGCACCATATCGTCACGGACTAGGTCAAAGAAGGCTGCGGTCGTAGGCTCCATCTTCCCAACCGAAAAGCTCCGTTGCATTGCTGCTGGTTGTTGATGCCAAGGAGCAATAGCTCACCTCCAGAAGTTCTGACAGCGCCTCAGCTACTAGCTGAAGATGCGCTGGCTCGTTGCGCTGACCGCGATAGGGATGGGGCGTCAGATAGGGCGAATCCGTCTCCAATACCAAGCGGCCTAGCGGCAATCGTGACGTAGTCTCTCTGAAGCTCTTTGCATTGTGGAAGGTCACGGGACCAGCCACTCCAAGGTAGAAGCCGGCGCTGATGGCCCGCCGAGCGGCCGACGCATCCCCGGAAAAGGCATGCAGGCATCCGCTTCTGCCCTCTCTCCCCGGCGGCAGACTGGCGGACCAAGTCTCAAGATCCTTCAGTAGATCATGAATGGCCTCTCGATTGTGCACTACAACTGGGAGCCCGAGCTCGGCGGCAAGGTCGAGCTGGGCCCGAAAGGCCCTGAGCTGGATCTCCTTGGGGTGGCGATCGCGGTAATAGTCCAAGCCGATTTCGCCAATGGCAACGACGCTCGGTGAGGAGGCCAGGGCACGCAGCTCTGCGAGCGCCCCGGTTCCCCATTGGTCTGCGTACCCCGGATGGACCCCGACTGCGGCGTATAGAGAAGGCTCTCGCTCCGCCAGCTTGACGGCCTTGCGGCTGGTAGCCAAATCAACGCCCGGCACAAGAATGGGATCGACGCCGGCTATGTGCGCCCTTGAGAGAACCCCACCGAGATCAGAATCGGCGAAAACTAGGTGGCAGTGCGTGTCTGCCAGAGTGGATGACGAATCCCTCACTTGATGCCTACAATCCGCAAGCCGTCCTGTAGGATCGACTGAACCTTGGCTTCATGGGTGGTCTCGCAGTACACCCTCACCACCGGCTCCGTGCCGGAAAAGCGTATGAGCAGCCAACCCCCATCCTCCAGGCCGTATTTGTATCCATCAGTCTTGTTCAGGCCGGTAACCTTGAGCCCGGCGATGCTGTTCGGCATGCTCTGTTCGATGTTTGCTATGTACCTTTCTCTGCCGCCGGCCGGCAGAGGCGTGTCAATCCGATCGTAGTAGTGAGCGCCCACCTTTTGGAATAGCAGGTCAAGCAGTTCCGAGGGCTTTCGATCCAGTCGGACCATCATATCCAGCATGTACAGCCCTGCGAGAATGCCATCCCGCTCCGGAACATGGTTTCGAAAGGCGTAGCCGCCGGATTCTTCTCCCCCGATCAGCGCGCCAACTTCCAGCATCTTGGGTGCGACGTACTTGAATCCCACTCCTGTTTCGTGAACCGGGACATCGTAGAGGTCGCCCAGCTTGTTCAGCATGCTGGTCGTGGACAGTGTCTTCACGATAGGCCCCCGTTGCTGGCAAACCTCAAGAAGGTAGTAGGCAAGCAAGCCAAAGACACTTAGTTGATTGACGAACCGGCCGCTTTCATCCCCGATCCCGATCCGATCCGCGTCGCCATCGTTTACTACGAGCACATCTGCGCCGAGCTCGACCGTAGCGGCGAGCGCCGGGTCAATGTTGGGCGGGATAGGCTCGGGGCGGAGCATGTCAGGAAAGGCTGGGTTACGCTCTGCGTGTATTTCGATCACTTTCGTTTTGCCGCCTTCGAGCAGGCGTGGAAACCAACCGGCACCATTTCCCCACATGGCGTCCACCAGTACTGTCAGGCCTGCCTGTCGAACCGGCTCAAGATCGACCAGCGCACCCAGCTGCGCCATATAGGCGGGTGCAGGATCGAAATGTTCAATGAGACCCTCGGAGACGGCATCCCCAAAACGGCGGCGTGGGACCCCTTCATCATCAGGCGGAATATGGGACTCTATCTGCTTGAGCCCTGCCGGAGGAATAGCCCCGCCGGTGCGATCTCTCACCTTGAATCCATTGTCGGCCGCCGGGTTATGGGAAGCCGTTATGTTGATGGCTCCAGAAGCTCCATTGGCTACCACCGAGTATGAGATCGCAGGGGTTGGTGTGGCCCCTTCGGTGAGAAGGACTTTGAAACCATTGGCTGCCAAGACCTCCGCGGCCGAAGCGGCGAAAGACTCGGAAGAGAAGCGTCTATCGTAGCCAATAACCACCGGGTCTTCATTGCCTTCCGTTTCCAGCAAGTGGCTTGAGAAACCCTGAGCACAGCGTCGAACACTGGCAAAGGTATAGTCGTCGGCGATCCGTCCTCGCCAACCGTCTGTGCCAAATATGATGCGTGGTGAGGTCATAGATACCCCTGAGCGGAGCGTGAGCCTTTCAAAATCGCCAAGGTAGCCAGGCGCAGAATGGCCTGGCCGCCGGCTTTTCCCAGGTCTAAGGCCTCGCTCGGGCTCGCCCGACGAGGGCTGGTCCGCTCGGACTCTCCGTGGATGCACGCCGTGGGTTCAAACGTCGGCCATTATACCGTGAAACTTTGAACAACCTTCGTCCTTTCTTGAGCCAGGAGACAGACTAGCCGGAGATTTGAAGGAGAATCTTCTTAATCTCGCCCCCGATCTTCGTGAGCCGTCTCAGAACGCCAGTAGGGAGCTCAATGAACTGTTCATAGAAACCGATCATGGTTTCAAGGAAGAGCAACATCTCACTGAGGCGCTCGCGAGTGAAGGGTTCTTCCTCCCCATGTTCTTCCAGTTCAGTGACAGATTCGCGCAGTAGCTTGAGGGTTGGGTCGATTTCTCGCCGCTTGCGCTCCTTGAGCACAATGCGGAACAGCTCCCAAACATCGTCGATGCTCTCAAAGTGGTCCCGGCGATCCCCGAGGACGTGGGCCACCCTGACGATGCCCCAGCTTTGA
>CAYGCA010000005.1:12853-13592 GCA_964348265.1 uncultured Anaerolineaceae bacterium | reverse complement strand
CCGGGGCCTGTGGGCCGCGTCATCGGGTGCGTACGATGCCCCAGCTTTGAAGCTCCCGCAAGCTTGAACTCACTGTGGAACGGGCGATTGAGAGGGTGGCCGAAATCTCCTCGGCGTTGAGCGGTTTTGGAGAGACATAGAGCAGTGCATGCACTTGGGCCACGGTTCGATTGATCCCCCAGCGTGAGCCCATTTCCCCCCAGTGCAGCACGAATCTCTTTGTAATCGGCGAGAGCTCGAACTTTTTTTCCATATTTCTGTTATTGCTGAATTTACCGAACTTATGGGAAATTGTCAAGGTGTTCAGCCTCTTGCTCTCGGAGCGCTTGAGGCCGGTTCCAACGAATCGCGAGGGCGCCTCTACCGTCAGACCTGCCGGAGGCGAGCGTTGCTTCCCGTTCCGAATCGTGATAGACTTCGGGTCGTTGCCGCGCTGTCTGCCGAGCGTGCTTTCCGTCCCTGGGCGTCACCGCCCGGTGAGAGGTCAGGGGCAATCCCGTGGAAAGGAGAAACTCCGTGCGCAACTATGAGGTCGCTTACATCTCCGACGTGGACCTAGATGAGCAAGCCCAATCGGATCTAGAGCAGAAAGTGGTCAGCTGGATAGACTCGGCTGGGGGAAACATCATCGGGACGAATAGATGGGGTCGCAAGAGGATGGCCTATCCGATCAAGAAGAGGCGGGATGGCTTTTATGTCTTTATTGAGGCGCAACTGCCTTCCCAGGCGGGCCAAGTCA
>CAYGCA010000005.1:2545-12843 GCA_964348265.1 uncultured Anaerolineaceae bacterium | reverse complement strand
CAATATGCAACTAAATGAGAGCATCCTCCGTTACATGATTACGCTCCAGGAGCCGAGGTGATCGCTTCATCATGCTGCAAGATGCTTCCAGTGAAAGGATGAGGGTATGAGCCGCGGTCTGAACAAGGTCATGATCATTGGTAATCTGGGGCGCGATCCTGAAATGCGCTTCACGCCTTCCGGACGCCCGGTGACCACTTTTAGCGTAGCAACCAGTCGCGCTTGGCACTCCCAGGACGGTCAACGGCATGAAGAAACCGAATGGTTCAATGTCGTCGCCTGGGGTAGCTTGGCCGAAATCTGCAATCAGCACCTGCATAAGGGTCAGCAGGTCTACGTTGAGGGACGACTGCAAACTCGGCGCTGGGAAGACGCTGAGGGCAAGATGCATTTTTCGACCGAGCTTGTCGCGCGAGAAATGATTATGCTGGGCGACTCCAGAGAGCCGCCCAGCCCTTCCTATGTCACCGAAGCTGAAGAGGAGGAGAGCTATCCGTTCTAGCGAAGATATTAGCTCGATCCCTGGCGACGAAGGATACTCAGAGTTGCAGAAGGAGCATTAAGGCCGGTGAATGACGATCAAGGTGATAGAGAGCAGATAGTCGGGCAAGACACTGGAATCTCAGCTGAGAGGTCAGCTGAGTCCCAAGGAACGGGTGTGGCACGCCGACCGCCGCGCAGACGCTATGGCAGACGACGGCGTAAGTGCCAGTTTTGCGCCGACCGGGTGAAGGCGCTCGACTACAAGCAAGTGGATGTGCTGAGGCGCTATGTGAATGATCAAGCCAAGATCCGTTCTAGGCGAGAGACGGGTACTTGTGCAAGACACCAACGCATGCTCGCCAAAACTATCAAAAGGGCCCGCCACATGGCCCTTCTTCAATTCACCCCCGAACGTTCGCAGCAAGGATGAACCGAGCCAGGTCTGGAGCCTGGCCCACGAAGCTCCGGTTTAGCTGTCTTCGTCGGTGCTTAAGAGGCTGTGAATTATGGCAAAGCGCGGCTCAGCACCTCAGCTGACTCGGAAACATCTGGCACGCGCCCAGCGCGAAAGAATGCTCCGAACCCGAGTGCTACTCGGCCTGCTGGTGCTTGCTGCGACGGTCGCAGGAGTGCTGGCCTTTGGATGGTACGACGTAAATGTCCGCCAACCGAGACAGCCTGTGGCCAATGTAGATGGTGAAGAGATCACAACTCGGCAATTCAGGGCTCGGGTTCGCATCCTCCAGGAGGATCTCAGGAGCCAGCTCGAGTCGGATCAGCAATTACTGACCATCTTTGCCGATAATCCCCAAATCCAGTCGTCGCTCCAACAGCGCATAGGACAGGTGTCCGTGGGCCAGGCGGCAATTGATCAACTGGTTGAGGAAGCACTCATTCGCCAGGAAGCTGGACGCAGGGGTATCACGATTGCTGAGTCTGAGATCGATCGGGCCATTGGTGAATCGATCTTCAATTACTTTCCCCTCGGCACGCCGACCTCGTTGCCGACTCTAACCTCCGAACCCACCGCTACCACAGATGCGAGCGAGCAGGGGGCGACCCCTGAAGCGACTGAAGGCCCCAGCCCGACACCCAGCCCGCCTCTAACGCCCACTCTGGCGCCCACCCCCTACACCGAGGAGGCTTTCCGGGCTGACTATCAGACGTACCTCGCGAATCTGGCGATGCTAGGCATTCTGGAGTCGGATATCAAGGCGCGCTTCGAGGCTTACCTGGACCAAGAGCAGGCCCACGTGCGGCATATCCTGGTCGATGACGAAGAGCAGGCGGTGGAAGTGCTGACCAAGTTGAATGAAGCTGCGGCGTGGGAGGATCTTGTCGCAGAGTATTCGACAGATCCGGGCACGGTCGATAGGGGAGGCGATCTCGGCTGGTTCGCTCGAGGTCGAATGGTCCAGGAACTCGAGCAAGTCTCTTTTGAAGCTGAGATTGGCCAAATCTCAGGACCGATACAGTCGCGGTTTGGTTGGCACATCATCGAGGTGCTCGGACGCGAGGTGCGCCCCCTGGACGAACAAGGTCTCGAACGAGCGCTACAACTCTCGCTGAGTGATTTGCTGAGCAGCCTGCGGAGCGAAGGCGACATCCAGATCCAGGGCTTCTGGATCGACCGTGTACCTTCCATTCCCAGGCTTGACACGCTTCAAGTACAGTAGTCCCATCGAGATTCCTCAATCTGAGAAGCCTCAACCAGACGCAGGCGCCAGCGCTCTGCTGCCAACTCTGTGGGGTGGCGTTCTTAGCATCGCGCAGCCATTCACTCCAGCCACACCTGCCACTTGATAGGTGGGGAGCCTAGGGCTATACTCATTGCAGAAGAGGTCCGATGAATATCGAAAGCCTACTGGCCTCTCTGCCTGAAACAACCAGCCCGGCGGATCGGGAGCTGATTAGACGCGCCTATCGGGTTGCGGCCAGGGCCCACCGCGGGCAGAAGCGGGCTTCTGGAGAAAACTATATCCAGCACTGCTTGGCAGTGGCTTCCATTCTCGATGACCTCGAAGCACCAGTACCGGTGGTGGTTGCCGCTCTGCTCCACGACTCCGTCGAAGACACCAAATTGACCCTGAAGGATTTGCGGCGTGACTTTGGTGAGGAAGTCGCGAATTTGGTCGATGGGGTCACCAAGCTGACTCAACTTCCTCGCGTCAGTCGGCGGGAGGCCAAGAAGGGGGACGACGGTAAGCTCAGCAAGCACGAGCTCGCCAAGGAGACGCTTCGCAAGACCTTCCTCGCCATGGGGGATGACGTTCGCGTGGTTGTGATCAAGCTGGCCGACCGGCTGCATAACATGCGCACTCTATCCCATCTTCCCGAAGAGAAAAGAGTCCGCATCGCCAAGGAGACGCTGGAGATCTTTGCCCCTCTCGCCAGCCGTCTCGGAATTTGGCAGATGAAGTGGGAGCTGGAGGATCTTGCATTCAGATATGTTCACGCCGATCGGTATCTCGAGATTGCAGAGCTTGTTGCGGAGCGTCGAGTTGATCGAGAAGAGAAGCTCCAAGCCATCTGCGACCGGGTCCAGTCCGTCCTGACGGATTCCGGTCTAACTGCCAGTGTTGAAGGCCGGCCTAAACACCTGTATTCCATCTACCGCAAGATGGAACGCAAAGGTGTTCCCTTTGAAGAAGTCTATGATGTGCGCGGCGTGAGGATCATTGTTGAGAATGAGACGGACTGCTACCCGGCACTAGGAGTAATCCACAACCATTGGAAACCTATCCCCGGGACGTTTGACGACTACATCGCCACCCCGAAGGACAATTTCTATCAGTCGCTGCACACCGCTGTCGTTTACGAAGATGGTAAGACGCTCGAAGTCCAGATTCGCACGCCCGACATGCATGCGAACGCTGAATTCGGTATTGCCTCCCACTGGCGCTACAAAGAGGGGAAAGCCAGGGATGCCGCATTTGAGCAGCGGGTTTTGTGGTTGCGGAGGGTGATGGAATGGCGACAGGAAGTCGATGACGCAGGCGATTTCGTCGAGGCCATGAAGTCGGACGTATTTGATGATCGAGTCTACGTATTCACGCCGCGCGGCGACATCATCGATTTGCCGGGCGGCTCTACCCCTATCGATTTCGCCTACCACATTCATACCGAGATCGGCCACCAGTGTCGGGGCGCCAAGGTCAATGGAAAACTGGTTCCTCTTGACTACAAACTCCAAACGGGGGACTCGGCGGAGATACTCACTGCCAAGCGAGGCGGACCGAGCAGAGATTGGCTGAATCCTAGCCTTGAAATGGTAAGGAGCCAGCGTGCGCGCAGCAAGATTCGTCAATGGTTCAAGCGGCAGGATCGGGAGCAGAACGTTTCAAACGGTCGCAATCTCCTGGAGAAGGAACTGCGGCGTTTAGGAATCGATGATGTAAGTTTCGACCAGCTCAGCAAACTCCTCGGCTACTCTCAGACCGACGATTTGCTTGCGGCAATCGGCTGCGGAGACATCGGCCTGAACAGGGTCATCTCCGAGCTCGTCGAGAAGGAAGTGCAGGTCCTTCCGCAGCCTTTGAAGGAGGATGAAGGCCTAATCCGTGAGCGCGTCACCGAAGAAGTTAGTGTCCTTGGCTTGTCCGGCCTTCTGACGCACTTGGCCTTATGCTGTAAGCCGGTCCCCGGAGATCCAATCATCGGCTATATCACACGTGGTCGAGGTGCCACAATTCATCGCAGGGACTGCCCGAATATCCTGCGAATTAGGGACAGTGACCGGGAGCGCTTGGTCCAGGTATCCTGGGGGCAGCCCAAGGAAACTCACCCGGTCTCGGTCAGGATCCGGGCCTATGACCGCGATGGCTTGATGCGAGATGTATCCACGCTGATTTCGGAAGAGAACATCAGCATGTCTTCTCTCCACGTTTCCACTAACGACAGCCTGGCCATCTTTGATATCGTCATGGAGGTCGTCGACATTTCGCAGCTGAGCCGAGTGCTCAACCGCCTCGAGGCTTTGCCAAACGTCCTTGAAGCCCGTCGCCTCCAAGCCGGCTAGCTTTCAAGGACTTGCCCTGGTCCAACTCGATAAGTGTTTCCAAGCCCGCAATCTCCTCTAGTGCCAAAGCCATAATTGGGAAGCCCATGTCCAGACGATTGTTGAGTGTGTCGGATGCCCTCGATCGAATCTTGGCGGTCTTCAATCCGTTGCCTGGCGAAAGGGT
Source organism: uncultured Anaerolineaceae bacterium (assembly GCA_964348265.1). Lineage (GTDB taxonomy): Bacteria > Chloroflexota > Anaerolineae > Anaerolineales > E44-bin32 > JBFJVD01. The sequence continues at coordinate 8,176 of CAYGCA010000005.1, read as the reverse complement.
TGCGTTGGATTCCGCTCTCAGCCGCGTGCTTGCGGAGAACGTGACGGCTGAGACCGACTTGCCTCCCTTCCCAAACTCGGCCATGGATGGCTATGCCGTTCGATCCTCCGACGTAGAAGCGGCCTCAGGGAGCGCGCCAACCAGCTTAGTCGTGGTAGGCGACATTTCGGCAGGCGAGGGTAGTCCGGCGCCCATCGGTCCAGGTCAGGCAATGCGCATTATGACCGGAGCCGCTTTGCCCCCTGGAGCGGATGCTGTGGTGCCCGTGGAGCTGACCTCCCTTCCAGCGGCAATGGCGGGTGAGGGGTTGCCGGATCATGTAACGGTGGTCAAAGCGGTGAAGGCGGGGGACTTTGTGCGTCGGGCTGGGCAGGATGTTCGGCGCGACACTCGCGTTCTTTCCGCTGGACTGCGTCTTCGTCCCCAGGACATAGCTATGCTGGCAGCCTTAGGCGTGGCGAAGCCGCTCGTACATCAGAGACCGAAGGTTGCCATAATCTCGAGTGGCGATGAGCTGGTCCAGGTCGACCAGCCTCTTGGACCCGGACAAATCCGCGACGCCAACGGTTACGGCATTGAGGCGGCAGTCCGCCTCGCTGGGGCTGATCCTCTGCGATTGAGAATTGCCAAGGATGCGCGCGGTGAGATCCGCGAGCGCTTAGCAAACGCTGTCCAAGCCGAGGCGGACTTGATCGTTTCCTCGGCGGGGGTCAGTATGGGAGCGAAGGATTTTGTGCGAGTTGTGCTCGAAGCCGAGGGGCGACTGGAGTTCTGGCGGGTCGATATTCGTCCGGGCAAACCGCTTGCTTTCGGAAGCTACCAAGGCGTACCTTTCATCGGGTTGCCCGGCAATCCGGTATCTGCGTTGGTGACTTTTGAGGTTTTTGTCCGACCTACCCTGGATCGGATGGCGGGCCTTGAGTCCACGGAGAGGCATCGCCTTATAGCCCGGCTAAAGCATCGAATCTCTTCGGATGGCAGGGAGGGTTACCTGCGTGCTTCCCTGACTTGGGAGAAGGGTGAGTATTGGGCTAGTCTCTCGGGAAGTCAGGACTCCGGAGTCCTGTCTTCCTTGGTGAAGGGCAATGCGCTGGTAGGCGTCCGGTCTGGCGTGAAACACATCGAGCAAGGCGCTTCCATTGAGGCCTGGCTGATGAAGGGTTGAAGAATTGACTGGTCGGACTTAGCCTGATATAGAGTATTATGAATACGCGTGACCAAACCGGCTGGCTTGATCCAAGTCTCAAAACCGGTAGACCGCTTTTGAATCGTGCAACGCCGGAGCCAGGAGATAGGTATCATGCCTAGAATTCGGTGCCATTATGCTGACTGCGTGTTCTTGGCAGATGAATTGTGCGGGGCATCATCGGTCGAGATCGATCCTGATGAGGGATGCTTGACCTACTCTCATCTGGATGACCTTCCTGATGAGGAAGAATGGGAGGGGGAACCGATTGAAGAGTTCTGGGAGGAATCCGACGAGGAGCCGTACCTTGAGGATAGCGATCTGGATGATGCCTGGCTTGAGGGCGAAGAGGATTAGCAGAGGAGGATCCACGCCCCAGCCCTTTTCTTTTGAGGGGGTCTAGGATTTCCGGTTAGGAACCGTCGCCGCTTGACGGAGTCGTTTCATCTTCCGATCTAGACGTCTTCATTCGCTTGGCGAGCGTCCTGGAGAGAAGGTCCTCCTGGTCTTCTCTCTCTTTGCGTGCCTCGAGGCGAGGATTTCCTTCCTCCGGGTGCCTGTGGTCGTCGCTGGTTCCATTCAGAGCCTTCCTCAAGGCAAGCTCCATCGCGGTGGGGATCTTCTCAGCGACGGATTCCTCCTCCGCCTCCTGCACTTCTTCTTCAGCTCCAGCCTTCATGCTTAGGCTGATTTGGCGCTTCCTGACTTCCACATCCAGGACAGAGACCTCCACCGAATCGCCGACCTTTACGATGTCTGATGGCTGGGACACATATTCGGTGCTCAATTCACTGATGTGCACTAGACCTGGCCGCTCGGCTCCGATATCGACGAAGGCGCCAAATTTCTCCAGGCGGACCACCTTTCCAGGCAATCTGTCACCCGGCTTGATGTCTCGCCATTTGAGCTGGAAGGGCTTGATCAGGGTGAGTTCAAGACGGCCTGCGTGTGGGTCAACTCGGTGAACCCAGGCTTGAACGGTGTCGTTTGCCCGCACGACATCTTCAACCTTGTTGACTTTGCTCCGCCTGAGCATTGATATGTGGATAAAGCCCTCTCGCTCCAGCCCCACATCCAGGAAAGCGCCATACAGTTCAGTTCTTGTGACCGTACCCTCAAGTTCCATGCCAGGCTGGAGGCTATCCAAGTTGGTATCCTGATCGGGATCGACAGATGGGGCCACGTAGGGACGTCCTCGTCCGAGATATTTGGATCTGCGCCTTATGGCACAAAGGGACCAAATTATACCATATCGATCGGGCTGGACTATGGACTGCCCGCTCCCGCCTCCACGGTTGGGCCCGCAGCAGGGCCCCGCCGGACCAGCAACTACCAGGCGCGCATGGAACCATACCTGTCGCTCGGGTCAAAGACAGGACCCACAGATACGCCTTGGAGGCTGCTGTCTATCACGAAGGTGTGCACTGGATGGTAGAGAAGGAGAGCCGGCACTTGATCCATGAATCGAAATTGAAAGTTGCGATAGAGGTCAGCACGCTGGGCGAAATCGGGGCTTGTCCTGGCTCGTTCAATCCAAATGCTGATGTTTCGATCGGAGAATCCGCTGAAGTTCTGCCCGGCCTCGGATTGGGAGTCATGCCAGAATGGGTATGGATCCGGATCAGGAAACCTCGAAAGGTTCAATTCAGTTAAAGCCGCGTCGTAGTCCCTGGGTTCCAGGTAATCTTCGAGTAATGAGGCCGGTGGAACGGCAGTGAGATCAACCTCTATGCCTACGGCAGCCCAGTTCTCACGCAGAGCTTCTGCAATCACGCCATCTAGGGAATTGTCAGCGTAGACAAGTTCGAAAGCCAGGGCTTGGCCATCCTTAGTGCGGATGTACTCCGGTGTTCCCGGGGCGGCCCCGGCTGGGAGCTCCCAACCGAGGGAGAGCAACAGCTCGCCTGCAGTTTGCGGGTCGAAGACAGTCGGCCTGAGATCGTCAGCATGAGCCCAAGTTCCCGGCAGAATCGGGCTGTCGGCTATGACCGCTTGGCCTCTGAAAGCCGAGTCGACTATCCACTGGCGGTTTATCGAAAGCTGCAACGCCTGCCGAAAGGCTTTCTCCCTGAAAAACGTTAGCTCCGGATGTTTCGTATTCAGGAAGACCAGGCCTATGCGTGGCAGACGCGAGCTGTAGAGGTTCAAGTTTGGTTGATCGAGTGCGGCCTCCAAGATGCTCGCGTCAACGGCTCCGATACCCTGGACCTCACCTGCGCGATAGGCTCGCAGAGCCTCCGCCGCCTCGTCAAATATCCTGAACTCAATCCGCTCCAAGAAGGGCTGCTCGCCGTAGTAATCCTCTGAGACCCTCAGGCTGACGCCGACAATCTCACCATTCTCGGTCAAGAAGCGATCGAATTTGAACGGCCCGGTGCCAATAGGATGCAGGTTGAAGGGGTGGTCGATGAGATCCTCAACGCTGACCCCTCGTAGGAGATGGTCGGGCAGAAGTCCAATCGAAACGTAGTCAAGGAAAGGTGCAAAAGGTTCAGGTAGCTGGAACTGAACCGTGCGGGTGTCCAGACGAACGATGTTGATGTCTTTCCAGAAAGCCTGCAGCCCTTTCGAACCGGGATAGTCCTCATCTTGAAACTTGGAAAAGGTATAGATGACGTCATCCGAGGTCACCGGTTCTCCGTCGTGCCAGAAAGCACGCTCACGAATTGTGAAGGTGTAGAGAGTCGCGTCTGCTGAGACCGCCAGCTCAGCCAGGTCGGGCTGAGGGTTCCCGCGTGAATCGAAACTGATCAACCCGGAGAAGATCAGGCGGTCGATATCCTTGTCTACTTGATTGTTCGCATCAAGGACCGGGTTCAGACGGACAAGTTTGCCCAGCAGTGCTTCAGTGTAGGCCCCGCCGGCCACTGGCTGTGGGGCGGTCGTTTCAAGGCGCGGGTTTTGACCTAGGAAAAGGCCGATGATTAAGGCGACGCCGCCAATCGCAATGATAAGCTGCCAGCGGAGATTTCGCATGGTTCAAGGTGCAGAACCGAAGGCTCGGGGTACTCTGGCGGGCTCAACTGAACATCACGGTGATGAGGGTAAGAACGAAGAAGACTATGCTCAGGCCAATAGTGACATTGAAGAGGAGTCGTTCAATACCCCTGCGGACATGGAAACCTGCGCCGCCACCCAGGCTGCCGCCACCCAGGCCGCCGAGCCCCGCGCCCTTGCTCTGGAGCAAGATCACGAGAATCAGCGCGACTGCGACGATAATGAGAGCGATATTCAGGTAGAGTTCCATACATTCCTTCCCTGCAGATTCCCAAGAAGCCTGGCGGATTATAACAAAGGCCCAAAGTCTCCTCAAGCGCCTGTTTCAGCAAGTGATAGGCGCTAAATTGCGTTCCTCAAACTTGCCTCGATGAAGCCGTCGAGTTCACCGTCCAAGACGGCACTCGCATTGCCAGTTTCGTGATTTGTACGGTGATCTTTGATCATCTGGTATGGATGAAGCACGTACGACCGGATCTGGCTGCCCCACTCGGCCCGGACATGCTCGCCCTTGAGCTCCGCCAGTTCTTCCTTCCTTTCCGCCTCTTTGAGTTCCAACAGGCGCGCCTGCAAGACGCGCATCGCGTTTTCCCGGTTCTGGACCTGTGACCGCTCGTTCTGGCAGGTGACCACGATGCTCGTCGGCAAATGAGTGATGCGAACCGCAGTTTCGTTCTTCTGAACGTGCTGGCCTCCGGCGCCGGCCGATCTGTAGGTATCGATCTTTAGATCCGACGGATTCATGACCAATTCCTCATCGGTCTCGACCTGGGGAAGTACTTCCACCAACGCGAAGGATGTGTGGCGGCGATGCGCAGAGTCGAAAGGTGACAGTCGTACCAGACGATGGACCCCCCGCTCATTCCTGAGATAGCCGTAGGCGTACTCGCCGTTGATGGCTATGGTCGCACTCTTGATCCCGGCCTCCTCGCCTTCGCTCACGTCCAGGATTTCCGTTTCGAAAGCTCGGCTCTCCGCCCAGCGGAGGTACATTCTTTGAAGCATTTGTGCCCAGTCTTGAGAATCTGTGCCCCCAGCCCCAGCGTGAATGGCTAAGATCGCGTCGTTGCGATCGTATCGGCCGGAGAGAAGGGCTTGGAACTCGCGTTTTTCCAGTTCAACCATAATTGCGTTGAACTCGTTCTCGATTTCGGGATAGAGCGCATCGTCGTCAAGCTCAGCGAGCTCCAACGCGTCCAGCGTTCTCTGTCGAAGCTGATGCCACTCCTCAACCTCTTGGCGCAATCTAGACGCCTGCTGAAGAATGCGCTGAGCGCGGTCACCATCCTCCCAAAGGTTGGGGTCCTCCGCAGCGCGCTCCAGCTTGGCGAGTCTGTCTTCACGCTTGCCGAGGTCAAAGACGCACCAATAAGTCTTGGATTCGTGCCCGGGCTTCTTTCAGCCCCTGAATCATTTCGTTCATGGCTTGTTCCTGGGTCTGCCAGCAC
>CAYGCA010000005.1:0-2520 GCA_964348265.1 uncultured Anaerolineaceae bacterium | reverse complement strand
TTTTCTAGTGCTTCTGTCCGCTGCAGCTCACACTACGGTTTCGGGATCGGCGGCCGCCAAGAGGCCCTCCACGAAGGCCTCAGGATCGAAAGGGCGCAGATCACCGGATCTCTCGCCCACGCCCACATAGCGGATCGGAAGCTTGAGTTCACTGCTCACGTCGAAGGCAACTCCTCCCCGGGCGGAGCTATCCAGTTTCGCAAGCACAGCCCCTGATACCGGAATCGCCTCTGCGAACGATCTGGCCTGGGAGAGGCCGTTCTGACCTGTAGTGGCGTCCAGCACAAGCAGTATCTCCTGAGGGGCCTCCGGGATGACCTTGCCAGCTACCCGCACCAGTTTCTGCAGTTCGGCCATCAGATTGTGACTGGTATGCATCCTCCCAGACGTGTCGATAACAAGGGCATCGACGGCCTGCGACTTTGCGGCCTGGCAAGCTTCATAGACGACGGCGCCGGCATCACTCCCCGGAGTGCCGGTGACGACTTGAATCCCGAGCTTCTCTCCCCAATGCTCGAGCTGATCGGCAGCAGCAGCGCGGAATGTGTCGGCCGTCGCTAGCAACACCGACTTCCCTTCCTGCCTCAGCCTATTGGCCAGTCTCGCAGCAGTAGTCGTCTTCCCTGATCCGTTTACTCCCGCGATCAAGATCACGTACGGAGCAGAATCGGTGTTTGGCCTCGGGGCTACCTGGAGCCTGTCCAAGAGCGACTTTCGAAGTTCCCCTCGCAGCTGATCGGCTTCGGTCCAGCCGTGTCTTCGGGCCGCCTCCTTGAGCGTCGACAGGATGGATTCGGTCGTCCTAATCCCCAAGTCGGATTGGATTAGACCCTCTTCAAGCCCGAGCCAGAATTCATCCCCAAGCTCAGTGGACCCCAGGAGGGCCGAAACTCGGCCAAATGCCACTCGGCGCGTTCGGTTGAGCGCTCTGATCCAGCCCGCATTCTTCATCCAGGCAATTATAGCATCGCAGCAGGGCCGAGAGCCGGAGGCTCGGGGAGTATTACAAGGTCGGGTTACTGGGCGTAATCGAGGTAATGGGCTGCTGAGGGCCTGAGGGGCAGGCTCGCGAGCGGATGTTGGCCGGTTCTAGAGATCTTAGTTCTCCGGAGGGGACCGAACGAACACAGGACCCGCTTACCCAGCAGCCGCTACAGATTTGAGGCAAACCGCGACTCTGGCAGGCGCTTACTTCCTTGGTGCTGGCGGATGCGCGCAGTTCCTGCTGCGCCGGGTTCGCCAGGGAGTCAGGTTCGCAGATTGGGGTTCCGGCAGGCTGACTTCAGGAGAAAACCCATCTCAGCAAGGACCAAAGCCGGGAAGAGCTAGCCCAAGTCTCTCGCCGACCCGCAGGCAGGACGGCTCCTTACTGCGTGGCAGGAGACTATGCCCAAGGTGGGGAGATGAAGCGGGAATCGACCTTTGCTTGGCCTGTGGTCCGCCCCGCGGCTCTACAAGCTTGGCCTCGCGAAAGCGGGCGTCGGATCACTCGGTTGCCATGGGTGAAGGGTGAGTTTCCTTGGATCAGGTCAGGCGCTTCAGGACGAGAGTTCATCCAACATCTACGCCCCCTCCAGCCCAAAACGAGAGAAGAGCTCGCAGACACGAGCCCTTCAAGACAGGCGGCCAACCATGCTGGTTTGTGGCTTTCAGGCTGGGGGTCGAGGATTCGAACCTCGGCTTACGGATCCAGAGTCCGCTGTCCTACCACTAGACGAACCCCCAGTGCACGGTAGCATTCTACCACAGCCCTAGGGAGCTCGGCTATTGGGCCTCAGCCATGCCGCGCAGCGCCCTTTCGCCGTTGAGGAGCCGCTCCAATACTCTCTCCCGACCGATGATCAGCATGCTCTCGATCAGAGGAGGGCTCACGCTTTGCCCAGTTACCGCGCTCCGCAGGATGCCGAACAGTTGTCCGGCGGAGAGGCCCATTTGATCTGCCAGCTTCCTGAGCGCAGCCTCTAGGGCTGGGACCTCCAGAGAGGGCAGTCCAGCGATTAGCTCGTAGGTTTCTTGCACCGCGGCTGCAGACTCGCCTGCCGTCATATTCTTGCCAATCAACGTACGGGGCTCTGGCTGGACCTCTTCCCGAAAGAAGAAGCCGGCCATTTGTACGGCTTCATCCAACGTACGGATTCGCTCCTGGATGATCGGCGTTATTGCCTGGAGAAGGCGATCTTCGACTTGGATGCCGGCACCTTCCAGGAAGGGGCGAATGCGACTGGCCAGTTCGGGCTGCGAGAGACCCCGGAGATGGAGGCCGTTGAAGTGGTCCAGCTTACTGAAATTCACGGCGGCCGGGCTTGCCTTTAGACCCTCAAGGCTGAATGTCTCAATCAGGTCACCCATCGGGAAGAATTCGGTCTTGTCGTCGTAGGACCAACCCATGAGCGCCATCCAGTTGTTTACGGCTTCTGGAAGGTATCCCATTTCGACTAGATCGAGGATGAAGACGGCGCCGGCCCCCTTGGCCGAACTTTGGGCCTGCCTCTTGCTGAGTTTCCCTTTGCCGCTCGGATT
>CAYGCA010000004.1:66944-69323 GCA_964348265.1 uncultured Anaerolineaceae bacterium | reverse complement strand
GATGGCAAAGCCGCCGGTCAGGGGCAGGGAGGCGCCGATCTTGATGGGGCCCGTGTCTACGGGCTCTTCAGGCGTGACCGGGACCTCTTCCACGACCACGCGTGTTACTTCGACAGGCACCTCCACCCTCTCCGTGACGACCACTTCCCTCGGGGCGCAGGCCGCCAGCAAAAGGGTGGCCGTGATCAGAAGGGCAAGAAGCCTCATCGGTCTATGATGTTTCATGCTAATCTCTCCTCCAACACTAGGACGAATCCGTCTCTTCGATTATTGATCCAGGCAGACTGATTCACAGGCGTTTGACGATTGCTCACCTCCTCTCTCATAAGCCCCCCTCAGTCGATGCTCCCCGGTCCGGGATCCTTCCCTGAGCCCCCTCAGGCGCGACGGTTCACCATGAGCAGCTTCATCTCGGTCATCTCTTCAATGGCATACCGTAGCCCTTCGCGTCCGGCGCCGGACAGCTTCACTCCGCCGTAGGGCATATGGTCGACTCGAAAAGTGGAGACGTCGTTGACCATCAGGCCGCCTACGTCGATCTTGTCGAAGGCGGCTTCGATGACCGCCGCGTCGCTGGTGAACAGGCCAGCCTGCAGACCGAAATCGCTAGCGCCGACGGCGCGAATCGCCTGATGAACATCCTGGTACCGATACAGGCCGACAACTGGTCCGAAGACTTCCTGACACGAGACCTTCATGTCCTCTTCGACAGAAGCCAGGACCGTGGGCTGGAGCACGTTTCCCTGGCGCTCGCCACCGGTCAGGAGCTCTGCCCCACCTTCGACCGCCTCCTTGACCCAGCTTTCCACACGTTCGGCGGCGCCAGGGTCAATCAGGGGGCCTACGTCGGTGTCCTCCTCCAGCGGGTCCCCGACTTTGAGAGCCTTCACTCGGCCCACGAGGTCGTCCACGAAGGCTTCATACACTCCGGTATGGGCGTAAATGCGCTGGACTGAGATGCAGGACTGGCCGGCGTATGAGAAGCCGCCCCAGGCCACGCGCTCGGCAGCATAGCCAAGATCGGCGTCCTGGTGCACGATCACACCGGCGTTGCCTCCAAGCTCCAACGTCACGCGCTTTCGCCCGGCTCGGGCTTTGAGCGCCCAGCCAACCGCCGGACTACCCGTGAAGGTGAGGAGCTTGGCGCGGTCGTCTTCCACCAGTGGATCCGCGTTCTCGGTAGTGCACGGCACGACCGCGATTCCCCCCTCTGGCCAACCGGCCTCCAGCACCACCTCGCCCAGCTTGAGGGCGCTCACCGGGGTCTGGGAGGCCGGGCGAATGATAATCGGGTCGCCGGCCGCCAGCGCCGGGGCCACCTTGTGCACCACCAGATTGAGCGGAAAATTAAAAGGCGTGATGCCGACAATCGGCCCCAACGGCACGCGCCGCACGTGGCCTAGGCGCCCCTCAGTGCCGGGCAGCCAATCCAGAGGGACGATCTCTCCATAGATACGCTTGGATTCCTCCGCGGCCACCTTGAATGTGAAGATGGCCCGGTCAACCTCAGCCCGTGCCGTATTGATCGGCTTGCCTGCCTCGAGCGCGATGGTTCGCGCAAACTCTTCGCGGCGCTCAGCAAGGAGGGCGCTGATCCTCTCCAGAATCTCGGCGCGCCGCCAGGAAGGCAGTTTGCGGGTGATCTCAAACGCGCCCACGGCAGTAGCCAGGGCAGCCTCAATCTCATTCGGCCCGGCGCGGTGCGCCACAGCCACCAACGAATCGTCATAGGGACTGTGGACCTCGATCGCCTCCCCAGTTTTTCGCCAATCGCCTTCCAGTAGAAGGCCGAACTCCCCCAGTTCGGATTGCACCACCTGGTCGCCCTCGACCCTCCGGGTCGAGGCTTCCCTCAACCGCTCTGCGGCACTCATGACCATAGCCTCCTTAATAATGGACACTCATCGCAGGAGCCCGATCGGCTCCTCAATCAGTTCAACCAGGGTCTGTAGGAACTGCGCTCCACGGGCTCCATCGACAACTCTGTGATCACAGGAGAGACTCAGCATCATCATGGGGCGCACCTCAGGCTGGCCGGCGACCGGTACGACTCGATCGGCGATTCGCCCTACCGCAAGGATAGCGGCCTGAGGCGGATTGATGATTGCGCTGAACGCGTCAACACCATACATGCCCAAATTGCTTAGCGTGAAGGTGCCCCCCTGGAGGTCCTCAGGCCGCAGTCTTCCGGCGTTTGCCCGCTCGACGACCTCCTGGCGTCGGGCCGCGATCCCATCCAGATCCAACCTGTCCGCCTCGGAGATCACCGTTGGCCGGCCCCACGTCCGTCGAAGACGAATCCGGCGTCACGATAGGTGTAGCCCCTGCCGCCGGGCCCGTCGCGGCTGTCCAGAAGCGTCACCTGATAGCCGCGCGACT
>CAYGCA010000004.1:60831-66934 GCA_964348265.1 uncultured Anaerolineaceae bacterium | reverse complement strand
GCGATTCGGATAGTCCCGCACTACGGCTGGTGCGGGAGAATCCAGCGCGCGGGCGCCAGTTTTCTGGGCTCCCCCGAGAGGTCCGCCTCGGAGATCACCGGAACGATTAACCCGTCTTCGATTGCGACCGCGAGGCCAATGTTAATCCGCTCGCTTAGATAAACTCTACCGTCCCGCCATTGGGCGTTGAGACGAGGGTGTTCCTTCAGCGCGACCGCCACCAGCCTAACAAGCATATCAGTGAAGGTGATTCTCGCCTCGGTACGCTTTTGGGCTCGTTCCCGCCAAGTTACAAAGCGCCCGGCATCAACCTCGCGGAGAAGATAGAAATGGGGAGCTTGGGCCCAGCTCTGGGACACCCGCTCAGCCATCAAGCGCCAGACCGAACTAGGCTCGGCCGCTGCCGGCTCCCCGTCTGCGGGGAGTGCCGGCTCAACGGTGAGCACATCGTCCGCCAGCACCGCTCCACCGGGCCCGGTCCCCTGAATCATATCCAACGCCATGTCTCGCTCGGACGCCAGCCTGCGGGCCTTGGGCGAAGCCGGGATACGCCCCGCCGGGACGGCCGCCTCCACCTTGGATCTGAGGTACCCGAGGACATCGCTCTTGCTAACGCGACCTCCGTCGGGCCTCACCGACCTCAGATCCAGGTTGTGCTCCGCTGCGATCCGGGCTGCCACTGGGCTAGCGGGAACGTGCATCCGATCAGATTTCGCCTCCGGGAGCCGAGTTGACTGCGCCGGAGGCCTCACTTCCGCAGAAAGCTCCCCAGGAGCAAGGATCATCCCCACAGCTTGACCCACTGGGATATCCTCGCCGGCCTTGGCCGTGACATTTGCCAGCGTACCGGAGGCGGGCGCCTCGATCTCGACGGTCACTTTGTCGGTCTCGATCTCCATGATAGGCTCGCCCGCATGGACGGTCTCGCCTTCGGCCTTAAGCCAGCGCACAAGCTTGCCAGTTTCCTGTGCCATGCCCAGCGCGGGCATGATCACCTCTTTAGGCAGGGCACGCCTCCGTCCCAGTTATCCCTTACGGTTCGACCTTCGCTCCCTCGTAGCGCGCGCTCTCCACAACAGCCCGAACCCGCTCAACGGCGGCCGGGTTGTTTCGGTGTGACTGTGTCTCTCTCGTGGTCGGCAGCGGTCCGGTGGCGGTGTAGTAGTTCGCCCCAGCTATCATCGCCTTCTCGGCGGGGAAGCGCGTGATGACCTCGCACCCATCCGAGGTCACCACCAGCTGTTCCTCAATCCGGGCAGCAGACCAGCCATCTTCGGCCGGCCAGAAAGTCTCGAGGGCAAAAACCATCCCCTCTTGAATGAGCTCGGGGTAATCCAGTGAGACAAGGCGGCTGAAGACCGGCTTCTCCCAGATTGAGAGTCCGACGCCATGCCCATACTGGAGCGCAAAGGCCGCTTCCTCATCCGGAAAGCCGAATTCCTCGGCCCTTGGCCAGAGTTCAACTACATCGGCCGTGGTTACGCCGGGCCTGATCATCTCGATGGCCGCATCGAGATAGTCACGGCAACGTTTGTAGGCATCAAGCTGGGCCTTGGAGGCGCTTCCTATGAAGAAGGTGCGGTAGTAGCAGGTCCGGTAGCCCATGTAGCTGTGCAGGATGTCGAAATAGGCCGGATCCCCGGGGCGCAGCACCCGATCGGTGTAGACGTGCGGGTGTGGGTTGCAGCGCTCGCCCGAGATGGCGTTGACCCCTTCCACATGCTCGGAGCCCAGGTCGTAGAGGACCTTATTGACCAACCCGACGCACTCATTCTCCCGCATGCCCGGCTTCATCGCTCGGTAGAGCTCCTCATATGCCGCGTCGACCATCATGCAGGCGGTGTTGAGCAGGGTGATTTCGTCCTCCGTCTTGATAACTCTGGCCTGCTGCATGAGCTGTTGGCCATCCACCACCCGGATGCCCTCCGCCTGAAGGGCGAACAGAACGGGCGGCTCGACAATATCTACTCCGAGAGGCTCGTTAAGCAGGCCGCGCTCTTCGAGCTCGACGCGGATCTTACGAGCCACGTTCTCGGCCCGGCCGGACTCGGGCGACATCGCGCCTCGCAAGGTCGAGATACCCGCCCGTGAACGCTCCTCGCCCAGCCAAGGGCAATAAAGCTGATGGTGGCGTGCTGCGGAGCCGAAGTCCCAGTTGATAGGATCGTCGCCCTGAGGCAGAAGGCAAAAACGGGCCACTTTGTCCATAGCCCAAGTTCCGATATGGGTTGCGGTGATATAGCGGACATTGTTCATATCGAAGCACAGCAGCGCGCCCATCTCCGAATCTTCCAGCAACTTCTTTATTCGAGCCAAGCGCTCGTTTCGCAGTCGCTCGAAGTTGACCCTTTCCTCCCAGTCCACGCCCATAAGCCCGTATGTCTTTAGACCCATGATTGAACTCCTTGTTCACACTCGCCCACACAAGGTCTTTGCCATCTCGGCGACAGACTCGGGAGTGGGCACTGTTAGGTCCTCCAGCACCGGTGAAAAAGGGATGGGCACATCCATGGCGCCCATCCGCTTCACCGGCGCATCCAGGTAGTAGAATGCGCCGTCGGCGATCACCGAAGCCATCTCGGCTGTCACCCCGTAGCGCTGATAGCCTTCATCGAGCACGATCGCCCGACTAGTCTTCTTGGCGGACTCGATCAACGTTGACTCGTCAAGCGGAAAGGTTGTCCGAGGGTCGACTACTTCAGCGCTGATCCCTAGCTCGGCCAGGATTTCGGCTGCCCCGAGGGCCACGAAGACCATGCTGCTGGTCGCCACCAAGGTGATATCCGAGCCAGAGCGTTTGACGTCGGCCTCGCCGAAGGGAATTGTGTATTCCTCCTCAGGCACGCCTCCCGTGCGCTGGTACATCAACTTGTCCTCGAAGAAGAGGACAGGGTTGTCGTCTCGGATGGCAGACTTGAGCAGGCCTTTTGCATCGTAAGGAGTGGAAGGCACGACGACCTTCAATCCCGGAACATGACTGAACCAGGCATGCAGGCTCTGGCTGTGCTGGGCCGCGGAACGCCGGGTCGCCCCCAACGTTGTTCGGATCACCATAGGGACCTTGAGCTTGCCGCCTGACATGTAGTGGACCTTGGCCGCTTGGTTCACGATCTGGTCCATCGTCAGGGTGACGAAGTCGCCAAACATGATGTCAATTACAGGGCGCATTCCGGTCATAGCCGCGCCGACGCCCAAGCCTGTGATACCAGCCTCCGAGATCGGTGAATCGATCACCCGATCCGGTCCGAACTCCTCAACCAGGCCCTTCAGGACTTTGAAGGGAGTACCGGCTTCGGCTACGTCTTCGCCCATGATGAAGACACATTGATCCCTGCGCATTTCTTCAACCAACGCCTCATTAACCGCCTGTCCGAATGTGATCTCACGCAGAGTCGCGGGCGCCTCAACGTCAGGCGTAGACATGCTGGTCGACCTCGCTTACGTCGGGATACGGCGCATCGAGCGCATATTGAACGGCCGCCTCGGCCTCCGCTCGGACACTGCGCTCAATCTGATCAAAAACGCTCTCGTCCGCCCAGCCGTTTTCCATTATCCAGCGGGCGAGGAACCTGAGTGGATCCCTGAGACGCCTCCACTCCTGCTCTTCCTCTTTACTGCGATAGTAAGATCGATCGATGTCTCCCACGTGGTGGCCGTGGAAACGATAGGTGTTGCAGATCAGGAAACTAGGCCCGCTACCCTCCCGGGCCCGCTCAACCGCACGCCGAGCTGTGAGGTAAACCAGGCGGACATCCTGACCATCAATCTCTTCCACAGGAATGTCGAATGCTTGCGGACGGCTCCGCAGCTTGCCAGCAGTTGTCTCTCGGAAGTGCGTGTATTCGTTATAGAGATTGTTCTCGCAGACATAGACGACTGGTAAGCTCCACAGCGAAGCTAGATTCATTTCCTCGTACAAGATTCCCTGGCCTAGGGCACCTTCTCCGAAGAAGCAGACGGCCACCTGATCCGAACTGCGCATCTTGGCGGAGAAGGCCGCGCCGGTAGCGATGCCAGCGCTGCCGCCGACGATGGCATTGGCTCCCAAGTTGCCGGTCTCTTGGTCTGCGATGTGCATCGAGCCGCCTTTGCCCCGGCAGTAGCCCGGCGCCTTGCCCAATAATTCAGCATACATCCGATCGAGCGCGGCTCCTTTGGCAAGGCAATGTCCGTGACCGCGGTGCGTGCTAGTGATGTAGTCTTCCCGGCGCAGCGCCTGGCAAACCCCAACCGCGACCGCTTCCTGGCCGATGTAGAGGTGCGCCAGCCCAGGCATCTTGGCGCTGGTATAGAGCTCATTCACCTGTTCTTCGAAGACGCGAATCTTCACCATCACCTCGTACATCTGAAGCCAGTGCTCGAGGTCAATCGACGTTAGTTCAGCAATGCTCGGTTCTGACCCGCTTTGTCTAGATTGAGGCATTATGAATGTCTTGACACCCTCCAGGATTCGAGGCGGAAGAGCGGTAACTCACTCTATCCGTCCATGCCGGAGAGTTTCTCCAGAACTTCGAAAAGGACTGCAAAGTCTTTGCGGTCCAGTCCCATCCCCCGGGCGGCGGTGAGGAATTGGTTCGCAAGGGCTGTAGAGGGAAGGGGTACGTCAAGCTCCCGCCCCATCTCCAGAGCAAGCAGCATATCCTTCTGCATCATGTTCACATCAAACCAGGCTTCGTCTGGCTGCTCAAGAACGAACGGGCCTCGATACTTCACCATCGGAGAAGCAATTACACTGTTGAGAAGGACTTCAACAGCCGTCTCCCGCTTAATGCCACTTTTTTCCGCCAGCAAGACAGCTTCGCTGAAGGCGAGCATTTGGACGGCCAGACCCAGGTTGGTGGCGATCTTCATCGCAACCGCTAGACCATTCTCACCCACATGCGTTACCTTGGGACCAATGTCCTGTAGGATCGGCAGAACTTTGTCGAAGGTCTCACGCTCGCCGCCGACCATGATCGAAAGTCTGCCTTCTTCTAAGGTGGAAACGCTGCCTGAGACCGGCGCATCGAGCATCTGTGCGCCCTTGTCAGCCACCATGCGAGCGAGTTCTCGTGTGTTGGCCGGGCTGGCAGTGCTCATGTCGACATAGATTTTCCCAGGCTCCAGACCCTCGAGAATGCCCTCCGAGCCGCCAGTTACCGCCTGGACAGCTGCCGTGTTGGTGACCATCGAGAAGATCACATCGGTCGCCTCCGCAACCCCACGCGGCGTGTCGGCCCAAGCCATGCCAGCGTCAATCAACCACTGGGCCTTGGGCTTGGTCCGGTTGTACCCAGTCAGGTTGTGGCCAGCGTCCATCAACCGCTTGGCGATCCCCCCTCCCATGACTCCGAGCCCGACATATCCGAGATTGGCCACAAGAATGCTCCTGACTCACTGTCCCTGACTTGCCGAGGCTGCCGCCTGGCTGTCTTCACGAACCTGTCGCAAATGAGCGCGCATGGAGATGCGAGCGGCATCCGGATCGTGCTTGATCACTGCCTCCAAGATCTGCTTATGATGATATTGACCGCGCAAGGCACCCCCTGGCACGGCGAAGATGAGAACGCGCTGTTCCCGAAGGATATCCACAATGGGATCGATCAACAACGGAAGAATGCTGTTCTGGGTGCTAACGGCCAAGGCGAGGTGAAAATCGAGATCGGCTTCGATATATGCGTCGGCATCCGAGATTGCCTCGTCCATCGCCTCGACCGCCTTCCGCATGGCGTCTATGTCTTGGTCCGTGGCTCGCTCGGCGGCCAGAGCAGCTATCTCTGGCTCGAAAATCTCCCGAACCTCGACAAGGTCTCTCGAGCCAGGTGTCTGGCTGATCTTCATCATGAGGTCGAGGGAATGCCGCATGGCCTGCTCGGTTCCGTCGGGGGTAACAAAGGTCCCCCGGCCCGGGTGAACTTCGATCAGTCCCTTCTCGCGCAGGGCTTTGACGGCCTCTCGCACGACGGTTCGGCTGACGCTGAACTGCTCCGCCAGCTCGCGCTCAGACGGCAACTGATCGCCGTGCCGGAGGTCGCCTTTGAGGATGCGGGTCTCGATCTGCTTGACAATCTGCTCGTAGAGCCTTGAGGCGCGAATGGGGCTATACATATCAACCTTCGGGTAG
>CAYGCA010000004.1:39010-60821 GCA_964348265.1 uncultured Anaerolineaceae bacterium | reverse complement strand
TGGTATGGTGGTATGATGTTATGATCTAGTCCATCCTAGACCAAAAGGTGATCAAAGTCAATCGGAGGCCGGCAAGTCGCTCGTAGGCCGCGCTGAAGGGCGGGGTGGGCCAGGATATACTCACAAATAGACCGGAGTCGGCCCCCAGCGCCACTACATTCGCGTTTCCCTTCCATCACTAGGTTCTTGGTACATGACCCTTCTTGCTTCCCTCAAGAATATCGGCGAGCGCAGCGCCCATTGGCTGGAGGCGGTTGGCATCTACACTGAAGAAGACCTGATGGCAGTCGGCGTCGTCGAAGCCTACCGGCGAGCCAAAGCCGCTTTTCCAGATCGGGTCACCTTAAACCTGCTCTACGCACTCCAAGGCGCTCTGCTCGACTTATCCTGGAACGAACTACCCCCCGGCCTTAGGTCCGAACTCAGGCGCCAGGTTGAAGAGCTCAATTCGGGAGGTCTCCCCAGACCTCATCCCCGAGGAGCAACTCACGCTGCCCGAGCCACATTGACAGACACGAACACTTGTGCTATTTTTGGTGCGGCCGCTCATTTGAAAGGAGCCCAGACATGCCTGCGCTTGCCTCTATTAACCTGCCAGCTGTCGTGGTAGGCGCAATCATCAATATGGTCATTGGCTTCCTGTGGTATGGACCTCTGTTTGGTGAGATGTGGATCCGTATGATGGGGAAGCCCCGCGAAGAAATCGAGGCCGGCGCCGGTACGGTCACCTATCTTACAACCTTCCTCGCCGCCTTGGTCTCGTCCTTCGTGCTTGCCCTTGTGGTGAGAGGATTTGGCGCATCAACGCTGGTGCAAGGAAGCATTGCTGGCGCAGTGACCTGGATTGGTATCGGCGCAACAGCCACCCTGACAAGCGGTCTCTTCGAAGGCAGGCCCAGCAACGTTTGGCTGCTTTTTGGCACCTATCAATTGATCGTGTACATGATCCTGGGCGCCCTTTTCGCCTTATGGTCGTAGGCTGCAGCCCACCTGCAGGACAATTCCCGGCCCGGGGTGACAAGCCGATCCAGAGCGGCCGGCGGAGACCGAGGAAGGTGCTTTCATGAAATCCAGGGAGGAAGTCTTTTACGGCGTCCTAGACAGCACGCCCGTAGGCCCGGTTTTGGTTGCCATGACCGAGAACGGGATCGTAGCGCTTGACATGGGCATCCCCGAGCGGACCTTTGTTTCGCGTCTTGAGAGGCAGAAAGGCGGAAGGCATGTGATCCACTCCCAGGAGCGAACGCAACGTGCGTTGAGGCAGCTGGTGGAGTACTTCACCGGAAGCCGGGCAAGCTTTGATCTGAGGCTTGATCTGCGCGGCCTAACGGAGTTCCAGCGGGAAGTACTTCTCAGGGTTTCGGAGATTCCCCGCGGCCGAATAGCCACCTACGGCGAAATCAGTCTTCTTCTTGGCAAGCCTCGCGCGGCGCGCGCGGTGGGACAGGCCTTGGCCCGGAACCCCGTCCCGATCATCATCCCCTGCCACCGGGTCGTCGCCTCCGACGGCTCGCTGAGCGGCTACTCAGGCGCAGGCGGAATCAAAACCAAAGAAACGCTGCTCAGCCTGGAGGGCGCACGCCCGAAGTAGCAGGATCGGGCTGAAGCGGACGAGTACAGCCCCAAGTCGCTGCAAGGAGTATTGCCGCGCCTCGCAGCTAGGATCAGACGTGGCAGGCAGACGATGCCAGCGAAGCTGGAGGGATCCGGGCGCGGTGATTCACGCAAGACAGGCTCAGGAGAAACGATCCCAGCACGAACTGTCACCGCTAAACGTTGTGGTGATCCGCCACCTGCCTTCGTGATCCCAAGGGTTCCCGTCCCACATTCCGCTTGCGAGGGCAGTGCAACCGTCCAAGTGCGAAAAGCTGGGCCAGTCTGGCAACAGGCACTCGATCCCTGCAAGATTGCGATCTGCCTCGACCCAGGTAGGCGTCCGGCCCTTTGGGAGGATCAGACCGCAGTCATTTCTAGGGCAGCCAATTTGGATGAAGGTCCTCCACCCGGCTCTCAGGAGCTCTGCAGCCTTGATGTGTCCGCTTTGTCCAGCTTGAGTCCTCCGCCGGAACAACAGGCCCAGACACGGAAACAGCCCTGCAATCCCGTGCTTGGCATCTGATGCACTTCGAGCTCTAGCGGCCGTCGAAGGCCCGGAAGACCAATACCGAATTGTGTCCGCCAAAGCCAAAGGAATTACTCAGCGCCACTCGAACCGGCATTTCTCTGGCCTCATTCGAGACATAATCAAGGTCACAGGCTCTATCCGGTTGCGAGTAGTTGATCGTAGGTGGAATAACGCTCTCCTGGATCGCCTGGATGCAGAAGATAGCCTCAACGGCGCCGCTGCCGCCCATCATGTGGCCCGTCATGCTCTTCGTTGAGCTCACCGGGATAGCATACGCCCGGTCCCCCAATGCCCGCTTGATGGCCCTTGTCTCCACGGCATCATTCATTGGGGTCCCGGTCCCATGCGCATTGATGTAGTCAATATGGGTTGGTTCGCAGCCAGCCTCCTCGAGTGCGAGCTTGATCGCCTTGGCGCTGCTTTCGCCCCCCTCGAGCGGGGCAGTGATGTGGTGTGCGTCGGTTGTGGCGGCATAGCCCACGATTTCTGCCTGGATGGGCGCGCCGCGCTGGAGAGCATGTTCCAAGCGCTCCAGCACGAGCACGCCGGCGCCTTCCCCAAGCACCAGGCCATCTCGATCGGCGCTGAAGGGCGAGGGTGTATGGTCAGTCCGTCGACTGTAGGCTCGCATGCGGTCGAAAGTGCCAACACTGAGCGGCGTAATAGGTGCGTCCACCCCCCCAGCCAACATGCCATCGACGGCGCCGCTGCGGATCAGTCGAAAACCCAGACCGACGCCATCGGCCCCCGAAGCGCAGGCTGAGGCCACCGAGCAGGAGGGCCCACGAAGCTCGTGCGCGATGTTGACTGAAGGAGTTGTCGTCATGAACTTTGTCAGGCCGAGTGGATCGAGTCGTTTGGGCCCTTCCTCGATGAGCGTCACCATTTCTTCGTTCATCGAGGTCAACCCGCCAAACGCGCTGCTTATCGAAGTGCCAATCCGATACTGGTTTGCATTGGTTATCTTGAGCCCGCTCCCCTCGAGAGCTTCGAGAACGGCAACATTGGCCAGCAATTCGAAGCGATCCTGACGGCGGGCGGCGCGCTTGCCGAGAACCAGGGCCGGATCAAATCCCTTGACCTCAGCCGCAACCCTAGCTTCGAAGCTGCTCGCGTCAAACAGGCTGATCCCTCCTACGCCTGAACGGCCTTCGACCAGCGACCGCCAAGTCTCACGCGCCGTCTTGCCCAGAGGGCTGACGACACCATAACCCGTTACCACCACGCGCTGCATCGCGAACTGCCTTGACCTCTATTTCATCCCAGCGAGCGACCCATAGAGCGATTCGGCCTGCCCCATGACCTTTTCATACGAAGCGCGATCCTCAACCAGATTCCGGTTGTGCACTGACGCCCTAGAGCGGAGACCGTCATCGTCCAGGGCCTGGCTCACCGCCAAGGCAAGGTCCATGTGATCCCCGGGATCGATCAGGAATCCATTCACTCCATGTTCAATCCACTCGCGGATAGAGGGCAGATCGCCAGCCACTGGAAAGGCCCCCCCGGCCATAGCCTCCAGCAGGGTATTGGGCGTCCCGTCGTGCTCACTTGGAGAAACGCTCACCGCCGCCCGCTGGAAGAGGGCCATCATCTCAGCTGGCGACAGCCTGGGAAGCAGGTGGACGCCGCGCTTGAGGCCAACCCTTCTCAGCCAGCCCTCCACCTCAGGCATTCCGGCCATGCCCGGACACAGAAAGGCCGCCCGCGGGTTGCGCGCCAGGATTTCGGGTATGGCCCGAAAGAAAGTGTCGTTCCGCACGTAGGCCCGCAGCCCGCGTGGATTGACGATCACCTGGGCTTGCTGGCCAAGCAACCGAAACAGGTAGGAAAGAGCCGAATCCTTCAACGCCGATTCGGTCGTGCCAGGCAAGAGGAGTTCTTTCCGGATTCCGCCGTTTCCCGGCAGAACAGTTTCAGGCCGGCCTGGGGGGTAGCCCCAACGCCGGGCCAGTCGTAGATCGCGTTGGCAGTCCGTGTGCAGCCCATCGGCCCGGCGCAGAGCCCGGCGTGTGAAGAGCGCCATGCACGGCGACGAAGGCGCATGAAGGGTGAAATCGTTGCCCCACACCGAAAGCAGGAGCGGCGCCTCAGGATTGGCCTGTGCCGCCAACATGCCCTCAAAGGGAACACGCAGCGCGTGGACAAGCTCCGGTCTGACTTCCTCGATGATCCTTCGGGCCCTTGCTGCGGCCGAGAAAAGAGTCACAGGGCCGAACCAATGCCGCAGCCTCATTCTCCGCTGTACACGACCGGCACCACGGCCGAGAAGGAATCTGCCAAAATCGACCGCCCTGCCTCCCAAGCTCCGAGCGGGTTGCCGACCTCTCATGCCGGTGGGCCGGCTGGCAGCGCTGCTGAACGCCACCGGGACAAAAGTCAGAGAGGCCAGCTCCAATTCGGGCGCGCATTGGAAGGTGGACAGCAAATGAACTTCATGGCCCGCCTCGACGAAGTAGGCTATCCAATTGAGTGCAATCTCACTTCTCCCATCGGCGATGTAGAGCAGACGCACCTCAGCTACCTTCCAACACGGCATTCAGCGCGCGCACAAATACTGAGACCATCCTATCAATGTTGACCTCTTCCACGACCACTCGATGCGAGGCCGCGCCCTTTTTCAGCAGGCGTGCCGGATCTTGCAGAGCCTGCTGAATGGCCTCTACCAGGGCTGTCAGGTCATTCGGCGGAGTGAGCCAACCGTTCTCTTCGCCTACAAGATCGCTCTGGGTGCCATCGGCCTGGGAGACAATCACCGGTAAGCCGAACCCCATCGCCTGCTGCACTGCAAGTCCGCCGGTACCAGGCAGCACAAAAAGATCCGCTCCCGCGAAGGCCCTCTCAAGCTGAACGCCGTGGAGAGGTCCTGTGAAGTTTGCGCTCGGATAGATGGACCGGGCCAGCCGCTCAAGCGCCGGTCGGGCTGGGCCGTCGCCAACGATCCAGAGCTCAGGCTTCGGCGCCAATTTGAGCGCTGCGCATGCTCGCAGCAACAGGTCCACCCTCTTCCGGGCCTGCAACCGGCCAACAAACAGCAGGCGCGGCGGACGACCAGCCAGGGGTAACCTTGTGGGGAGCGGACCGGGAGGAGGGGATACGGCGTTAGGTGCGATGCAAACCCGATCCTCAGGCACTCCGGCCGCTCGATACTGTTCCGCCCCCAGACTGCTGTACGCGATCAGCCCATCAAAGCGGCGCAGCAGCCTGCCTCGCAACCAGCGCCTTGGAAGATTCCAAAGTCCTTTGAGGGAGGCCGCTCCCAAGCCCCAGCCCAAAGCAGATCCTCCATGGGAGTGCATCCAGCCAACTGCCTCCAGGTTCGAAAGGTAGCGTGGGTTGGCCTCCACGATCAACACGTCCGGTCTTGTGCTCTTGAGACAGTTGACCAAGCCCGGCTGTAAGCAAAGATAAAGTTCGCCACGCAGAATGTGCAGGTTACGCACAGGAGTGAAGTTCGCGACTCGCAGAACCTGCGTCGTCAGAATGGCCTCCTGGGGCCTGGGCGTACCTGCGTAGACGAAGAGTCCGTCCCGACAGGCTTCTGCCAGCCGGTCGAAGAAAGCAGCACGATACGCCGGCAGGACGCGCTGCTGCAGTCCGACCCTTCCTGGGAAATTCAATGCGCTACGCCTTCCCGGTTCTGAACTCCGACATCATCGGGCGGTCGCGCCAGGAGGTAAGCCTTCCAATCGAGAGCCTCCACTCGCCGCACCTCAGGATAACCGCGGCGTATCAAATAGACACGATATCCCGCCTCCGTCAATTCCCGCCATACGGCCTGCGCTGCCTCTGGGCCATGAAGCTCAAGCACCACCACCGGCCGTCCCTGCTTCATCAGGCGCCTCATGCCAGCCAGCGCATTCGCCTCACCGCCTTCAATGTCTATCTTAACAAGGTCGGGGGCGGGTCGGCCTCCAGTAAATACGAAGCTGTCCAGGTCGAGAACCTCGACCTCAATTGGGTGCGAGTAGGTCGCTCTGCGCCCTTCCGACCCGCGCAGCTTCCCCCGGGAGGCGGATGGATGGATCAAGAACTCGGCTCTTCCCATCTCCTTGCCGACCGCTGCCGGCACAACTACGACCCGGCTCCCTCCAGGGTTCAATTCCAGATGCGTCTTGAGCCGCTCGAGATTGGCGGGGTGAGGCTCGAACGCGAAGACCCTACCCTCTGGCCCCAAGAGATCCATCAAGAGGAGCGTGATATAGCCAATATTGGCTCCAACGTCGTAGGCCGTCATACGCTCCTTGGCGATCGACCGTAACGCCGCCTGCAACTCAGGCTCGTAGGTTCCCAGCCACAGGTCTTTCTCCGTTTGCAGGTTGAGTTGTAGTCGTTTGCCGGCCAGCGCCCCGCCAGCGACTATCACTTCAGACAGCCCATCAGGGGCTGCTCGGCTGAGAAGTCCCCGCAGCCAAGTTGTAATAGGGCCTAGGCGGTACAGCACTCGCTTGAGGGACCCCGGGAGCACCCTGGCGGAATAGGCGGCCAGTCGGAGCAGCCAACCGTTCATGAGGGAGTAGGCACGCTGATGAGGCGGTCCAGCAGGCTTTGAATCACCAGTCCGTAGGCTGTGGATCCAAGGCCGTTAGTGGGGCTTGCCCGAAGACCGACTATTCTACGCTTCAAGTCGCCGACCTCATGGCCGCTAGATACCCGTCCACCATGTCTTCGAGGTCAAAAGCAACCTCAGCCCGCTTTCGAGCTCCGGCGCGAAAGCGCGGCTGGTCCGCCAGCACCTCCAAGGCGGCTCTGGTCAAGGCTTCCAAGTCGGGTGAGCCCAATGTCCACGGATCGCCGCCGAAAGAGGCCAAGCGGCCGCCGTCATCGCCCACAAGTTCGGCCAGCGCCCCGGTGTCGAAGGCCACAACCGGGGTTCCGCAGGCCATCGCTTCTATGACGGCGTTTGGACAAGCCGGGTTGATATCAGCGGCGTATAGAAGATGGGCCGAGCGATCGAGCGCCGGGATCGTTTGAGGCGGAACCAGGCCAAGCCAGTGAAGCTCTACCCCTGGCGATCGCCACCGATCTTGAACGGTCTCGGGGACGCGTCCCGCCACCTGAAGTTCAACTTTCTCTGGGAGGGCTTGCTGCACCCTTCGGGCCAGTTCGATGGCCCATTCCAGGCCCACCTCATATCCGCCGGCCAGGTTTCCTTCCACCATCAGCAGACGATAGACCCCTGCCGGCCGCTCCCCAGGGCCCCGTGGCGTAAAAACGTCAAGCGGTACAGCGTTGTGCACCACACTCGCCGGCGACACAGTTGGCCCATGCTCCCGCTCCCACCAGTCACGGGCAAATTGGCTCTGGTAGACCAACCGATCCGCAAACCGCTGACGGATCAGGCGCAGCAGCAAGTTGTTCAACTCGGCTCGCATAAAGTGCCTGAAGCCGGTCCGGCGTTGGCGGTGGATCCAGTTCAGGCCATCCAGGCGCTGGATTACCTTCACCCCCCGCTTTCGGGCGCGCCACAGGCCGATGAGATTTCGCGTACCTCCAATCACCAGTACGACGTCATACGCTTCCTGCTCGAGGCCGTAGCATACCTCGAGCCCCCGAAGTACCAAGCCGTCTACCACCCGGCGTTGGAAGCTGGCCGGCCCAGCGACACCGGAAATGCGGGTCACCATGCATACGCGTTTGGGAGACTGCGGGGGTCCTTCCATCAAAGCTCTAGATCAAAGACGAGAGACGGGTGCCTGGCCCGGACACCAGTCAGGCAGCCAACGCAGCTAAGCATCCAGCGTGGAGGCGGTCAGCAGCGCACCGACGATCCGCTCCGCAGCATGCCCATCTCCAAAGGGATTGACAGCGCCTTGCATGGCCGCGTGTTCGGCGGGATCGTCGAGCAATCGCCGGGCCTCACGCAGGATCTTCCCCGGCTGGGTGCCGACTAAGCGCGCCGTGCCGGCTTCGAGGGCCTCCGGGCGCTCGGTCACCTCCCGCAACACGAGTACTGGCGTCCCAAGGCCCGGCGCTTCCTCTTGAATGCCGCCAGAGTCGGTCAAGATAAGGTGGGCTCGCTTCATCAAGTGCACCATGGGAAGGTAGTCTAATGGTTCAATCAGCGAAACGTTGGCTAGCGCGCCCAAGAACCGTTTGGCAGGCCGCTGCACATTGGGGTTCATGTGAACCGGATAGACAAGATGGATCTCGCCGGTGTACTCTTCGGCAAGGGTGCGCAAGGCGGAGAAGATGCGCTCGAAGGGACGCCCGAAGTTCTCACGCCGGTGGGCCGTGATCAGCACGATACGCCGATCCATAGGAATGCCGGCCAGTGGGCCCTGGGCGAAATCGTGCGGCAGTCGGGCGATCGCATTCAGCGCGTCGATGACCGGATTGCCTGTGATCACGATCCGTTCGGGCGCAACACCCTCTCTCAGCAAGTTGTCCCTCGCCCATGCGGTCGGAGCGAAATGGAGATCGGCCACGGCGCCGGCCACCCTGCGATTGATCTCCTCCGGAAACGGCTGCCACTTGTCACCCGTTCTCAGACCGGCCTCCACGTGCCCCACGCTAATGCGGTGAAAATATGCCAGCAAGGCCGCTGCCATGACCGTGGTGGTATCGCCCTGGGCCAGCACCCAGTCTGGGCGGGCATCTTCCAGGACCGGATCCAGCTCGGCAAAAACCGCGGCGCTCAGCTCGGCAAGCGATTGATCCGGCCGCATCAAGTCGAGATCGTAGTCGGGGCTCAGATCGAACAGAGTCAACACCTGATCGAGCATCTGGCGATGCTGGGCTGTGACGCACACCAACGATTCCACTTCGGGCGTCTGCGCCAGTTTGCCTACCACAGGGGCCATCTTGATCGCTTCTGGACGGGTACCGAAAATCGAAAGGACCCTCAGCCTATTCCGCGGCATGCTGCCTGCCCATACCTAAGGTGTGAATCTCAAAGCCGGCCTGTTGCCATTCCGACCGGCTCCAACTGCCGCTGGCGTCAAATCCTTTTCGGCCGGGCATCGACGCGGCTGCCCATTTTGGATCCAGTTGGCGGAAGATCCGGTGGCCAACCAGTAGCACCACAGCCTCAGCACCGTCGAGAGCCTCTTCTAGTGAGGCAGCCGATTGTGCCCCGGGCAGCTCGGTGCCAGGCGCCAGGGGATCAAAGGTTCGAACTGCCGCCCCCGCTTCCACCAGGAGCCTGACCACGGCCACCGCGGGGCTCCTTCGAAGATCGTCAACATCCGGCTTGTAGGCCAGGCCCAAGGCCGCGATCCGTCGACCCTCCAACCCATCCAGGGCATATCGGATCAGCTGCACGGTATGGGCCGGCTGGTGGTCGTTAACAAGCCGCGCCTGGCGGATCAGGGGGGTGATTTCCGGCGCTGCCTCCACTAGAAACCACGGGTCAACGCTAAGACAGTGGCCGCCCACACCCGGTCCGGGCCTTAGAATCCTAACCCGGGGATGGCGGTTGGCAAGCCCGATCGCTTCCCACACATTGACCTCGAAGCGCTCCGCCAGCTTAGCAAACTCGTTGGCAACAGCGATATTGACGTCACGGTAGGTGTTGTCCATCAGTTTGACCAGCTCGGCCGTCGTGGCGTCTGTCAGAAAGATCTCCCCTTTGGCGAAGGTGGTGTACAGCTCCCGGCAGACTTCTGCCGAGTGGACATCGACTCCGCCGATCACGCGCGCGTTCTCAATCAGTTCCTGCAGGATTCGACCCGGCAGCACGCGTTCGGGAGTGTAGGCAAGGTGAATATCACTGCCAACTCGAAGGCCTGAACGCTCCAACGCCGGCGCCACCAAATCCACTGTCGTGCGGGGAGGACAGGTTGACTCGAGAACCACCAGGTTTCCGGGCTGCAGGTGGGTGAGAATCGATCCCACAGCCGAGAGGACATAGCTTAGATCCGCCCGGTTGTCGTCCTCCCCCTTCAGCGGCGTGGGAACCGCGATTATGAAGGCATCAGCTGCCTCCGGCGTCTCACTGACACGTAGCTTGCCGGACCCGAAGGCCGCCTGGACGAGAGTCCTCAGGCCCGGTTCATGAATGTGGATCTCGCCATTGCGCAATACTTCGACAACCCGTCGGCTTGCGTCGACACCGATCACCGAAAGCCCATGCGTGGCGAATGTGCTGGCTGTGGGAAGGCCAATGTATCCCATCCCCAGGACACAAATGGACCTAAATTGCACGCGCGAACCCTCCTGAAGTCTGGATTCTTTATTATCCCACAAACCCTGAGGCGGCAGGCTGCTCCCTGGCCCATGGAGGGAAACCTTGGGGACCGACCGCTGCGGCGGGGCAAGAGGGCTATAATCCTCTGTACTTGAACGACACCTTACGGCCACCCCGACGCAGTACTAGCCCGGCGGACAGGATGAAGAACTCCAAACTCGCTGAGTTCAATGCTCACAAGCTGCAAGCGATTACCCTTCCTGCTCTCGTAATCATGCTTGGGATGCAGATGATGCGGGTGTTTTTTCCAAGCTTGGGGTGGTACCTGAGGGATGTGGTTGGCGTTCCGCCGACCGGCTTGGCGATCTACGCGATCGGAGCCTTTCTAATTGCTTTTCTGGCGGCGGCCGTACGGAGAGCGTTCAGCCCGATTACGGCTCTGCGACTAACAGTCGTCGGGGTCTGCCTCCTGCGGGTCGCCGAGCAAATCAGCGTCGATCCGGGCATTGACCTGTGGATCAGCGCTGCTGGAACAGCCGCCTTCCTGCTCTTTCTGCCCATCTTTCTAAGCCACGTTCGCGCTCTGCGAGGCACCTGGGCCGGCCCGCTGTGGTCTTATGGTTTGATTCTTGGCCTAGCGCTTGACAGCGCCATCAAAGGGCTGAGCGGGACGCTGGATCTGAGCTGGATAGCCGGATTTCCTCCCTTGCTTGGCGTGGTTGTAGCCGCCGCCTTTACCGTGTGGCTGGTCTGGCAGGAAATCAGCCCCGCCAAGGGAGCCCCATCCGAGGCTGGTTGGGCAGATGCGGTGCCACTCCTGGCAATCGGGCCATATTTCACGCTCCAGACGATCATTTTCCAGAATCACGGCTGGATCGCTGAGGTTGCCGGGCTGCCCCAGACTTTGGCCTTCCTGGTACTCACGCTGGGGAATCTCTTTGCGGTCCTGGGCTTCAGCTGGGGAATGGCCCGTCCGAATACATACCAGGTTGCGCCCGGGCTGGGAGCTGCTGCCACTCTCGGTCTAGCCACTTATCTCGCCGGCCAATCAGGAGCCTTCATTGCAGTTATCGTCGTGGGGAGCCAGTGCGTGTTCGGGTGGGCCTGGGGGCTTTTGGCAACCGTCTTTGCGCGCCCGGCCCGTCCGGGCGCAGTGCAGTCGACGATCATGATCTCTTCTGGCATGCTCACATTCCTATTCTTGTCATTCCTCTACTTCCTCACGCTCGATATCGCCCTCCCGTTTGGCCGCGTCGATATCCTGCTGATGGCAGCAGTTCTTTTTGGTCTCGGGTGCCTGTATGCCGCTCGCCGAGCTGCATTTGTCGCCCGAACACCCCGACGGGAAGGGACAGGGGTCTACGCCGCCGGCGCCCTCTTCCTGGCGCCGCTTGTGGCGCTAACGGGCGTTTCTCAACCGGTGGTCTCCGAGCCCCCGGGCGAACTTAGGGTTCGGGTCATGACCTACAACATTCACTCGGCCTACGGCGCGCACGGCCGTCAGGATCCGGAAGCGATCGCTCGTGTCATCGAAACTAGCGGAGCCGACATCGTAGGGCTGCAGGAGATCTCGCGCGGCTGGTTGATCAACGGATCAACCGATCTTGTGTCCTGGCTGTCTCGCCGATTAGGCATGCCTATCCTGTTTCAGGGTACGACCGATCCGATTTGGGGCAACGCGATCTTGTCCAAGTACCCGATCCTGGAATATGGCCAGGAATCCCTCCCGGGGGAAGGAACCTTGATCGGGCGCGGTTACCTATGGGCAAGGATCGACGCCGGTGGACCGCACGACTTACTCATAATCGACACGCACCTGCATCAAATCACAACAGAGTCCGAGCCGCGCCAGAGGCAGGTTTCCGCAATCCTGGAATTCTGGGACGGGGCAGGCTACACGGTCCTCCTGGGCGACATGAACGCCTTGCCAGGCTCAGAGGAAATGGAGTTGATCGCCAAAGCTGGTTTCATCGACGCGTGGTCCCAGGTGGGCGAAGGGGATGGAAACACCTACTCCTCACTGCAGGCCGTGGAGCGCATCGATTGGATCTGGTACACTCCCGACTTGAAGGCCCAGACTGCCGAAGTGCCCGTCTCCACCGCCTCCGACCACCTGCCCGTCCTGGTGACATTGGAGTAGACTCAAGGCGATATACTCGGGCGAATGAAACGCGGTGCTAGAGGGATAGGAAATGAAGATCGCAATCGGATCCGACGAGAAAACTTCATTGACGGATGCGGTAATTGAGGAACTGCGCACGCGCGGCCATGACCTGACCCTTTTGGGACCCTTGAGCGGAGACGCCTCCCCTTGGCCGAAGGTCGCCCGCCAAGTGGCTGAATCAGTAGCCCAGGGGGATTCAGACGAGGGGATCCTCTTTTGCTGGACCGGAACGGGGGTCAGCATCGCGGCCAACAAGGTACCTGGAATTCGCGCTGCGCTGTGCGAAGATGCTGAAACCGCTCGAGGCGCACGCCTCTGGAACGATGCCAATGTCCTCTGCCTATCGCTTCGACGTATGTCTGAGGCCCTCTCGCGCGAAATCCTTGAGAGCTGGTTTGAGACCAAGTACCAGCCCAATGCCGAAGACAATGCCTGTATCGACGCAGTCCGCGAGATTGAGCAAGACCACAGCGGCGGTGCGTGATGTGTGGGAAGGGTTGTTGACGGTGGAGGCCACCACACCCATGCAGGGCGGCACTCCAACCTGTGCGCCGGACTGCTTCGAAGAAAGGGCAGCTTTCCTCTGCGGGTGCCGCTTCGTCGGCTGATGGGTTCCTTCCTGTCTATAGCCTGCCTGCGCCCCTCCGGCTTCCACGCGCAGACCCTCCATCCTGCACAATCGAGCTCCGCAGACCTGCATTGCTGCGATCATCCTTGGGCGCCGTCAGGCAACGGTGCCAGATCGGGTATGAGGTTACAATAATCCGACTTTGCCAGAGTGAGAAGAAACCATGGCCTGGCAGATCCTAATCACAGATGGTTTGGCACCAGCCGGTGTGGAACGGCTCCAGCTTGAGGCTGCAGTTCTCCAAGAGGAAACGCTGGATTCGCTGGGGGAAGTAGATGCTCTCGTAGTCCGCAGCAGAACCAAAGTGACAGCTGAGGTCCTGGGAATGGGCGTTCCCCGGCTCAAGGTCGTCGGTCGGGCTGGCGTTGGCGTCGACAACATCGATCTTGGGGCTGCCCGCGATCATGGGGTGATCGTCGTCAATGCACCGTTGGCAGCGACAGTGGCGGTCGCGGAGCATGCATTGGCTCTGATGCTCGCCCTGGCACGCCAGCTGCCCCGAGCCGACGCCGGGATGCGCCGCGGTAGGTGGGAGAAGAAGGGCATTCAAGGTTCTGAGCTCCACGGCAAGACCCTAGGCGTGATCGGAACCGGTCGCATCGGCGCCACCCTAGCCGAGCGCGCCGTATGTCTAGGGATGCAGGTGATTGGCTACGATGCCCTGCTAGCGCCCGAAGAGGTTGAGGCGCTTGGGATAGAACCGTTCGAGCTGGATACCCTCTTAAGTGAGTCGGACTATATCAGCCTCCACGTGCCCCTTACAGAAGAGACCAGAGGCATGATCAACGCCGAGAAGCTTCGCCTCTTCAAGCCGGGCGCCCGACTGATCAGCACCGCCCGCGGCGGCGTTGTGGACGAAGCAGCCCTGCTCGCGGCGTTACAGGCTGGCCAGCTGGCGGGAGCGGCCCTAGACGTATTCGAGCAGGAGCCGCCGAGCCTCACGGACCTGATCGCCCACCGCCAAGTGATCAGCACGCCTCACCTCGGAGCACAGACCGCGGAGGCACAGGCGCGGGCCGCGCACGACATCGCCGAGGAAGTTCTGGCAGGCTTGCGAGGTGATGAACTGCGTTGGAGGGTTGCGTAGCGGTCTCAGGCAAGGCAGGCATGAAGGACAAGCTAGAGGATCTGCGCAGACTGCTGGGGGAGATCTTTGATCTCGAGAGAGCCCGAGACTTACTCGAATGGGACCAGAGCACCTACATGCCGCCTGGTGCGGCCCCCGAACGCGCTCTGCAGCTCGCCACCTTGAGTAAGCTCAGCCACCAAAAACTCATCAGCGGGGAATTGAGCTCACTGCTGGAGGACGCGCGCCAGGTAACCGCGTCCATGAATCCCGACTCCGATGACGCACGGTTGGTTCAGCGTTTGACGCGCAAACTCGAGAAGCTGCGAAAGGTCCCTGCCGAGTGGGTGGAGGAAAAGGCGCGCGCAGTTTCCCTCTCGAAACAGGCTTGGGAAAAAGCGCGCAAAGAAGACGACTTCCCACACTTTGAGCCTCATCTAACCAAGATGGTTGGCTTGATTCGCCAGTACACTGAGTTCTTCCCTTCCAGCGATCACTACTATGACCCCTTGCTCGACGATTATGAAAGCGGCATGCAGACCAACCACATCCGAACCGTCTTCGCGGAGCTTTTGCCAGAGCAAGTGAACCTGATCAGAGAGATTGGCGAGCGGGAGCCAATAGACGCCTCGCTGCTCTACCAACCCTTCGCCGAAAGGAAACAATGGGATTTCGGGCTTGAGGTGATTCGGAAGATCGGCTTCGACTTTCAACGCGGTCGACAGGACATATCAGCCCATCCTTACACCACCCACTTCGGGATCGGCGACGTGCGCATCACCACCCGCATCCACCCCAACTACTTCGGGTCAGGCTTCTTCGCTACGCTGCACGAAGTGGGTCACGCGCTGTACGAGCAGGGAATCCGTCCAGACCTAGGACGAACCCTTTTGGCGGAAGGCGCCTCACTCGGAATCCACGAGTCGCAGTCTCGCCTGTGGGAGAACCTCGTTGGCCGCAGTCGAGCTTTCTGGACCTGGGCCTATCCGCGGCTCCAGCAGATCTTTCCGCAGCAGTTCGGCGATCTCAAGCTGGAAACATTCTACCGAGCCATCAACAAAGTAGAACCCTCACCGATACGCGTCGAGGCCGATGAAGCCACCTACAATCTGCACATTATGCTCCGCTTCGAGCTCGAGCTGACACTGCTGGATGGCAGCCTGCAGGTCGCCGACCTTCCAGAAGCCTGGAACGGCAAGATGCAGGAGTATCTGGGAGTAACCCCCCCGGACGACGCTACGGGCGTGCTGCAGGACATCCATTGGTCTGAAGGCTTGATCGGCTACTTCCCGACCTATGCGCTGGGGAATCTCTTCGCCTGCCAGCTCTGGCAGCTCATTAAGGCCGATATTCCCGCTTTGGAAGCTCAGATTGAGAGGGGAGAATTCGGCGCGCTTCGCGGCTGGCTGGACGAGAACCTCTACCAGCACGGTGCCAAGTTCCTGCCGATGGAGCTGGTAGAGCGGGTCACCGGAGGCGGACTCTCGGCCGAGCCTTACTTGGCCTACTTAAGGAGCAAGTTCGGCCAGATCTACGGCCTGGTTTAGGTTCCGATCTGCCTCATACGCGCGGCCGATAAGGAATGAAAGGGCGGACTCGAGCCCAACAGACAGGGCCATGGCCGATGTTAGAATTGGGGGCGTTCGGACAGGGAATCCAGCCATGACCTTATCCTTCGTTCACTCACGCTTGGCGGAAGCTGCGGTCCTTTTTGCTCTCGTTGCCGGTCTATGGGGTTTGGTTCTCTACTTTCGTCGCCAGGAAATGAGGGCCAACTATTGGGGCATTCTTGCCGTCGGAGAGATCCTCTTCGCGGCGCAGGGAATCGTTGGTATTCTGCTCTGGCTCAACGGGCTGAGGCCGACCCGAGGCATCCATTGGCTCTATGGGGTTTTCGCAGTTCTTGCCCTTCCAGGCTACTACCTTCTCAGCCAAGGCCAAGACAACCGCCGCGCAGTGCTGATCTACAGCCTCTTGTGTCTCTTCCTTGCCGTCATGCTCCAGACAAGGGCAAAGGCCACAGGATGAAAATGATGGGGAGAGGTAGATTGGCTTCGCGCAATCGACGGCGAAAGGGGTGCGGGGGAAGCACTTTCTTGCGCCAAAGTCTGGCAGGCTCTGAAGGGGTTAAGTCGGCTCGGGGCAAGGCTTGGCGTGGGCGACCCATTCACCTTTCCGCTCTTCTTGTTCAGACCAGCGCTTTCCCACCTGGCAAATGAAGACTCAAGAAGGCAGGACAATCGCTATTCTGCAGGGCGATCAAACCGGCCAGGAGCTGCTTGAGGAGGCTCTGCGGGTCTTGGATCCATCAGTCATCCGCGTCCCATTAGAGTTCGAGTACTATGACCTGAGCCTGGAGAATCGCCGGTATACCCGCAATCGGGTCCTGGTAGAGGCGGCGACGGCCATCAACCGCTACGGCCTCGGGTTGAAAGCCGCCACCATCACACCCGAAGGAAAGGACGACGTTGGAAGCCCAAACGCGATCCTGCGCGAAGCCATCGACGCTAAGGTCATCCTCCGCACCGGACGCCGACTGCCGACCGTCCTGCCAGTGGGTGGCGTCCATGCGCCGATTTCGGTGGTGAGAATGGCCGTTGGAGGCGCCTACGGAGCGAAGGAATGGCGCCAGAAAGACGCTGAAGACGAGAGTGCCTACCGGACGGAGCGCCTCTCCCGCCGGACCTGCCGCGCCGTCGCCGAGTACTCGTTTCAGCACGCTGAGAGGATCGCTGCAAAGGTTTTCGGCGGTCCCAAGTACACCGTAAGCCCGGTCTACGAGGGGATGTTTAAGGAAGAACTCGACGCGGCCGCCGAACGTCACCCCACCGTGCCCTACGAACCCCACCTGATCGACGCAACATTCATGTTGCTGTTGCAGAGTGCCGGAGAGGCCATGGTTATTCCAACCTTGAACCGGGACGGTGACACCATGTCCGATCTTGTGCTGCAGATGTACGGATCGATCGCCGGCTCTGAATCGCTGGTGCTGGCCTTCGATGAAAGCGCCACTGAAGTGCGGGCAGTCATGGCTGAGGCGCCTCACGGAACGGCACCAACCTTGCAAGGTAAGAATATCGCCAATCCTATGGCGATGATTTTGGCTGGTGCCGCCTTGCTGGGCTATATCGACGCTCGCCCTGCAAACCTTGCCTCCCGAGCCATTTACGAAGCGGTAATGGAGGGTCTGTACCAGGGTGTAGCCACACCCGACCTAGGGGGCCACGCCACAACCGCAGAATTCACCGACGAGGTGATCCATCGCGTCGCCAGCAAGTTGGAAGTTTGGTCGACGCTTGCCTGAGCAGGCGGCCATCACAACGGAAGCGCAATGAAGCCCCACTGGCTTTGGCTGCTCATCCTTTGCCTAACTTGGACGGGCTGCAGCCCACCCCCTGACACTGCAGCTTCAGCGCCCAATCCCAAGCCCTCACCCGTCTTGACACAGATCCCGACTCAGGCGCAGTCGAGTGGTCCGCCTGATTCCATCGAGACCCCTGCCCCCCTGACGGAGGACACGCCAGCCATCGTCCTTGAACCGCCCGTGCCGCTCGCCACGCCCACCTACTCACCGCCCCCCGTGAAACTGCCGCTCGAGCGATTGTCAATCCTTCAGCCCGGCCCCGGTTCACAGGTCACCAGCCCCTTTCAGGTGATCGGTCGAGGGGGGCCGAGCTTCAACGAGCGGGTTGAGCTACGGCTCCTGGGTGAGGATGGACGCTCGCTCGCGAGTTCGACAACCTATCTATTCGCCTTCCCGGGAAACGCCGGCCGCTTCGCCGCCGAACTTTCGTTTGACATTAGCCTCGTAGCAGAGGTTGTCCGGCTGGAGGTTCGAACTTTCGACAGACGTTTCGGCAGGCTAGACCAGATAACCTCCGTCGACCTCATCGCCCTCTCGAGCGGCAGACCCCGCATCTATCCGGCGCTTCAAGGTCCAGAGAAACTCGCCATCCTCTCACCCCAAGAGGGCCGAGTGGTCACGGGCGGCAATCTTATCGTGGAGGGGGCCGGCTGGATGGACTCCGATGTCCCGCTCACCCTCGAAGTGCTCGACAGCCAGGGACAGAGAGTAGGGTTTGCTCAGGTCCGGATTGACGCCCCAGCCATCGGTCAGCTCGGAACTTTCCGGGCGGAACTTGCCTACCAGGTGTCGAGCAGGCAATTTGGTCGGATTGCGGTCAGCGAGGCCAGCAGCAGCATCCCTGGCTTAGTTCATTACAGCAGCATAGAAGTCATTCTTGAGCCTTGATACGGATGCTATAATGCGGTTTCAATCTAGGCGATCATGAACTCTTCTCGTCCACTGGCCCAAAGAAAGACGAACGTGATCATTGCCGCCCAACAGACGCTGCTGGTCCTGGCGACTTTGATCACCACGGTGCTCGGAACCTTCGTCCTTTTCACGCTTGGCGTCCGCCTGGTATACGCCCAGCACGCCCTCCCGAGCGTGACCGCAGTCGGCCTGGATCTCAGTGGGATGAGTCAGGCCGAGATTGAAATCGCCTTGGGCGATGCCCTGAGCTATCCCCAATCTGGAAGGATCGTACTGCAGGATGGCGATCAGCAGTGGGTCGCGCGCCCCGCAGATCTAGGCGTCCTTGTGGACGTCCCGGAGATGGCCCGCCGGGCACTGGCAGTTGGTCGCCGGGGAGGGCTCTCGGAGCGCCTGACAGAGCAGTTTGAGGCCTGGTATGGAGGACACAGCCTTGTGCCGATTGTTATCTTCGACCAGCGGACGGCGGCGGGCTACCTTCAGGAGTTGGCGGCGCAGATCGATCGTCCCACGCTGGAGGCCAGGCTGGAGATCGACGGCGTCGAGGTCCTGGCCTATCCTGGTCAGATCGGCCGACGGCTGGATATCCCGGCCACGCTGGCAGCGCTCACGCCAACGGTGTCGATGATGCACGGTGGCGCCATTCCACTCGTGATCGAAGAAGAATCCCCCCTGGTGCTCGACGCCTCTCTCCAGGCCGAGGCCGCCCGCCAGATCCTGAGCCAACCTCTCTCCCTGACAGTCGACGGCGCAGATGGCTGGGTCATCGACCCAGTCAAGCTTGCGGAAATGATTCAGTTCGAGATCGTTCAAACGGAGACCGAGGCTCGTTATCAAGTCGGCCTTGATCCGCTCGCCTTGGAGAACGCCCTGGAACCTTTGGCGCCCGACTTGGAGCGCACACCCGAGAACGCTCGCTTCATCTTTAATGACGAAACACGCGAACTCGACTTGCTGCAATCGGCCGTGATTGGTCGGAGACTGAACCTCGGCGAGACGATCAAGGCGATCAATCAGGCGCTGGCTGACGGCCAACATAAGACCTCGCTCGTATTCGACACTACGGATCCTGCCGTGACTGATGACGCTACCGCCGCCGAGCTTGGGATCAGCGAGAACGTGGTCGCCGTCTCAACTTACTTCGCTGGTTCCAGCCCGGAGCGGATTCACAACATCAAGACCGCGGCAGCCGCATTTCACGGCTTGCTCGTAGCGCCTGGCGAGATGCTCTCTATGGCCGAGGTCCTCGGCGATATCAGCCTTGATAAAGGCTATGCCGAAGCTCTCATCATCTACGGGAACCGCACGATCAAGGGCGTGGGCGGCGGGGTTTGCCAGGTCAGCACCACGCTCTACCGTGCAGCCTTCGAGGCGGGTTTCCCGATCGCAGAGCGCCACCCGCATGCCTATCGGGTCCTTTACTACGAGCAGGGACCGCGTTCACCAGGCCCGGGGATGGATGCCACCGTCTTTGTACCGCTGGTCGACTTCAAGTTCGTCAACGACACGCCCAGCTGGCTACTGCTCGAGACATATATCTACGGCAATCAACTGCTCTGGAAATTCTATTCGACCTCCGATGGCCGCAGTGTGCAGTGGACCTCCAGTGGGCCCAAGAACGTGGTGGAGGCCCCTAAGCCCCTATACCGCGAGAACCCCGAGCTCCAAAAGGGCGAGATCAAGCAGCTCGACTTTGAGGCAGACGGAATGGATGTCGTCGTCGAACGGATTGTCGCCCGGAACGGCCAAATTCTTCACGATGACACTTTCAAGACGCACTATTTGCCCTGGCGGGCGATATACGAGTACGGACCTGGCACCAAGCTTCCCAAAGGGGCAAAGACCGAATAGATCCTGCCTTTGATCGCGTGCCTAAGAGCCTGTCACGGGTCCGAAGCTCTACCAAGTCATCCCGCTCTGGGCGCCTTCCATCTGAGGCTTCCTCGGTCATGGTAAAATCGGCCCGGCTCTACAGGAGGAGGCCATGATCAGCCAAGATTTGCTCGAGATTCTGCGCTGCCCCGACTGTGTGCGTGAAAAAGAAGGACTACTGGAGCTCGTGCATGACACGTGGCTCGTATGCACGGAGCCGGACTGCAATCGAAAGTATCCCATCCGGGATGATATCCCTGTCATGCTGATTGAGGAGGGCGACAAGTGGGTTAGTATTGACGTCGACGACCTGCCTGTGCCGCCCCCCGAGGCCTGATGGCAGACGAGTGGCCGATCTCGAGGGCTTGCTGCTAGATCTTACATCCGGCGACGACGTACGGGCAGAGGCGGCCGTTCCTGCACTCACGGCCCTTGGCAAACAAGCCATCGACGCGTTGCTGGAATTGCTCGGCTCGCCGATCACCGACCGCCGCTGGTGGGCCGTACGCGCCCTGGCTGCGTTCCGCCAGCCTGCGGCCCACGCAAGCCTGTGCCGAGCCCTACAAGATCCCGAAGCTGTGGTCCGCCAGTGCGCCGCCATTGCCCTACGAAAGAACCCCTTTTCCGGGGCGGTTCCGCCTCTCATCGAAGCACTCCGCGATCCCGACCGACTCGTGCGCCGCGCCGCAGGCGACGCGCTGGCTGCCGTGGGGCCTACAGCCGTCGATGGCCTCGCCGAGGCCAGCAAAGATACCGATCCGGCGATCCGGATCGAGGCCGTCCGGGCGCTGGCCAAGATGCGCCAATCGAATGCAATCGGACCCCTATTCAGCGCCCTGGACGACCCCTCCAGCATAGTCGCGCACTGGGCCGAAGAAGGGCTGGATCGTTTGGGCATCGGGATGATGTTCTTCAAACCATAGCCAGGGCCACGCAAAGGATTCCAATCCTCAAGGCGGACTTCAGGCGAAGCTTCACTAGTCAACGCATCTCAAGCTCAAACTGTCGTCCCGGTCAAGACATACTCAACCAGGGAGTCCCAACTCTCCCTGGCTTGAAAGGCCCTGATCAGGAAATGGCCACATCTATACCGGACGGAACAGCCCTGGTCCAGCCAACCGGAAGTCGATAGCTATTACTTTCGTCAGACCACCAAACGAGAAGCTGACTTCTTCGCTCCTGAGGATTCGGTCTTCACATTGCCTTTCGGAGGCGGCGAACCGTCATGAAGCGTCTCTGGGTTCTCTCCCTACCCCTCTTGCTTTTTGCCTGTGCCAATTCGCCCAAGGAGACGGGAACGTTGGAAGGCCATGTCACTATAGGTCCCTTGGTTCCCGTCGTGCGTGACGGAGAACCTGAGCCAACCCCGGAGCCTGAGGTCTATGCGGCGCGGCAGATCGTGATCTCCTCAGAGGATGGGAAGATCGAAGTGGCCCGCGTCCAAATCGATGCGGAGGGAAACTACAAGGTAACCCTTCCGGTCGGCTCCTACAGCGTGGACATCAACCAAATCGGCATGGATCGGGGCATCGATCTCCCACGAACCATCCGAATT
>CAYGCA010000004.1:33832-39000 GCA_964348265.1 uncultured Anaerolineaceae bacterium | reverse complement strand
AATTGGGGCCAACCAAATCACCCGCCTTGACATCGAGATTGACACAGGCATCCGATAAAGCCGGGCCAAGTACGGCCGGCCTTCATGGCTCTGGACCTGGCTCAACCTAAGCTCGAACCAGGGGCAAAGCTCCTTCGGTGCCAACTCGCCTCTCTGGCCCTGCGAGACCCCGCCGTGCGGGCCGCACAAGTCCCGTGTGACCGCTGGCGCGTATATAATGGGACCCACTGGGGGACAATTGCCATAACCGAGCAATCAGGAGGTAACACATCACATGGAATTGGCCAAACAGGACGTTCCGCAGACCGAACTGAAGCAAGTTGTTGAGGAACTGGACGGTATCTCCATCATCCGCGGCGGCGGCAACAGGCGCCAGTGGAACGGAATCCACTATAAGGCCGGCCTATCGGCCAAGAACACCAGCGCCAAGGAGCTTTCGATGAACGTCGCCACTATCCCCCCGGGCGGGGTAGCCTACGCGCATATTCACGACGGCTTCGAAGTCATGCTCTTCATTCTAGAGGGTCAGGTGCGTCATGAGTATGGCCCGGGGCTCAAGAAGGTCGTTGAGAACGAGGCCGGCGACTTCATTTTCATCGAGCCTGGGGTGCCCCACGAAGTCCTGAATATGAGCGACACTGAGCCTGTGGTGGCCGTGGTGGCTCGCTCCAGCGCCGACGAATGGGAAAAGATCATCCCCTACGACCGGGACAGCGCGAGCTGAGCAGAAAGGAGTCTCCACCACGACATCCTTATGGTGACTAGCACAGAGGTCTATCGGAGCGGTCTAGGTCTTCCCCCGAGCGACGTTTAGGAGCGGCCTGCGGCCCTGAAACGTGACGAACACCTGAGCCTAGAGGGGGAACAACCCC
This sequence comes from uncultured Anaerolineaceae bacterium, assembly GCA_964348265.1. Lineage (GTDB taxonomy): Bacteria > Chloroflexota > Anaerolineae > Anaerolineales > E44-bin32 > JBFJVD01. Next base: position 38,128 of record CAYGCA010000004.1, on the reverse strand, counting down.
AAAAGCGAGGAGTGGGCGATGGCTGGAGATCAAGGTAGGAGAACGCCACTGCTGCTGTGGCCTTTCAAAGCACTCTGGGACCTGCTCAGTTTTATCCTGAGAATGACCGGCCGGTTAGTGGCCGCCGTGCTCGGGCTAGTGTTGATGATCGTTGGCTTCCTCCTAATGGTGACGATTCTCGCCGCACCTGTGGGGATCCCGTTAATCATCTTCGGCACTTTGCTCCTTCTGCGGGCCCTTTTCTAGAAGGTCAGACGGCCGATCCAGTACGGAAGGCCCCACGCGAACGATCATCCCTCTTGCCGCTCGCCGGCCGACGACGCCCAGCTCAGAGGCTCCCTAGCTCGGACACGCAAATCTCTCCACGTCGGTCAGGTCGTTTGTTCCCTCCGCTCTAGGGAGAACGGCTTCCTGACTCCCGTTTCAGAGATCTGTGGTAGGACCTGACCATCACCCGCTGATCACCCATGTCACCCAGGCCGCGACCATTGCCAGCCCAAGAAGGAACTTGACCACAAAGGAAACGCCATAGCCAACCCCCATGCCGAGAGAGCTGCGCATGGCAGTCCGGGCGTCCCCAAGACGCCAGAATTCGACCAGAAAGGTCCCCAGAAGGAGGCCCACCACAGCGCCAATTGGGGTGAAGAAAATGAGCCCCACCAGACCCAGACCAAGGCCGCCAAGGATGCCCCACAGGCCCGGCCGCCAAGGCTGCTAAGGATCACATCGACTCCTGCACCGATAAGACCGAAGACGGTCATGAGCCCGAAAAGCCAGGGCCCCCATTGCCCCCAGCCGACAAGCAGACCATAGCCCAAGCCTGCCAGCCATATGAGCAGGATGTCTGGCACAACTGGCACTAGGGTGCCGATCAGGCCCAGCAGCATAAGCCCGGCTGTCAGCGCCGTTAGGGCAGCCTCGCTCATGAAGCTGATTCCGGTCGGATCACATCAAGCCCCCCCATGTAGGGCCGCAGCACCTCGGGGACCACCACGCTGCCATCTTCCTGCTGGTAGTTCTCCAAGACGGCAATCACCGTGCGTGGCAGGGCCAACCCGGAACCGTTCAAGGTGTGCAAAAACCTGGGACGAGCTTCCGGCTCTGGTCGATAGCGGATGTTAGTGCGTCGCGCCTGGAACGCTTCGCAGTTGCTGCAGGAGCTGACCTCAAGCCATTCTCCGCTGCCGGGCGCCCACATCTCCACATCGTATTTCTTAGCAGCCACGAACCCCAGATCCCCGGTCACCATCTGCACAACACGATGGGGGATCTCCAATGCTAGGCATACGTCCTCGGCGTTGTCCACCAGCCTTTCCAACTCGTCGTAGGAGGTCTCAGGGGTGGTGAACTTGTACATTTCGACCTTGTCGAACTGGTGGACGCGTTTGATGCCGCGTACATCCCGGCCAGCCGAGAATTTCTCGCGGCGAAAACAGGGTGTGTGAGCGACGTAGGACCTCGGCAGCTCGTTCGTCTCCAAGATCTCGTCACGGTGCAGGTTGGTCAGGGGGATTTCGGCGGTGCCAATCCACCAAAAATCCTCTTCGGCGTCGTGGTAGATATTGTCGCGAAACTTGGGCATCTGTCCAGCGCCCCACATTGCCTCCTCTTTCACCATGAAGGGAGGATAGACCTCAGAGTAGCCGTGTTGTTCGACGTGCAGGTTGATCATCCAGTTGATGAGCGCCCGCTGCAAACGCGACCCTGCCCCCAGCATGACATAGAAGCGGCTTCCGGAGAGCTTCACCCCGCGCTCAAAATCCAAGATGCCGAGCTTCGTCCCAAGCTCCCAATGCGGCCGGGGATCGAAGCCAAAGTCGTCTGCCGACTTGGGTTCGCCTTCGGTTCGGACGACCACGTTCTCGCTCTCGTCGGCTCCTTCAGGGACGCTTTCATGGGGAAGGTTAGGTACCTGATACATGGCATCCTTCAGCCGCCCTTCCACCGCGCGCAGACGTTCTTCAAGCGCGGAAATCCTTTCGTTGACGCTTCTCACTTCTTCGATCAACGACTGGCGCCCAGCCTGGTCCTCCATTTTCCCGATCTTCTCGGAGGTTACATTGCGCGTGTGTCGCAGCCCCTCCAGTTCCTGCAGGATCCCCCGCCGGTCTTCATCCAGGGCCAGAATTTCGTCGATCGGGGCTTCCGTATGCAGCTTGCGGATGGCCGCCTTGACCTCCTCGGGGCTTTGGCGAATGTACTGCAAGTCGAGCATGTCGCACCTCCTCCCAAACATTTTGCGCCCCCTCTCCCGCAGGACGAGGGGGCGATCTCGTGGTGCCACCTGCTTTCGCCGCTCCACACCCTGGAACGGCCTCTTGAGGCTATAACGGGCCGACCCGACCTCCCTTACGACAGTCTTCAGACCGCCCCTCCGGGGGCAGCGGGCCCTTCATTAAGGACCGACGGAACGGACCCCTTCGTCCCTCCCACCGCCTCACACCGACCGGCGGCTCTCTGCAGAGAGATCGACGGAAGGAATGTCTCCGTGCACGCCTTTTATGGCTGATTTGAGTTCAACAGCAGTGCCCCAGATTATACAGGTCTGGGGCGCCAAGGACAAGCTGGTGCCCCTAGGCAGGGGTCTAGACGTCGATGCCGGTGATCCGGCGATCAAGATCAAATCGAGGCCCTCAGCAAAGCCACTCGAGATGGACCCGGAGGCGCCTATGAGGCCGGGAGGACCCCTGCGTTACGCTCCAGTGCTGAGAGCTCTCCTATAGGGCCCAGGGTGAGAGCCAACGACAGGACCGCGGCCCGGGGGAATGATCCGCAACCGGCCGACAGGGTCCGTTTCCGTATCAGGCCAGAGATTCGCTGCACCGACAACTTTCGTTCCACCACACATGCCCTCGCCCGGTTTCTTCAGGTGCCTCCCGGATGGAGATTATCAATGCCGGACAGGGGTCTAGAGGCTGGAAGAGGAGCCTCCCGACCGTCGCTTCTGGCAGAGCGGGTAAGAAACGGCAGAAAATGGAATGCCGCCCGATGGTACAATCCGCGTTGCTGACGCCGTGCCGGAGAGGAGACTATCGATGTCTGAAGCCGTCATTGTATCAGCCGTTCGGACGCCGGTTGGGGCTCATGGGGGCGCGCTTGCCAAGGTCCGTCCCGATGACATGGCGGCGCTGGTGATCTCCAAAGCGGTCGAACGGGCCGGGATCGAGCCGGCGGAGATCGAGGAGGTCTATTTTGGCTGCGCCAACCAAGCTGGTGAGGACAACCGCAACGTAGCTCGTATGGCATCCTTGCTGGCGGGCCTGCCTGTAGAAGTGGCGGCTGTGACGTTTAATCGGCTGTGCGCCTCGGGGCTTCATGCGGTCAACGCCGCCTATCGGGCGATCAAGGTCGGCGAGGGCGAGGTCTTCGTGGCCGGAGGCATCGAGAGCATGTCGCGCGCCCCCTACGCGGTCCCGAAGAGTGAGCGCGGCTTCGCCTGGGGATCTCAGACGATGTGGGACACCACACTCGGCTGGCGCTTTCCCAACGCTCGACTCAAGGAAATGTATGGCAACGAATCCATGGGGGAGACAGCCGAGAACATCTACCGCCTCACGGAGACTATCAGCCGGGAGGAGCAGGATGCGTTCGCTTTGGAAAGCCATCGCCGGGCTGTCGCGGCCTTGGACTCGGGCAGGTTCCGCGACGAGGTCATCCCAGTTCCCGTCCCGCAGCCGAAAGCTGAGCCTATCCTGGTCGACACCGATGAGCGGCCTCGGCGCGATACCACGCTGGAGGCCTTGGCAAATCTTAAGCCGGCCTTCCGGTCCAATGGCACTGTCACCGCCGGAAACGCTTCGGGCATTAACGACGGCGCTGCGGCGCTGGTCCTGATGAGCAGCGCCAAAGCCGCCGCGCTCGGCGCAAAACCGCTTGCCCGGATCGTCTCCTCCGCTGCGGCCGGCGTCGATCCGCGCACCATGGGCCTGGGCCCGATCCCGGCCACGCGCAAGGCCCTTGGGCGGGCGGGCCTCACGATCGAGGATATCGGCTTGATCGAACTCAATGAGGCGTTCGCCGTTCAAGCCCTAGCGGTGATGAAGGAACTTGGCCTGCGCCATGAAATCACAAACGTCAACGGCGGTGCCGTTGCGATTGGGCACCCTCTCGGCTGCTCCGGTGCCCGCATCCTGACAACTTTGATCCACGAGATGAAGCGCCGCGCACCCGGAGAAGACCGACCTTTCTACGGTCTGGCGACCCTTTGCGTCGGGGTTGGACAAGGCGAGGCGACCATTATCGAGTTCCTTGACTGAATCCGGCTCTTTCGGGAGCGGCTCAACTGACATCATCGGG
>CAYGCA010000004.1:29422-33822 GCA_964348265.1 uncultured Anaerolineaceae bacterium | reverse complement strand
CCACCCATCACCCATGCGCTGAGCTAAGAACCATGAACGTACTGGTCACCGGCGCCACCGGGTTTATCGGCTCACACCTGTGCCGCGCATTGTCCGGAGCCGGCCACCGGGTGCGCGCCCTGCACCGCACAACCAGCCCCCTGTTCTTACTGAGTGGGCTCCCGGTCGACCCCGTCGCCGGTGACCTGTTCGATCAAGCTTCCCTTGAATCAGCCATGACCGGCGTGGAAATCGTCTTCCATTGCGCCGGAAAGGTGGCTCTCTGGCACAAATCAGAGAACATGTCCGCTAGCCATGTACAAGGCACCCGCGCTGTCATGCAAGCGGCACTCAGGGCAGGCGTGAGCCGCGTGGTCTACACCTCCTCGGTGGCCGCGCTGGGAATCCCCGAGCGGAATGCAACCGGCCGGGAAGATACGATCCCCCTCATGGATGAGCGTCACTCATGGAGCGGCCCGGCGAATCGCTGGCCCTATGGGTACGCAAAGCACCTAGCAGAGAACGAGGTCCGCGCAGTCGCGGACGCCGGTCTCGAGGTGGTCATCGTGAATCCCTCTGCGGTATTCGGCGCCGGCGATCTCAACCTGATTGCGGGGGGAGTCATCTGGTACATCGCTCAAGGGAGGCTGCCGCTCCTAAATCTCCCCGGAGGCCTAAACGCCGTTCACATTGACGACGTCGTCGCAGGGCATCTGGCTGCTCTGGAGTATGGCCGCAATGGCGAGCGCTACATTTTGGGCGGCGAAAACCTAACCCACGCGAGGTTGTTGGAGACCATAGCGAGGGTGACGGGCCGACGGCCCCCAAGGTGGGCGGCGCCCCTCCCGCTTTTGCACGCCGCGGCCAGCCTAGCTGACTGGACGCCAAGACTCCTCAGCCTACCCATCCAGCCCCACCTCTTGCGCCTGGCTGGCGTGTACTTCTACTACGACACCCGTAGGGCACTTAGTGAATTAAACCTCCCAGAACCCAAGCCGGTCGAACGGGCTGTTGAAGAAGCCTACGCCTGGTACCGTGAGCACGAAAGATCCCTCTCAGCCAGCCGAGACGCTCCAGATTCCGGCCTTGGAGAGCGCGGCTCCCGCGATTGACCGGCCTCATTCGTCGTCCCAGCGCAGGCAAGCTCAGCCTCGTCGACAAGCTAAGGCATGCGGTCTGGCAGGGAAGCATTCGGCCTCTCACTCCGTGATACACTGGGAAGACAATCTGGAGCGAACCGATGAAGGAGCAGGAGAAGGTTCAACCCGGTCGTGAAGGGGCCACAAGCTGGGGCGCAGTATTGCAGGCGGTGGTTGCCGTTGCTCACCGCGGGGCTTCGAGTGAACCGGAGCTGCTCGATGCTGTGAGCGAAGTGCTTCGGCGGCTCCAGTTGACAGGCGGGGTCAGTTTGCTCACCTCGGTGGGGCAACTAGAAGTCAGCACTCAGATCGTAGGGGAAGCCGCGGGAGGTCCCCTCGAGCAGCTGACCGGACGCCAGGTAGTTGGCTATCGGTTCAACCCCCAAGAAGTCGACGTCTACGATCAGGCACTAGGAAGCGGCGAGCCCGTATTCAGCGACGACCGCGTTGGCATCATACGGCAGCTGACGCCAAAACCGCTTCAATCCCTCGTCCCGCAGATAGTCCGACTGGTGGGCGGCAATCTGCCCACCATTGTTGCACCCCTGGTCCTGGCCGATCAAATTCTGGGCACCATTAATGTATCAGCGGCTTGGCTGACTCCCAGGGATGTGCCTATGATGAGGGCGTTAGCGGATCAGATCGCTATCGCTCTGGGTCATGTCCGCGCCCGGGAGGAGATGCGCGCGGCGCTTGAGCGGGAACGGTTGCGAAATCAAGTCGCGGAGGCCATTACCAGTGCATTGGAACTTCCGGTCGTCTTGGAGCGCATCATCATTCTGGCGACCGAGGTCGTCGGCGCGGACGCTGGCGCGATCTCCTTGGTGGAAGCCGACGACAACGCGATCGGTCCTCCCCACCTGTACGCTCTCCCCGAAGCGTTGAAGGACTCCCTTCTTCCCAGAGGTCGAGGGCCGGCATGGCGGCCTATTGAAACGCGTAGACCCATTCTGATCGAGGAATACCGCGAGGAACCTGATGCCCTCCCCGGCTGGACTGAGGCCGGTGTCTCCGCCTTCCTTGGCGTGCCCCTAAGCGTCGGCGAAGAAGCGATCGGTACACTATCTCTCTTCATGAAGAGTCCGGGCCGATCCTTCCAGCCCGGGTCCGTTGAAACGGCTCAATCCATCGCTAACATGGCCGCCATCGCCGTGAACAATGCTCGCCTCTACGCCGAGATGCGCAAACGGGCGGAGGAATCACAGGCCCTCATCCAGACAGCCCGTTCGATTTCGGGCCTACTCGACATTGATGCTGTGCTGAACCTTATCGCAGAACAGGCCAAGGAGTTGCTCAAATCGGACGGAAGCCGCATTCATATGATCGATGCGGAGAAGGAGACGCTGAGCTGTTTGGTGGCGATAGATCCTCTAGCGGACGCCCTTCTGAAGGTCGAACTGAAACTGGGGGAGGGTCTTGTCGGCCATGTAGCCGAGACACGTGAATCGATGCTCGTCAACGATCCTCTGGAAAGCCCGCACAGCCTGCACATACCGGATACACCAGAGGACGAACCCGAGTGCTTGGCGCTTGCACCGTTGACCACTCGCAGCCGCACAATAGGAGTGATGGCGGTACGGCGCTTGGGGCAGGAACGCCCATTCAGCGCAGGCGACCTTGACGTACTGTCGGCCTTCGCAGCACAGGCGGCCGTTGCAATCGAGAATGCCGACCTTTACGGCCAGATCGAATCACAGGCTATGCGGCTCGAGCATCAGGTCGAGGCGCGCACACGCGACCTCGCCTTTTCAGAAGCCCGCTATCGGGCCTTGGTTGAAACCTCCCTGGCTGGCATTTTTCAGGTGGACCTCGAAGGTCGGCTCGTTTATGTCAACCAAGCCTGCGCCGACTTGGTTGAACGTCCGAAAGAGGAGCTCATAGGTGAGTCTGCTGTGAGCCTTTGGTCTCCCGAACAGCACACCACGGCTCGCCAAAGGCTGGAGGCTCGCCTCAGAGGGGAGCGTCCGCCACGTGAAGTCCATGAAGTCGAGGTCCGCTCAAGCAGCGGCCGGACCATGCCTGCCCTGCTGGCCGTCAGTCTTATCACCGACGACGACGGGAAGATCCAAGGGGCTACAGGCCTCGTTCTGGATATCTCGCGACGCAAGTTGCTGGAGAAGGCCCTGCGAGCGGAACGCGACCGTCTCAACGCGATCCTGACGAACATCGCGGATGCCGTGATGGTGACCGATGCCGAGGGAAACATCGAATATGTCAACCCAGCCTGGGAGCACCTCACAGGCTACACCAGCCCAGAGGCGATCGTTGAGAATCCATCCTTCTTGAGAAGCGGGTACCATCCCCCCAACATCTATGATCAGATTCAGGCTACTATATCCAGTGGTCACACTTGGCGAGGAGAGCTGGTGAACAAGCGGCATGACGATAGCACCTACGATGCCGCCGTTAGTGTTACGCCAGTGACCGACAGCGAAAACAACGTGGTCAACTTCGTCAGCGTGCAACACGATATCAGCCCCCTCAAGGAAGTTGACCGCCTGAAGTCGAAGTTCGTTTCGGATGTCTCCCATGAATTGCGAACCCCCCTGACGAATATCCGACTGTATGTGGACCTTCTCAGCGCCACAGAAGACCAAGAGAAAGCCAAGCGCTACCTCCAGACGCTGGTCCGTGAAGGCGAAAGGCTTACGCACCTGATCAACGATCTGCTCTCACTGTCGCACTTGGATACCAGCGACACGGCCTTCGACCACAAGCCGGTTGACCTAAATCGCGTTTTGCAGGCTCTGGTGGAAGATCGTCAGACCATGGCAGCAGACCGGGGTATCCTGCTCACGATTGAGGGTGACCCTACGCTTCCCCTGCTGATGGGGGACGAGGCGATGCTGACCCAGCTCTTCACGAATTTGCTCTCCAACGCCATTAGTTTCACTTCGGACGGCGGAAGGATCACGCTCCAGACCTCCTGCGAGCAAAACGAGGCGGGGGAGTGGATCCGAGCGGACGTGACCGATACCGGTTATGGAATCCCGAAGGAGGAGCAGCCTCTCATCTTCGATCGATTCTTCCGCGGTCAGGTCAGTCACACACTGGGCACACCGGGCACAGGGCTCGGCCTGGCGATCTCGCGTGAAATCGCCGCTCGTCATGGGGGGACGATCACCGTCGAGAGCCAGCCCGGAGTCGGCTCACGCTTCTCGGTCTGGCTTCCCGTTGCCGAGAGGACCTGATCGCATCAAGCGCTTCTCCCGGCAAACCCAAGCTGGTCCGGCAAACTCCAGTGCGCAACGCTCCCCTGGCACACCCTGCGCGCGGCGCTGG
>CAYGCA010000004.1:11108-29412 GCA_964348265.1 uncultured Anaerolineaceae bacterium | reverse complement strand
ATTCGAATCTTCAGTCCAGGGTGGGGACCGCGCTGCACGTCAGCGCCCCAGACAGGACCTAGATCTCCAAGCGGCCTCAAGCGCCCTAATCCTTGAAGGCCAAGTTTCCCTTAGGGTAGGATATGCCTATCAAAGACACCAAGCTCGATGGGCGTGCGAGGAGCGAGCTGCATGAATTCGCCCGGAAAAGGATGCCGCGGCCTCGTCTTGAGCCCCACCGGATCGCTCCTAACTGGTGTCTTAATGGACAACCTGTGGAAAGCCTCTCTCTATAGGACAGGGTCGACCAGATTCCACATATGGAATACATCCATCCACTGCAGCGGATCGCCTCGCCTCAAGCGGCAGGCCACAAGGCCCTGCGACTCAAGTTTCTCGAGCAGCATGGCTACCGGATCCCGGCGACTCTGGTTTGCACTAGTGACGCTTTCGCAGCAAGCGCCGCAGGGGCCCCAAACCTGCGAGCGACCCTCGCGGCAGAACTCCTGGCTAAGACCTCCCCGGACCAGAAGTACGCCGTCCGCTCTTCGGCCAGCGCGGAAGACGCAGCCGACCATTCTTTCGCGGGTCAATTTCAATCCCTGCTAGACGTCGAGGGGCAAGACAACTTGTTGGAGGCCATCGAACAGGTCTGGGCCTCAGCCAACTCCCACCGGGTTCGAACATATCAGGAGGAACACGGGATCGGGCGCCAGATCCATATGGCCGTCCTTATCCAGGAAATGGTGACTCCTGTGATTTCGGGCGTCGCATTCAGCCGGAATCCGATAACTGGCCTTGTCGAAGTCGTCGTCGAAGCTGTCAGGGGAAGCGGAGAAAGCCTTCTCCAGCGGGGGGTCGCTCCTGAGCGCTGGATCCACAAGTGGGGGGATTGGATTGAGGCGCCGGGTCCCGAGGCGTTCTCATCCGAGGTTGTCTCAGAAATCGTCGACCAGGTGAAGCAAATCGAGGCAACCTTCGGCAAACCGGTCGACCTGGAATGGGTGTTTGATGGCAAGCAGGTCACCTGGGTTCAGCTGCGCGAATTGGGCGCCCTGGAGACGGTCAATGTTTATTCGAACCGCATCTCCCGTGAAGTATTCCCAGGGATCATTAAACCGCTCGTCTGGTCCGTCAACACACCGATGGTGAACGGCGCCTGGGTTAGGCTCTTCACTGAACTCATTGGCGAAAACGACCTCGACCCCAACCGCCTGGCCAAATCGTTCTACTCGAGAGCTTATTTCAACATGGGAGCGATAGGGAAGATTTTCGAGGCGCTGGGGTTATCGCGCGAAACCCTGGAGATCCTGATGGGCATCGAGGCCAAGGGGGATCGGAAACCGACCTTCCGGCCTGGGCTGCGAGGGCTGCCTCACTGGCCCAGGCTTTTGCGCTTCGCCCTTGATAAAATCCGCTTCAGCCGCAAAATCGAAACCTTCTTGCCAGCCATGAGGTCGGAGTATGAGGCGTTCGATCTAACCGAGGTAGATCAGTTAACGGAAGAGGACCTCCTAAAGCGAATTGATCGACTCCTTCACCTGAACGAGCAAGCCGCCTACTACAACATTGTTACCCCCCTCCTGATGCAGTTCTACACCGGACTGCTCAAACGCTTCCTCACGCAGGTCGGAGTCGATTTCGAAAGCTATGATTTGACTCGCGGGGTCGACGCTGTGACAGATTTCGATCCCAACCTTCATCTCGCTCATCTGAGAAAGCTTTACTCCGGGCTTGAGAGCGATCTCCAAGAGGAGCTTGCCGCACACGGCCTTCAAGCCCTCCAGTCTCATAGCGGCCTCGAGACTCTGTGCTTAGCCTTCAACAAGTTTCTCTCTAGATTTGGCCATCTAAGCGACAGCGGCAATGACCTCAGTTCCGTACCGTGGCGCGAGGATCCTGAGGCTGTCCTCCAGATGGCGATCGGCTTCTCCCCGCCCAGGCAAATAGAGGGGCGGCTCGGCTCCAAGGACCTTGACCTCCCTCTCACGCAGCGCATCTTGCTAGGGCGGATGGACGAACTGACCCATCGATACCTGATCCACCGGGAGGCGATCGGCTTCCTTTACACTTACGGCTACGGTTTGTTTCGGCCCCACTTTCTGGCGGTGGGAAATCACTTCGTCCGCAGAGGGATACTGCGCGAGCGCGAAGATATCATGTACTTGACTCTCGACGAGATCAAGAGAGCCTCGACAGGTACGACTCTAGACAATGCGGACAGCCTCGTGGGTACCCGAAAGGCAGAGATCAAGAGACAGGAGAAGGCGGTGCTGCCAGACATCATTTACGGTGATGAGGAGCCCCCGGTCACCTACGTTGACGAGAATAGAAAGATTCTGCATGGCACACCGACTTCCCGGGGCTACTTTCAGGGTCCGGCGAGGGTCGTCAGGGGAATCGGCGACTTCGGGAAGGTCAGGAACGGTGACGTGTTGCTGATCCCCTTCTCGGATGTTGGCTGGACTCCGCTTTTCACCATGGCGGGCGCGGTGGTCGCCGAATCGGGCGGCATCCTGTCGCACAGCTCAATCATCGCCCGGGAGTACAGCATCCCTGCTGTGGTTTCAGTGACCGGCGCATGCCGGATCAAAGATGATACACTCCTGGTCGTGGATGGCTACAGGGGGACCGTTAGCCTAGTCGAAGAAGACGCCCCCTAGCTGCTACTCGCCGGATTGACCCCGAGGATAAGGGAACAGCTCTTTATGGACCTGTCGATTGCTCTGGCTGCCGTAATCGTCGGATACCTGGCTGGATCGATCTCCTTCGCTCGCCTCGTCGGGGGGTTTGTCGCGCCTGGGGAGGACCTAGCCAAGACCGAGGTGAAGGAGGATGGAGAGAAATACATCTTCACCGCCGTGAGCGCGACCAGTATTTCCATTCGAAAGGGACCCGTACTGGGATGCTTCACAAGCATGCTCGACATGGCAAAGGCAGCCGTCCCTACTCTCATCTTTAAGATCTCGTTCCCAAACTCGCCATACTTTCTGCTGACGGCCGCGTTCGCCGTCGTCGGGCACAACTGGCCAATTTTCTATCGCTTCAGAGGCGGCAGGGGCCTCTCGCCTCTAATCGGAGGCATGCTGGTTATCGATTGGGCCGGCGCCTTCGTCGCTAACCTTATCGGGATGATATTGGGAATGGCCCTCTTCAGGGACGTAATGCTCACATACGCCGGTGGAGCCATCCTGATTATTCCCTGGCTGTGGTACCGCACGGCCGACTGGTGGCACCTTGCTTACGCCCTTCTCGTAAACCTGAGCTTCTGGACCGCGACGATCCCCGATCTAAGACAATACCTGCGGCTGCGTAGAAGGGGTGTCTTTCGGGATTTTAGGCAGACGATGTCCATAACCCATGCAGGTCGAACTTGGGAAAGGATACGAAACCGACTGGGGCTCCGGGAGGAGACAGAAGGACAATGAACCCCTCAGGATCCGATTCAATGGCCAGGCTAAGGGAGATTGGCTTAGCGGGGTTAATCGCATTCTTGATGAGCCTCGTTCCGGCATCCGCGTTGGCCCATGAGGGAGAGAGTTTGCCCTACGGCTCGTTTCTCGGAGGACTTACCCACCCGGCCCTGGGCTTTGATCACCTGCTTGCCATGCTCAGCGTCGGCGCCTTGAGTGCCCAAATAGGAGGCCGGGCAATCTGGACAGTTCCGACGACCTTTGTGAGTGTGATGGCCCTGGGCGGCGTACTGGGACTCGTCGACGCTGGGCTGTCCGCAACTGAGATCGGGATTGCACTATCCTTAGTCGTGCTCGGGTTGGCAATCGCAGCCGAGAAGAAGCTGCCAGCTCTTTTGGCCATGGCCGCGGTGGGCTTCTTCGCGGTTTTCCATGGATATGCCCATGGAGCGGAAATGCCCGCAGTTGCCGATCCCCTTCTCTACGCACTTGGATTCCTTTCCGGAACCGCCGCCATTCATATCACCGGCCTGGTCATTGGTGACATTGCCCAACACTATGAGATAGGAAGATCCCTGTTGCGCGTTTCCGGCGGCATGATATCGGTGGTCGGGCTGTTGTTCATCTTTGGTGTACTCTGAGATCCGGCTCCCCCTCTCACCCTGGACCCATCCCATGCCACGACCTTACCAGTTAGAGCTGAAAGCAGTGTGACGGAGGCGATCGATGAAGAGAAAGCTGGTAGTTTGGGAAATCATTGGGTTCTTCTTTATCGGACTCGTGGGGGCTGCTCTGCACTACACCTTCGAACTCAGCGGGTTCTGGCGTCCGATGGCTCTCGTTTCCTCCGTGAACGAGAGCACCTGGGAACACCTGAAAATGGTCTTTTGGCCGGGCCTAGTATTTGCTCTCGTGGAATACACTTACGTCAAGGATCAGGTCAGCAATTACTGGGTCGCCAAGGCCGTCAGCCTGTTTGCTATGCCGGCCGTAATCACGCTCGGCTGGTACGCGTATACCCCCTTCACAGGCAGCTCCGTTTTCCCTATAGATCTGGCTCTCTTCTACTTGGCGGTGTTCATCGGCCAACTCTTGAGCTACATCATCCTGACGGGGCAACAGATGCGGACTCGTTCTCATAGGCTGGCGGTAGCCGGGATCCTCGTCATGACTGCCGCCTTCTCACTGTTCACCTATTTCCCGCCCAGGTTTTTCCTCTTTGAGCATTTGGACCTCCTGGATACCGGTCAGTACGGTATCTTGGAGGATTACAGCGATCTGCTTATCTTCCAGCGATAGCTCTCGCGCAGTCCGTCTGAACCCCAGCCAGGGGTCGAGGTGCTCCCGTACGTCTAGGAGTGCGGCGAACCCGAAACGCAGGCCTTTTCGAAAGGGGTGAGCCTGTCCAAACCCCACTATTCCAACCCTCGCGAGGTGCTGTGTCAAGCCCGAGGACCGATCGAGGCATCACCTTGGGAGACGGTCTGCGGGACCAAAGCCCAGGGGAGATCGCTTGCCCCGTATGGGGGCTCGGAAGGAAGGAGGCGGAGGGGCTCAGAGCGACAAGAGGCCAATTGCGGTGCGATCGTTTGGGGCAAGGCTCAAAGCTGCCCCTCAGGCTTCCTCGGAGGTTTGCCCGCCCATAACGGGGATTTCATGCCAGCTCAAACTGCGAGCCTTCGGGCGTCTTGCGCACCTCGATGCGGGCCGGAAAGGCATCCTTGAGTTCTTCAATGTGGGTGATCACGAGAATGCGGTCAAAGTCATCCTGAATGGTGTTGATGGCTTCCAGCAACTGTTCCCGGCCGCGAGCGTCTTGCGTTCCGAATCCTTCGTCGATGAACAGGCTGCGCAGCTGCGCCCCAGCCCGGTTGGCGAGCAACTTCGAAAGCGCAATGCGGATCGCGAAATCGATGCGGAAGGCCTCACCGCCTGAATACAGTTCGTACGGACGGCTGCCGAGTTCATCCGAGATGATGATGTCGAGCGCCTCGCGCAGCTCGCCGGTCTTGATCTCTCGCTGGGTTTCAATACGAACGTGCAGCCGCCCATCGGTCAGACGGCCCAGCAATTCGTTCGCGGAGCGCTCAAGCTCCGGAACGACCGTCACGATGATCATGGCCGGCACGCCGCGCTTGCTGAACGCCTCTCTGAGATCTTCGTAGAGCCCCAGGCCCTGCGCCATTTGCTCACGCTCTCGAAGCCGCTCCCGCTTTTGTTTTTCATGTGAATCGAGCGTTGCCAGTTTCTGACGCGCGCTGCCAACCCCTTCGTCCGCCATCCGCTTGTCGAAGCGCAGCTGATCGACATCCTTCTGTGTTACCTCGCTGGATCCCAAGCGCTTATTGTATTCATCCGCCTTGGATGACAGCTCGCTGCGCTCCCGCCTGTCAGCCTCGATAGCCTCCTTCCAGCGGGCGATCCTTGCTTCCAAGGTATTCGCCAGGCGGGCGGCATCCTCGGCGTGATTCAGAGCCACCTCCAGCTCGCCGGCCCGCTTCTCAAAACCCGGGCGCTGGCGCAGTAGACCTTCGAGAGCCGCCACCTGTTTCTCCAGCGCTTGCGCTTCCGCCGTCAGCTTCTTGATCTGCGCCTGATTCTCTCGGTACTTCTGGCGGCGGGCTTCGATCTCCGCCTGAGTCTCGGCGACCAGCTGAGCTCGATGCTCCTCGGTGAGCGGCTGACCACAAGTGGGACAGGTTGGCTCTTCGGCTCCCTCCAGGATCGCCACTCGCTGCTTCAAAGGCTCCGTTTCCGGCGCCATCGCCTCATTGGCACCCCGCAGGCTGGCTACCTCTTCAGCCCTCGCTGTCCTGGCCTCCGCCAGCTGATCGTGCTGTTCCTGCGTGTGGAGCAACGTTGAGAGCTGCTCATTGACCTCACCAAGGGCTGCCTGCAGGGCCTCCTTGTCAGCCTGGGCCTGCGCGTCCTCTCGCTCGCGCTTTGCCTCTTCGACTTCGTTCTCGGCGGCGGCAACCCTGCGAGAAAGATCCTCGATCCGACGCTGCAATCCCACTAACTCGGTGCGGGTCTGTTCCAGATCGCTCCATTGCCTCTCGGCGGCCGACAACCGCTCCGCCGCTTCCTTGGCCGCAAACTCGGCCGCTTCCAGTTCAGCCTGGTAGGTATCCCGCTTCGCGATCTCACGCTCGATCTCCTCCAGGCGTCCATCCAGTCGCTGGATGCCCGCCTCTGTCTCCGAGATACGCTCCTTGGCCCTGCGCTCGTAGGTCTCCCACAGCGAGAGGCCCAGAATATTCGAAAGGACCTGCTTACGCTGGCCCGGGGTCTTGGTGGTGAACTCGTCGGCCCGCCCCTGAACAAGGAAGGCCGAGTTGACGAAGGTGTCGTAATCCAGCCGCAGGATCGAGTCGATCTTGTGCTGGGTTGCCCGCATGGTGGATTCCGATAGGCCTCGCCAACTACCGACATCCGGATCCCACACCTGTAGCTCAAGCAGAGAGGTCCCGCGCTTTCCGCCTCTACGCTGCCGGATCACCTGATAGCGCCCACCCGCTTGTTCAAAGGTCAGCGCCACTCGCATCTCCACTTGACCCTGGTGGATCAGATCATCGGGCGAGTTGCTACGAGCCTTCCCCCATAGGGACCAGGTGATGGCGTCCAGCAACGAGGATTTGCCAGCGCCATTCGGTCCGGCCAGGCAGGCGACGTGAATACCAACAAACGGCAACGACCCAGGGTTGCGGTAGGCCAGAAAATTCCTCAACTCGAGTTCAACCGGAATCACGCAACAGTTCCTCAGCCTTGGCTAGCAGCGCTTCAATCCGCGCCGGGGTATCGTCGCGCGCTTGAAAATAACGCTCGAGAAGCTGCAGGGGCGTAAGGGCCTCGGCCGAGAGGTCCCCCAAGCGGGCCCGGGCCTCGACTTCAATATCCCGGAGGATGCTCACGCTCGCGGCTTCCGAGAGAGCACGCTGAACCTCGCGCTCTCGGAACACGGCCCCTTGCTCAGAACGCAGCTTGACAAGAAGACGAAGGACTGCACCCTCGACAGCTTGCCCTTCGAGCCCGGCCAGTACCGCCCCCGTGGGATCGTCCTCTTCACGCACGTCAAGCCTGAGGGTGATGAAAGGCCGGGCGGCAACCGGCATAAACTCCCAGCGAGTTCTGCCTCGCTCCAGTTCGACCCAGCAGAAACCTTTGGACTCCCTCTCCTCGCCGAAGTCGATTCGCTCGAGAGACCCGCTGTACACAACAGAGGGGTAGCTGCCAGGGTTGAGGTCCTGGTGCTTGTGTATGTGTCCCAGCGCGACGTAGTCCCAGACCCAGTCGGCCACGATCGACAGCGTTACCGCAACGTCCCTGCCGAGCATCACCGTGCGTTCCGAGCCAAACTTGGCCTCGGCGACCGTAAGGTGCCCGCTCAGAATGCGGGGCATCTCGTACCCGGAAGCCTCGCCCGCCAGTTGACGCAGGATCCCGCCTACCGTGTCACGTAAGGTGAGCTCAAGCTCGTCGATCGATTTCCCGCGATGCTCTTCGTTTGAGAGCAAGCGATTCCGCATCGGGTACGGCATCCAGGCCAGGTAGACCGGACCCCGCTTTGTATTGACAATCTGCCCCTCAGGCTGGTTGCCCACAGTGACACCTGGCACGTCAAGCGCACGAAAGATGTCGAGGCTGTTTGCTTTGGAGGACATCCCAGGCATATCGTGGTTGCCCACGAGCAGCAGAGTGGGCATGGCATCGGCTAGCCGCTTTATGCGTTGGGCGAATTCGCGTTGCTGGGTGGGCTCAGGATCGCGGTTCTTGAAGGCGTCCCCAGCAAAGATCGCCAGATCAGCCTCGTGCTCCAGTCCGTAATCGATCACCTCATCCAGTCGATCGAGAAAATCGCGCACACGAGTGGAGGTGCCTGTGGTCGGGTCGATCCGGCCGTAGTTCTCGACGCCTATGTGAACGTCGGCAAAGTGCAGTAGTCGAATAGCTTCACTCATAGATAGACCACAACAGGTTCACTCGGTGGTCAGCGTGCGCTTCCCGCAGAAGGGCTTCCTCGTTTTGAAAGGCATCTGGACTGAAGAGGAACGAAGGATTCTGGGAAGGCTCCAATCACCCTCGATGCTTGGAGATGCGATTTGTCCGAACGCCTACGAACCGTCTGGGTCCGGCCCAGGGGGCGCTCATAGCGGGAGGATATGATCAACTTGGCCGATCCGTCTTGGGCCTTTCTTTCCCAAGCAAGCTTAGACAGAGGAACAGCTCGCCTCGATGGTGGATTTGCTGCTCCAGCACATGCCAAAGGATCCATCCCAACTTAGGCGTCCCGTTGCCGGGAACCTGGACGATGAGGTTCAAATCGTCGGCCTCGACCGTCTCCAGGTATTCGATGGTCTTCTTGTGAATCCTCTCAAGTTCCTTCCGAATAGCACTTGTGGTATTCAGGCGATCGCGATCCACCTCTGGCCAAGCTGGCAGCTCACGGCGCACGACGTAGTGAATCCAGCCTTCCTCGAGGTTGATCATATGGCGCAGGATGTCTCCCACGGTGCGCGCGTATTTTTCGGCCGGTTTGAAACTGAGATCTTGATCTTCCAAAAGCACCAAGGCCCGCACTAGATCCTGCCAAACCTTTCGCCAGTGATCGAAATACTGAGACGCGTTCATGATCGCTCCTCTCAACGATTCACCCAGCGCTCCAAGCCTTCGGGGGTTTGGAAAGCCTCCAACCTGTCGAGCAAGGCCTCGGGGCTAGCCTCGCTGATCAAAAGATCAGTATGTTCGACGTAGAGAAAGCCTTGCTGTTGGGCATGATCTACCAGCTCAAGCAGTGGATCGAAATAGCCATGGATATTGAGCACTCCGACAGGCTGGCGATGCAGACCGATCTGAGCCCAGGTCAGGATTTCAAACAACTCTTCAAAGGTCCCAAAGCCGCCTGGCAGTGCCACGAAAGCGTCGGCCAGCTTCGCCATCATCGCCTTGCGTTCATGCATGGTCTGAACGACATGCAGTTCACTGAGGCCACTGTGGGCCAGAGCAGGTGTATTGAAGTGCTTCGGAATCACCCCGATGACAGCTGCGCCGGCTTCCATGGCGGAGTCGGCGACTGCGCCCATCAACCCCGTCCGTCCGCCGCCGAAGACCAGCGCCAACTCTCGTGCCGAAATCGCCCGGCCCATGCTGCGGGCTGCTTCCAGAAAGGGCTCCGGCGCCAAATCGCTTGAGCCGCAGTAGACGCATATCCTTCTCAGGCCCTTCACGTCTAGACCCACCTCCCTGCCAGCATCCTGTCAGCCGAGACGATTGCCCCAACCGCTTGGCGGGAATCGAGGACCCCGGGATCAATTTCGTGCCAGGCCGCAAAGGCCTCGCCCACGACGTGTAGAGCGATTCCATCGCCAGCGAATTGGGGCCCGACGCGAATATGACCGTCAAAGACGACCTGTCCAGCCGCCTGGCCGTCGGCCAGCAAATGGTCGATGACCCGACCGGCCACCTCAGAATGCCGAATGGCTTGCGCCAGGCGATTTCCAACGACCATCATCTGGCCAGCGACCAGATCATTAATGTCCGCCAGGGAGGTCGGACGCTCATTTGGCACAACCGGAAGGTGACCTGGGGTGAGGGGCATAAGATCCACGAATGCAGTTTCAAGGTCATCCAGATGGACGATACTGGCTTCAGCCTCTCCGGCTGCGATGCTGCAAGAAATGCACGCGGTACCCGGCGACACGCTGAGCCTCCTAAGAATGGCAAAAACACTGACGCTGACAGGTAAGCAAGGGGAGCATTCGCTCTCGCGCAGACGATTCTACCATTATCCGTCTGGAGTAGAATAAGTGGCATGCTCGCTGCGGCTTTGACGCTACTGGGCGTGGCCGCCTACGGCGGACTACACAGCCTGCTGGCCACCCATTGGGCGAAAGATCAGGCTCGCCGGCTCTTTGGACAGGGTGTGGACCGGATCTATCGTCTGGCCTACAACATCGTCGGCGCCCTCACACTGATTCCCGTCTTGGCCATCCCGGCGCGCCTTCCTGGCCGGAGTCTCTACCAGGTGCCATGGCCCTGGGCGGGATTGGCACTGGCTCTGCAGCTTGCTGCACTCCTAGTGGTTGTGCTTGGCGTGATGCAAACTGACGCATGGCACTTCTTGGGTCTGCGTCAGCTGGTGGGCGCAGAGCAGCACCCCCCAAAGCTCGTGGTGAGCGGGCTCTATCGCTGGGTACGACATCCGCTCTACTCCGGCGGGCTGGTGTTCCTCTGGCTGACGCCCTTCATGACCACCAGCCTACTGGCGCTCTACACCGGCCTTTCAGCCTACCTATATCTCGGCAGCACCTTCGAGGAGCGCCGCCTTCTGGCCGAGTTCGGAGAGGCCTACGCGCAATACCAGCACCGAGTTCCCCGACTGGTGCCACGACCGTGGCGAAGATTCCCCGAAGTATCCGGAGCTAGTGGCTGAGCGTCCGGCTCGTCCCTTGGGGGACCGTATCGACGTGCTAGAATCTCGCCAGATGGATAAGCAGGCTCATGATGCGATGGATCCAGCTTTCATTCAGGCTGAGCTCTTTGAGGGACTGCCGGAATCAGCCCTCTCAGAAGTCGTGGCTCGATTTCAACGGCGTTCGTTCGCACGCGATGAGCAGCTTTTCAACGAGGGAGAGCCGGCGACTTCCTTTTTCCTCATCGCCAGCGGAAAGGTCAAAGTTGTCCAGACCTCCGTCGAAGGCACAGAGGTCATCCTCCAAGTTTTTAGACCGGGCCAGCTAATCGGTGCTTTAGCTGTACTGGGTGAAGGAACTTATCCGGCCACCAGCATTGCTCTGAGTGATGGGGTCGTGTACCGGATCTCCGCCGAGAGCTTCGAAGAACTCTTGCTCCTCCACCCGCAAGTGACATTGAATCTGCTTCGGTTCGCTACACACCAACTCCAAGTCGCTCATCGTCGCCTGCGCGAACTCGCCACAGAGCGCGTCGAGCGGCGTATAGCCCGAGCGATTTCGCGACTGGCCTCGCAGATTGGAAAGAAGGCAGAAAGGGGCATTACCCTTGATGCCCCCCTGACCCGCCAGGATCTGGCAGAATTGAGCGGAACGACTCTCTACACTGTAAGTCGCACCTTGAAGAACTGGGAGCGTCAAGGAATCCTGCTCACCAAGCGCGAACAGGTCACCATTCTCGACCCCCACGCTCTGATCGTAATCGCAGAAGACCTGCCTGAAACCGATCGTCCTTCCTGAAACCTTTGCGCCAGCGCAAAGACAGTTCCCCGGCTACCTGCTACAGTTTATCCATGGCCGGTCTCGGGCCTAATGAACCTGAAGTTCTCGACCTGACCATAGCGGAGCTGATCCGCCGCTGGCCGGATTCGACATCGGTCCTGATCTCTCAGCGCATGGCCTGCATTGGATGCCTTTTTTTCGATTTTCACACGCTAGGCGAGGCGCTGGAGATCTATTCGCTTCCGTCAGAGACGTTCCTCCCCCTTCTCGCAGAAGTCGTCCAGCACCGCAGACAGGTCAGGAAGCTCGGGAATCACTCCAAAAAAGGAGGTACATGATGAAGGGATTGTTCTTCGGCCTACTGGCTGCTCTCCTGGCCGTGGGCCTGCTGGCGGCCTGCACGCCGGCACCCACGCCTCCACCAACGGTACGACCGGATGCGGAGGCTGAAAGCCCGCCCAGCGCAGTTCCGCCTACAGAGGCCGATGAAGTCGAGCAGGTAAGGGAAGAGGAGCCTGCCGGCCAGGCTTTCGTCCAGCCGATCGCGGTCGTCAACCACGCCGAACCTTCGATTAAGGATCTGGAGCTTACTCAGCACTCGCTCTTCGTGTCCGTCGGCGCCGCGATAACTTGGCAGAACGACGACACAGTGGTCCACAACCTCACCAGCAATGAAGGCTGGTTTGAGACGAATGTGGAGCCGGGCGATAGCTTTACCTGGCAGCCAGATCAACCGGGAATCTACCAGTATCACTGTAACATTCACAACAACATTCAGGGCGTGATCGTCGTCCTCGAAGGGGGTGCGGTGGCGGCAGACTACTATGGAGGCAGGTCAATCGCCCAGTTCTACGCCGATACGTGCGGCGGGTGTCACGGGCCGAATCGCGAGGGCGGTACCGGGCCAGCGCTGATCCCTGCCCGTCTCACAGCCGACGACGTTTTCTATTTCGATGTCATCAAGAACGGACGCCCAGGGACTGCTATGCCTGGCTGGGGACAGCACGGCGTAAGCGACGAGGAGATTTGGGGGCTTCTGGGCTTTGTCCGCAGCCAGCCCGAAGCAAGCGCCATCGAATGGGGCATGGAGCAGATCAAAGGCACACTGGAGGTCCTCGTAGACGAGGCCAGCCTGCCCAACACCCCCCAGCACAGCGGCAATCTGGACAATCTGATGCTGGTCACTGAGCGTGAGAATCGAAGCATCGCTTTGATCGATGGCGACACCCACACCCTGGTGGGCCACATTGAAGCCAGCTATCGGGCCCACGGATATTCCTTCGATCCAACCAATGATCGCTGGGCCTACAATGTCGGGCGGGACGGTTGGCTGTTCAAGATTGATCTATACACCGCCCAGGCGGTGCGCACGATCCGCGTCGGCCACGACTCGCGCGGTCTGGCCATTTCCGACGACGGGAAGTACGTCATCGTCGGAAACTACCTTCCCAACTCGGCGGTCATCCTGGATGCCCAAACGCTCGAGCCCGTCAAAGTAATAGAAACCGAAGGGGTAGACCCGGATGGCGAGCTTGTGAAATCCCGCGTAGCAATCACCAGCGACGTCTCGCCGGAGCTTGCCGGTCCCTACTTCATCATCGCGCTGAAGGAAGCCGGGCAGGTTTGGCGGATCGACTTCTCCAAACGTGACTTTCCGATCGATAAGGTAGAGGACGTGGGGCGAATCCTGCACGACGGGTTCCTCAGCCCCGATAACCGCTTCTTTTACATAGCCTCACAAACCGATAACTGGATGTCCGTCATCGACGTCCCGACTTGGTCTTTGGTCGAGGAGATCAGCACCGGCGACACGCCCCACCCAGGCTCCGGCGCCGTCTGGGAGGCCGACGGCACAACCTACGGCGCGACCGTCCACGCCGGCGAAGGCTTGGTGACGATTTGGGACCTGGAGACAAACCTGATTGTGGGCACAGTTCCAACGCAGGGACCCGGCCTGTTCATCCGCGCCAGCGACCACAGTCCCTACGTCTGGGCAGATGCGTTGTTCGGAAGCCCCTCAAACACCATCACGGTCTTTCGGAAAGAAGCGCCTTTCGAGGTGGTGGGCGTCATTGAGGAGGGCGTCATGACGCTGCACCCGGAGTTCACGGTAGACGGACAATTCGTCTACATAAGTGATTGGAGAGCGGATGTGGTCCGGGTCTACGATGCGACTACGCTCGAGAAGGTCGCTGAGATCGAAGGGATCGTGACCCCGACCGGGATCTTCAACACCTCCCGCCGGACAGAGACTCTGGGGCACTAGAAGAACCGCCCTGGCTCGCGGGAGCCTCCCTCGATCAAGCCGGGAAGGGGGCCGCTGGCAACCCCGCCCCCTTCCCTTTCCCTAATGTTTGCGGCCATAAAGGCAGGAATACCCCCTAACCCCCGGCGGCGGAGGGCAACTCCCGGGCGGTGGACTCCCTCGTCGGCCTTCCAGGCGTCCCAAGACCTCTGGACACTGCCCACCAATCGAACCCCTCCACTAGCCCCAGGGCCCCAAGTCGCTGGCGAATGACCGCACGCGCCCCTCGCGATCCGACCGCGGCCAAGATCACGAGGCGCTCGTAGCGCGCCAACCAGGCCGATAATTCCTGCGGAGCGATAATCGGTGGATCCTTACGAGTACGTCCAATCTTCGCCGGGTCGATATCCACAAAGGCCACCAACGGCCCACCTTCACACAGCAGATGCTTACTCAGGCGCCGACCCATCTGGCCTGCCCCCCACACAATGACAGCGTCGCGCCCTCGAAGAGGGCCGCGCGCCAAGTAGTAGGCCTTGGCCCGCAGAAAGTTCTCCGCCGAATACCGGCTGTCGGTGCGCGTCAGGCGCTCTGGGGACTCTCGCCAGAACAGAAGAGCCTCGGGTACTTTCGCGAACCGTGCCCTGGCCAGATACAGGCGAAGCCAGAGATCGTAATCTTCCGGCCAGCCCCGGTCCCGGTAGCCCCCGACCCGTTCGATCCATTCCAGCCGCATGACAACGGAGGGATGCGCCAAGGGGCTCTCGATGAATAGCTCGCGAGCGATGTCTTCCGGCGTCACGAGGCCGTTCAGCCATTCAATATAGAGTTCAAAACCGCGCCCGAAGCGGCTGTTTGGGTGGGGTTCCACCAGGCAGCCGACGACGGCCAGGTCGGGCTGGTCGGCAAGAAAAGTCACCTGCTTCGCGAGCCTTTCGGGATGGGCGTAGTCGTCGGCGTCCATGCGAGCGATGAGTGGCGCCCGGCAGGCTCCCAAGCCAACGTTGAGCGTCGGGATTATTCCAGGGTGGGGAAGCCTCAGAGAGCGTATCCTCTGATCGCGGGACGCCCAGGAGAGAAGTCGTGCAGGAGTCGAGTCGGTCGAACCATCATCAACCGCGACCAACTCCAGGTCACCGAGCGTCTGGCCGAGAACCGACTCGATGGCCTCATCGACCACATCGGTCACGTTGTAACAGGGCATTAGCACCGAGACTGCGGGAATTGGTGTGCTAGGATGATGGGAAATATCCCAAGTACCGAGGTCCATCATGACACCCTTAGATCAAACATTGGACGCGGCTCTGGTTCGATTCCTGACCTTCTTGCCCAGTCTTATCGCGGCGGTCGCTGTCTTCATAGTCACGCTGACCGCCTCCGCCTGGTTGGCCAGGGTGGTGGCATCGGCAAGCAGACGTCGGCATGCTGATCCTGAACTCACGATCCTTCTCCAACGGTTCACTCGTTGGGCGATCATTATTGTCGGCACGCTCTTGGCGTTGGAGCAAGTGGATTTCGACGTAACCAGCCTGATTGCGGGCCTGGGGATCGCCGGCTTCACAATCGGCTTTGCACTGCAGGATGTGGCCAAGAACTTCGTCGCTGGGATCCTGCTCCTGCTCCAGCAACCGTTTCAGATCGACGATGTCGTCGAAGTGGGCCACTTCAAGGGAAAGGTAGAGAACATCACGCTGCGAGCCACGGAGATGCAGGCGATCGACGGGAGGCGAGTGATCATCCCCAACGGCGACGTCTTTGTCAGTCCGATCATCAACTATACGCAGTCGCAGCGGCGCAGGATCGAGATTTCCACCGGGGTGGCCTACGACTCTGACCTGGACCACGTAATACGGGTGAGCGAGGCTGCGATCGAAGAAGTGCCCGGGCTGCTGGAAGACCCACCACCGAAGATCGTCTTCAGCGCCTTCGGCGCTTCTGCGGTCGATCTGACAATCCTGTATTGGGTAGACACAGAGGAGGGAAGCGAGCGCAAAGTAGATGTGGAGAATGCACGGGACGCCGGTATTAAGGCCATCAAACGCGCCTTCGAGGCGGAGAAGATCGACATGCCATACCCGACGATGGCGATCCTGACACAGAACAACTGACGGGGGGAGACCGGTCCCGCGCCCCCGGTCTCCTCCGGTCCGTGACACGGGCCGGACCCACGTCAAGCTGCCCGGGCTCCCTCGTCCCTGCCTGGAGGGACAGGATTCCGCTCAGCAGGCTGCTGGCGCCAGCCTGCATCCCGCCCTCTCGCTCTTTACGGCCTGCCTGCGAAACGCTCCCGCAGGTACTCCAAGACCATTCGGTCGAGCCGATCTGGTTCCCCCTCCAGGCTCCAGCGCTCCTCAAGGTTTTCGTTGCCCACCATAGCCCAGAAAGCTTGCTTGCTCCGGTCGTCCCAGACGCCAGTGGCCTCGCCAGTGTAGTAGCCCTGCGCCGCAAGCAACTGCTGCAGTTCCTGAGCGAGGTCCTCATCGATTACCATGAGGTCCCCAGGGCGCGCCTCGCCGAAAAAGACGTGGTGGCTGGCCACCAGTTCTCTCAGCTTCACCACCGGGTCCGGATCGTCGTCCACCCGAAGGTCAAGGTATCGGTCGGTATCGCCGCCGTAGCCTCCACGAGGCCGGACCACCAGCACAGCGGCTGATTGCTTTCCTCTGCGATCTCCTCCGGCCTTATCGCCAGCCGATAGGGACTCCACCAGGCGGTCGGCAAGTTCGCCCTGGGCGCATCGAAAAGCCGAGGCCATTGCATCCAACGTTTCGCGTCCGGTGAGGATATTGCCCTGGCAGGTGAAGCCCTCTCCCAGCAGGTGACCCGCCCATTCGAAGCAACGCTCACCGGTGTAGGCCGCAACCCGCCCCTGAGCATCGACGATCCCGACCTGGCGATCGGCGGCTCCCGCGTCCTGGGCCAGGAGGGATTCCAGCACCTTGGGCGCCGGCATGCCTTGGGCCAGGAGCGCCAAGCCATCAGGGCCATTCCCAACCTTCGCCAGCGCCTGCGTGGCGACAGCGCCGACCTCAGCCTGCGCCCAGCTCACCAGCGCGCCGGCAGCCAAGAATTTGCTCGCCACCGCCACGCCCCAGGCGCGTTCCTCCAGGTCGCAGGCCACGATCGAATAGGTGGTCAGGCGCACCTGGTTTGTCTTCATTCCAGCCTCAACACCGAATTGGAGCGGCATGACACCTCCGAATCTCATAGAAGCTTGTGATCAAGCAGGCGGTCCATTGTTCGAAAAGACACTCTCGCTGCAGAGCCCATCGAGTAGGGTTGCCAATCCGATCGACCGCTTCCATGAGCGAAGAACATCCCCTTTGAATGTACCGATGGGAGGAGCCAAGAGGTCCTCCATTGCCTTCCTGCAGGCCGGGTTCTGCGGGATTCACCGCCCTAAGGTTCCACTTCCCGGACGCCGCCGGGCAGGATCCCAGGGTGTTGACTGAGGAGAGCGGCGCTGCGCCGTAGGTCGGCAGCCCAACCCGTTAGGCTGGGCCCATTTTGAGCCTGAGATTGAACCCACCTTTCCTGGCGGTTGACGTGGGCTACACAGCGGGGCATTGGGGCTGTCCAATCTTCTAGCTACTGGGCTAAGCCTTTGCAGGCTGACCATGCTCTCGAGACGAGCGGATCCAACGGGAAGAGAGAAGAAGCTCTGGCCCAAGGGGTCCAGGCAGCTTGGAATGAAGAACCGGATTGCCCCCTGCTGGTCATTCTCAGAGAAACTGCTCAGCATAGTGACAGGCGACGGAATGGCCAGGCCTAAGTTCACGCAAGGCCGGCTCGACAAACGCGCAGTCACTTTGAGCGATTGGACAGCGAGTGTGGAAGTTGCATCCGGGAGGCGGATTAGCAGGGCTGGGAATATCGCCCTCAAGTATGACTCGTTGCCGCTTTTTCTGGACTTCCGGATCTGGCTGCGGAACCGCCGAAATCAAAGCCTGAGTATAGGGGTGCAAGGGGCTTCGGTAGATGTCATCTCGGTCGGCCAGTTCCACGATCTTACCAAGGTACATCACAGCAACCCGATCGCTTATGTGGCGCACCATGCTAAGGTCATGGGCGATGAACAAATAGGTTAGGCCCAGACGTTCCTGCAAATCTTCGAGCAAGTTGACTACTTGAGCTTGAATCGAGACGTCGAGCGACGAGATAGGCTCGTCACAGATGATCAGGTCGGGGTTGAGTGCCAGGGCACGCGCGATCCCCACCCTCTGTCGCTGACCACCCGAGAATTCGTGAGGGTAGCGGTTGACAAAGTAAGGATTGAGCCCGACCATCTGGAGCAGTTCCTGGACCCTTTCCTGTTTCTCCTTACCACTGGCGACACCATGGACTGTCAGCGGCTCACCGATGATAGTGCCGATCGTCATCCGGGGATTCAGGGAGGCGAACGGATCCTGGAAGATCATGGCCAGCCGTCGGCGCATACGGCTGAGTTCGTCGCCTCGAAGGCTAAGCAGGTCCACCCC
>CAYGCA010000004.1:10813-11098 GCA_964348265.1 uncultured Anaerolineaceae bacterium | reverse complement strand
GTTGGCTCATACAACCTGAGCATCGTCCGACCAACTGTGGTCTTCCCACAGCCTGTCTCTCCCACCAGCCCCAAGGTTTCGCCCTTGTAGATCTCGAAACTAACGTCATCCACCGCTTTCACGGCGCCCGCTTCCCGCTGGATGATGACACCGCGGGTTATCGGGAAGTATTTCTTCAGGTTACGCACCTGGACGAGAGGCACCTTCTCGCCAGTCACTAGACGTTCCCCTCCGCAATGTCTCGCCAGCGCCAGCAGGCAACGAGGTGTCCCTCCCCATCCGAAT
>CAYGCA010000004.1:3073-10757 GCA_964348265.1 uncultured Anaerolineaceae bacterium | reverse complement strand
AGGCATTTCGGCTGTGCACTCAACCTCAACATATGGGCAGCGAGGTGCGAACGGACAGCCTTGCGGCAAATCGATCAGATCGGGAGGCATCCCAGGAATCGAGGCAAGCCGGGTGTCGGGAGCCTCATCCAAGCGTGGCAGAGAGCCCAAAAGCCCCATCGTATAGGGGTGCCGTGTCCGCTTGTAAACCTCCATAACGGCGCCTCGTTCGACGATGTATCCGGCATACATCACATTGATCTTCCTGGCAAGGTCGGCGACTACACCCAGATCATGGGTGATCCACATGACAGCCATCCCAAATTGCTCCTGGAGGCGTCTGACCAGATCTACAATCTGTGCCTGGATGGTGACGTCCAGCGCAGTAGTCGGTTCGTCGGCAATGAGGAGTTTCGGGTTGCAGGCGAGGCCCATTGCGATCATCGCCCTTTGCCGCATACCGCCGGAGAACTGGTGAGGATAGTCATCCAGTCGGTCACCTGCATCCGGGATGCCCACCAGGGCCAGGAGTTCGGATGTTCGCTTGCGGGCCTCCCTTTTGCTAACCACCTGGTGCAGCATCAGAGCTTCCATGATCTGAAAGCCAACGGTGTAGGCCGGGTTGAGGGAGGTCATGGGATCTTGGAAGACCATCGCCAGCTCGGCACCTCGGATCAGCCGCATCTCCTCGCTGCCAATCTTCAACAAGTCTCGACCGTCAAACCACACCTCGCCGCTCTCGATGCGCCCCGGCGGGCTGGGAATCAAGCGCATGATGGAGAGGGCGTGCACGCTCTTGCCACACCCACTCTCACCGACGATCCCCAAAGTCTCCCCCTCTTCCATGGCGTAGGAAAGACCATTGACCGCATGGACAACCCCGTCCTGGGTGTAGAACCGGGTGGTCAGATTATTGATCTCCAACAACGCTGTCATACTGTCGTCGCATCTCGATCGCGGACTAGAGGTTATCCAGAATGAGCTATCCTTCGCGGCCTAAACTTGTCGCGGGAGCAGAGAACCTTAGAACCCTATTCCAACACCTGAGGGCCCGGGCGCCGCTCGCCTTCTCAGGCCTTACTGAACTTCGCCCGTCTATCTGAGGCGGGGATCAAGGGCATCTCGAAGCCCGTCTCCAAGGAGGTTGAACCCCAGAACCAGAAACATGATGGAAACCCCGGGGAAGAAGACCATCCATGGGGAGGTGAAAATGTGGCTCTTGTTCCTGCTCAGCATCAGGCCCCATTCCGGCGTGGGGGGCTGGGCACCAAGGCCCAGGAAACCGAGACCAGCGGCATCCAATATGGCTGTGGCGACACCAAGGGAAGCCGCGACAATGATCGGAGATAATGCATTCGGGACGATATGCCGCCACAGGATCCGATTCGAGCGAGTGCCGATGGATCTAGCAGCCAGGACATACTCACGTCCCAGCTCCCCCAAAACCGTCGCGCGCGTGATCCTGGCATAGGTCGGAATGGAGACGATGCCCACAGCCAGCATCGCATTGAACAGGCCTGGGCCAATGATAACAACGATGACCAGAGCCAGGAGTATGCGTGGAAAGGCGAGCATAATGTCCATCAAGCGCATAATGAGGTTGTCGACCACCCCACCCACATAACCGCCAATAGCCCCCAAGGTCGAACCCACGAGGATGGCGAAGCCCACGGCGAAAACCCCCACCTGGATCGAGATACGTGAGCCGTAGATAATTAGGCTCAAAATGTCGCGACCCAAATCGTCGGTTCCCATCAAGTGCTCCCGTGTCGGGGGCTGCTTATTTTCCCGAGGGAAGGCCTTGAAAATCCCACTCTCGTTAGGATGCTGCTGAGCGAGAAGGGGAGCGAATATGACGGCGGGCACCGCGTGCCGTTCTTCATCTACTGGCCGTCAGCACCACAATCCCAATGACGAACATCCCGACAATCGCCAGCTTGTTCTGCAGCAAACGGCGCCAGGCGTCAAGCCATGGAGATCGCGCCGTCCCTCGTCGCCAATCCTCATCGGTCACGGGAAGTCTGGTCTTGTAGAGATCCGTCTTCAAAGGTTTATCAGACATGGTTTATTGATAGCGAATTCGAGGATTGAACCACGCATAGGAAATGTCAACAATGAGATTTACGGCAACAAAAATCAAGGCAAAAACCAGGACGCCAGCCTGGACGACTGGAAAGTTGCGGGAGACGATAGCGTTCACGATCCAGCGGCCCATGCCCGGCCAAGCGAAGATGGTTTCTGTCAGGATGGCCCCGGTCAATAGCAGGCCAACTTGGAGGCCGATAACGGTCACTACAGGCAGCATGGCGTTCTTCAAAGCATGCCGAATGACCACCAAACGCTCCTTCAAGCCTTTCGCCCTGGCCGTTCGGATATAGTCCTCCCCCAGGACCTCGAGCATCGCAGAACGAGTGATCCGGGATATGAACGCGGTTGGGATGGTTGCCAGCGCGACGGCTGGCAGGGCGAGATGATGGAGCGCGCTCAAGAGGGCTGGCAGGTTTCTCGTAAGAATGCTATCGAGGACGTAGAGGTTCGTGACCGTCTGCAGGTCGACCTCGGTGGCAATTCGCCCGGTGGTTGGAAACCAATCCAGCTTGAGGCCAAAGACCCAAAGCAGCATGAGACCCAGCCAGAAGATTGGCATGGATACCCCAATGAGTGAAGCCAGAGTTGTATTCAGATCGATCAACGTATTGTGTTTGTAGCCAGCCAGCGCTCCTAGCGGGATGCCAATCAGCACAGCCAGGACAATGGCGGCCAACGCAAGCTCAATTGTTGCTGGGAAGAATAGCCTTAACTCGGAAACGACCGGACTGCGGGTCATGACGGAGGTCCCGAGGTCGCCTTGGAAAACTCGAAGCAGGAAACGGCCGTACTGGATGAGGAGCGGGTCATTCAACCCCAGCCGCTCCCGCAGGGCTTCTCGCATCTCAGGGGAGGCATGTTCACCAGCCAATGCACCAGCCGGATCACCGGTGAGCAAGAGCATGCTGTACGCGAAAAAAGTCACGCCCAACAGGACGGGAATGGATAGAACCAGACGGCGTAGGATGAACCTGGTCATCTATCAGTCAAGCTGTATCTCGAAACGGCTGTCCGAAGGTCGGCAACCGTCTTTCAAGCGAGGCTAATAATCCGAGAGAGAAACCGGGGGGACGAAGGTCCCCCCGGACTCATGAACCGTACCGGCATCACTCCACCGTAAGGTAAGTCAGGAGTTCCCTCACGGGGCTGGGCACATACCCATGGACATTGGCACGCAAGAGTGTTGGCGGGGTGCGGTGAACTACAGCGACTCCAATCACCCGGTCGAAGATGAGCTGATTGGCCTGCTCATACATCGCCTTGCGAGTCTCGAAATCGGTCTCTGCTACGGCATCCCGCAGGAGCTGAGCGATCTCCTCATCCGGTGGCAGGCCGCCGCCCTGGCCGTCGTTGTTCATGGCGGTGTCACCCCCGCAGAAGAAGACACAAAGGAAGTTGTCCGGGTCGCCGTTATCACCGACCCAACCAAGCATGTACAGATCGTGCTTGGTGCCATCCTCATCCAGATCGCTCAGATAGGGATCCGGCCAGGCCGGCGACTGAATCTCGGTGTTGATACCGATCTCAGCCAGCATCGCCTGGATCAGCTCGCCTGTCTGCTGTGGCGCCGGGTAGTAAGCGCGCGAGACCGGCATCACGTAGAAGATCGCCGGATCGGGGATCACTACCCCCTCATCGATCGCCGTCTGCAGGAACTCCCGGGCCATGTCAAGGTTGTAGGGGTAGTCGACGATGCCATCGTTGTAGCCCCAGAGGCTGGGCGGCTGGAACTGGCTGGCAGGCTCGGCGTCCCCAGGATAGACAGCATCAATGATCGCCTGCTTGTCGATCGCGTGGGCAATTGCCAACCGGACATTGATGTTCTGGAGCCACTCCTTCGAGTGGTTAAGGCCCAGATACCCTACGTTGAAGGCGGGATTGTAGACCACCTGGAGATTCGGGTCTTCCAGAGCGGCTGCGACGTCATCGGGACTGGGGCTCGCCCACAGGCTGAGGACATCGATATCACCCGACTGCAGGGCAAGGAAGGCGGCCGAGGTGTCCGGGATAACTCTGTAGATGAGGGTTCCAATCGTCGCCGGCTCACCCCAGTAGTCTTCAAACTTGGTCATCGTGATGTGATCTTCCTTTACCCACTCGGTGACCATGAAGGGCCCGGTCCCGACCGGCTGACCTTCCGCAGTCCCATAGATGTCGCCCTGCTCCATGACGGCAGTGGGGCTGGCAAAGCGGAAGTTCTCCATAGTCAAGGTGTTGAGTAGGCTGGCGTTGGGCCTGTTCAGCGTGAGCTTGACCGTTATATCATCGACCTTCTCGATCCCGGCCAGGACGCTGGTCTCGGACCCCTTGAAGCCCTGGAACATGTAGTCCCAGTAGATGAACTGATCCGCGCCCAGGTTGTAGGGGTTTTCGGTGTCCCACCAGCGCTCGAAGTTGAAGACTACCGCATCGGCGTTGAAGGGAGTTCCATCGTGAAAGGTCACCCCCTCGCGAAGGGTGAAGGTCCACTCGAGCCCGTCCTCGGAAGCCTCCCAAGAGGTCGCCAAGCCGGGACCAGGGGTCGTGGTTCCAGGCTCGAAGTTGGTCAACCCTTCGTAGATATGGCTGGCCGGAGCGAGGCTGTTGGCGCTCGTCTCCAAAGCCGGGTCCAAGGTGCCTGCGTCCGCCGACTGAGCGAACACTACAGTCGCTTCCACCATCGGTGGTTCTGTAGGCTGCACAACTGGCGGCTCCTCTGTCGGGGGAGCCACTGGGGGCTCCGTGGGCGGAGCTGCCGTTGGGGTGTCCGGAGGACGGCAGGCCGTCAGCACCAAGCTCGCTGAGATCAGCAATCCTAGCACTGCAAATAAGAGTCTGCGTTTCACGGTGTTCTCCTCCTAAATAGTATCGAATGAACGGTTAGCCTGTCGTTCTTAGAAATGGTGAATCTCAGGCTCAGACCTCACCTCCCTCTCATTGAACATGAGCCATTCCCCCGAGCCCCAGAGTGCGCTTCATACCAAATGAGCCTGCGCTTCTCAGCACGACTGTGAGACGCGGCTTTCAGGTGATCAATGATAGTCGCCAATCCGACAAGCGTCAACCTCAATCCACTCCAGTGCGCTACCGAATAGCGGCCGAGGGGCTCGGGCGTCTGGAAAGGGAATCCTCAAGCGACGGCGATGCCGGCCCAGAGGGCTTCTCGGCATTCCGCGCGGCCGATGTTGGGCGGTCTCAGCGCGGCTCCATCCGCCGGACCCTTCGCCCGCTGCCGGTGAATGGACCCTGAGACCTCCCGCGTCCTAGACTACCTTAACTACGCCCAAGAAACGGATTTGGTTGGATGGGCTAGACCGCACGCCTCTCCAATGAAATCGACTGCCTCCCCATCGCAGCTCCTTCGGCTGCCTCTCGGATCCCATCCAGGCCAGCGAAAAAGGCGCACAGTCCGCCTCGGTCTGAGGTTCGTTGGCGACCCCATCGCAGTTTGCGGCGCTGCTCAGCCTAGCCAAGGACGGCCCAAAGCAAGGCTGACAGGCCGCCTCCGGCGACCGAAGCGCTGAAGTTGACCAGGTCGTTCCCGAGCCACCGCCAACCGCGAATCTGTCTGGTGTGCGAGCCGCAGCTGTGCACCGGATGGTGCTCGGTCTCGTGCCCGCAATTCGGACAGTGGTAGACGCTCTGCAGGCTGGCGCCCAACAAGCTATCGAAAGCGGCTCCGACGACGCCCCCTATCGAAACGGCCAAGAGGAGCGTCGCACTTCCGGTCCACGCGCCGCTGAGCGATCCGAGTAACCCGGCCCCCGCGGCCGCCGCCAGGAACCCTTCCAGCGTCACCCCACCGGAGGTGCCGGGTGGAACGCGCTCGCCGGTAGTGATCAGCCGCGGCCAGCCTCGAGCCAGCACACCCAGTTCGGTAGCCCAGGTGTCGGCGTTGACAGCCGCCAAGGCACCTGCTAAGCCGGCCAGTAGGAGTGTCTCGTCGCGGACCCCATAGCCTACCGCCAACAGGGTGGCCAGTCCTCCGTTCGCCAGTACCTGCCCTAAATCCCGCCTGGTACCCTTCGCGTAGACTGCCATGAGGCCGCGCTTCCTTCGGGCGCCGAGACGCGATAGACCACTTGCGGAGGCGAAGAAGGCGATCAGGAGCAGCGCCGGCAGCAGCCCGCCCCATCCGAATGTCAGCGCGCCGATCAAGGCTGCGCCGAACGCACCGCGGCGCGTAAGGGTTTCCAGGCGGCGAGCCAGGACGGCGATCAACAAGCCAAGGGCCAATCCGATGGCTAGCTGGGAACCGGGCACTGGCTTGTCCCATCCCGCCTGAGGAAGATCCGCTCAATCATCGGGGGCAGGCTAAGGGTGGCTTACACCATGGAGGGGGGAAGCTTCCGGGTCTCACGCTGCAGAGAGCAAGTGCAGCGCCGCCCCCCAAAGCAAGGCGCCTCCCAGAAGGGGAAGACTCCAGAGGACGTAGGCCAGCACTTGATCCCGGGACCTGCGGTAGAACCAAGCACCGATGGCAAGATCCACGAGCCAAGTCACGCCGCCGATAAAGGGCAGAAGCAGCAGCCGTCCAGGAGGGGCCAACAAATCCGGTTGACCATCCGCGTCGAAACCGAACGGAACTAGGGCAGGCAGCCCAGGAGCCCTCACGGCCAGGAATCCCAACAGGAGAAGTGGAAAGACCAGTCCTGCCAGGATCAAGCTGCGAGCCCATTGATCCTGCCACAGACGGGCGAAAAGGAAATTGGGACGCTCTGAGCGGGTGGCCAGCTGCTCGAGCGAACCCATCCTGGACGCATCCAGGAACGCTTGACGAAAGGCCATCGGGTCCGGCGGCGATATCACGAAGTGTCGGCCACCTGCCACCGGCAACAAGAGCCAGCCGCGCCGGGCCGTGGTGGCAAAGAACTCGACTTCTCCAAGATCCTTTTCCGTTCGAAGACCCAGGACGCATCCGGGCCACCACAGCCTCCAGCCCGGTCGCAGCTCCGGCGCTACTTCTAGGACGGGCCGCGGCTCAGAGAGATCTGCCAGCGGAACCTGCTCATAGGCCAAGCCCCAGGACAGGTAGAAACCGTCCCGGTCAAGCCGGTAGCTTGCAGTCAGCAATCCGTAGAGCCGATAAGCCACAAACAGGGCGAGGGGGATTGAGACGAGCGGCAGAGCTACCCACAGGACGGTCAGCGGTGTGATGGAGGCTGATGCCAGTTGGACAGCACCCATCAAGGCAGCTCCCAAAAGAACCACCAATATGACCCCGCCAAGCAGCCAGCCCAATAGTCTCGGAGGAATTGAATCCATTGAGGTAGGAAAGAGGCCTCGCCACCTCGGGGTACGTCCCCCAATATCAGGCGTTCAGCGATGCCTGGCTATCCAGTAGCAAGCCGTTCCTCGGCGTAGACCGGCTCGACCCAGTGTCGATAGGCTTCGTTACGCCCGCGAACGACCTCGTCGTAGAGCTTGCGCAGTTGGGACGTAATCGGCCCCATCAGCCCCTCGCCGATGGGACGATGGTCGACATAGGTGATGGCCGTCACCTGGGCTGCCGTGCCGGTCATGAAGAGTTCATCGCATAAATACATCTCGGTGCGATCGATCGGCCGCTCGACTACCTCTATCTTGAGAACGTCACGCGCCAGGGTCATGATCGTGCGCGAGCAGCGGCCGATCCCGG
>CAYGCA010000004.1:1856-2920 GCA_964348265.1 uncultured Anaerolineaceae bacterium | reverse complement strand
AGGATATTCTCCGTGACCGAAGGGGTTATCATCACTCCTTGCCGGACCATGAACAGATTCTCAGCGCTGCCCTCAGAGACATGGCCCTCCTGGGTCATCACCAGCGCCTCATCAAACCCTGAGCGTAATGCATCGGTCTTGATGAGGGCTGAGTTGACATAGGCACCGGTGATCTTGCCTCGAGCTGGGATCATGTTGTCGTCAATCCGACGCCAGGAAGAAAAGGTGACGTGTGCCCCTTCGTCGCGTTCGACGTAGCGAGTAAAGGGCACAGCAAAGATGGTGATCTCATCCGTCAGATCATGCAATTTGACGCCGATGATCTCATCCGACTTATAGAGCAGGGGTCGAATGTAGCAGTCCTCCTTATACTCCTCGGCCCGCAACAGCTCGAGGGTGACATCGCGCAGGTCCTCCGGGGTCCGATCCAACTCACTGCACATGAACTTGGCGGAATCCAGAAAACGCTTGAAATGGTCTAGCGGGCGGAACACAAACAATTGCCCATCTGCATCGTTCCAATAGGCACGCACCCCCCCGAAGACCCCCGTGCCATAGTTCAGGGCGTGCGTCATGACACCGACCTTGGCTTCCGAGTAGGGAACGATTTTGCCTTTGAAATAGGCGTATTTGGGGAGCGTCACAATGGTCAACCTCCTGCCAGGCAAGTGCGGGGAGAGTACCGCTCGTGAGGGAAATTGCGAGCGCTGACGCCTGGCAAGTTCATTATAACCTTGGCACGCGGCCTCGCAAGTTTCATGGCTCGAATGTAAGGAGATTGCAGGGTGGGGCTTAGCCGCCCCCGGGGATCAGTCGGTCGACGACACGCCGGACGCCTTCCACCTGCGACGCTACTTCGAGGACTTGCTCTGGGGAAACCCCCTGCGGCAGTCGGCCGACAAGAGTCAGCCTCCCATAATGACTGTGAACCTGCACAGCGCCAGGTGGAATGGAAAGGGTCCGAGGATCTTCCGCCAGCTTTCGGGCCACCTTCAGAATCTTATCCTTGTTCGGCAAGAAAAACTCCTCCAGCGGCGGGCTGTATGGCACCGGCGTATCCGGGG
>CAYGCA010000004.1:338-1846 GCA_964348265.1 uncultured Anaerolineaceae bacterium | reverse complement strand
GCTTTCGGGCCACCGCCACTTCAACGTCGGGATCGGCGTAAATGCTTGCAACCACCTCCCGGACATTCGGATGATTGCCTATGAGCTCGATCACGGTGTCTCGAATGAGCCTGGTGCGGACTGGCCCGCTGACTTCTACCCTGCCATCGGGGTGAGCGCGCACTTCAAGCGGGTGGCGAGCCGTGCGCACGGGCTCGTAGTCCCAAAGCGCCTCCTCGACGGACCCCTGTAGGTTTGCGATCCCGGCTTCCTTCGTCAACGCAGCCTGCATGCTGAGGCCTCCTGCCTGCTGATGTAGGGGATAACAGGAGAAAAAACAAAGGGGAGGCATTCAGGTGGTTTGCCTCCCCTCAGGTTGTTTCTGTACTTACGCTTCTCTGAATTCGCCTTCGACGACGTCGCCTTCTTCTTCGCCGCCCTCGGGGGTAGTTGTTGGACCATCGCCCTCTGCCGGCTGCTGTGCGTAGAGCTGCTGGCTGAGAGCATAGCTGGCCTGCTGCACTTCTTCCGTGAGCCCCTTGATCTGCTGGATATCGTCACCCTCAATTGCCTTGCGAAGTTCCGCGACCTTCGACTCGATCTGCGTGCGATCTTCCTCAGGGACCTTGTCGCCCAATTCGTTGAGGGTCTTCTCGGCCTGGTAGGCCAAGCTGTCGGCGGCGTTGCGCGCATCCGCCAACTCTTTGCGCCTGCGATCATCGACTCCGTGCTTCTTGGCCTGCTCAACCATCGCCTCGATTTCTTCCTCGGTGAGATTGGTCGAGGCTGTAATGGTCACTTTTTGTTCCTTGCCAGTAGCCTTGTCACGGGCGGTCACGTCCAAGATACCGTTGGCGTCGATGTCGAAGGTAACTTCGATCTGCGGGAGGCCGCGCGGCGCTGGCGGGATGCCTTCCAGTCGGAAACGGCCAAGCGTCATGTTGTCGGCCGCCATGGCGCGCTCGCCCTGCAGCACGTGGATATCGACTGCCGTTTGGTTGTCGTCTGCGGTCGAGAAGATCTCTGTCTTCTTCACGGGGATGGTGGTGTTGCGCTCGATCAGGGTCGTCATCACCGCGCCCAAGGTCTCAACCCCCAGGGAAAGCGGCGTCACATCCAGCAGGAGAACATCCTTGACATCGCCTGCCAGCACGCCGGCCTGAATGGCTGCGCCGACTGCGACGACTTCGTCGGGGTTGACGCCCTTATGGGGTTCCTTTCCCGTCAGTGAACGAACAAGATCCTGGACCATCGGCATTCGAGTGGCGCCGCCCACCAGAACCACTTCATCGATCTTCTCGGGGCCCACGGTGGCGTCTTTGAGCGCGGCGGTAAACGGGGCCCTTAGGCGCTCCACCAAGTCCTCGGTAAGCTTCTCAAAGGTAGCCCGGGTCAGCTTCATTTGAAGATGCTTCGGGCCGCTGGCATCGGCGGTGATAAACGGCAGGTTGACCTCTGTCTCCGATACAGTCGAAAGCTCAACCTTGGCCTTCTCCGCAGCCTCACGCAAGCGTTGCAGTGCCTGCCTG
>CAYGCA010000004.1:0-290 GCA_964348265.1 uncultured Anaerolineaceae bacterium | reverse complement strand
TCGGCGATATGATCGACGATGCGCTGATCCCAGTCATCGCCGCCCAGGTGGGTGTCGCCGTTGGTGGCTTTGACCTCGATGACCCCGTCCCCAACCTCAAGCACGCTGACGTCAAAGGTGCCGCCGCCCAAATCGAAGACAAGGATGATCTCGTTTTCCTTCTTGTCCAGACCGTAGGCCAGCGCAGCCGCAGTTGGTTCATTGATGATGCGCTTCACATCCAGTCCGGCGATCTTGCCCGCGTCCTTGGTGGCCTGTCTCTGGCTGTCGTTGAAATAGGCGGGTACGGT
>CAYGCA010000003.1:101667-108245 GCA_964348265.1 uncultured Anaerolineaceae bacterium | reverse complement strand
AGTGAACTTGGCTGCCGCCCCGGCCGTTGAGCCAGGACGGTTCTTGAATGGACTCGCCCCGCCTATCCGCATTCGGCGGGGTTTCAGTTGTTCTTTGAACGCGCCCAGATGCGCGCCCGTCCTGCTAGGGTTGATGTGTGTCTGCCTGCAAAAGGGCCCCGGAAGCCTAGACCGAACCGTTGAGACGCGAGTTGGAGGCGGGCTCCGGCTCGTAGTTCCGTTCAAAATACCAGATGAAGGGTTCGCCTGATTCGAGGACCTCCCTCCAGTTATCCGAATAATGGGCGGAGGAATATCCGTCGTTGGAAAGTTGACCAGTCAGCGTTTCGTAGGCCGCAGTCAACGGCTCATTTCGACTTCTCAGAGTCCTTACGCCAACTCGCCAGTGGTCAGAGAATCTCACTCGAGGTTCCTCTCCGGCTTGCAAACGAAATACAAGGACAAAATCTATCATTCTCGCTCTCGCTTGTTCTCACCGAATATGCAACGCATGGACGGCGATCTCCTCGACTTTCGCTGGTCATAAGGCCATACGGAACTGTCGCTGCACTCAATTCTGCTAACGAATAGGTTTGAGTTTCGTTACACGGGTTCCGCAGGGCCGGAGAGAAGGGGCAATGCCGGCGGTCTAAAGGCGGGAGGCCACGGCGACCTCAAGAAGGCAAAGGCTGAATACGAGTCTGGACCTGTGAAGCGCCTTGAGGCCGCCGCAGAGGTCGGCTGGATCAGCCAAGTCCAAGAAGGCGCTCTTGCCGCCTACTGTCTACTTCCAGTTAGCCAGTTAAGACCCTCTGCGGGCTCTCCTTCTGCGCGTCGACCCCCCACAGACCTTCCAGGATGGACTCAATTCCCCCTGACAGCTGAAGCCTCCCCCCGGCCTCTGTAGGCCTCCAAGCGGATCTCGCACTGCTTTCGAATCCACTCGCAGTGATCGAGGGGTTTCCGCTTGGAGTTCTATGGACGTAGGGGGAAGGGCGAGGCTTTCTTCAGAGCCACCAGAGAGGTTAGCGGGAGTCAGCTAGGTTTGAACACGCCGGCAGCCGCGGTGGCTGTTTCTTCGTCAGCTGGAAGCATAAAGCAGAACAGACTCCCGACATTCTCCTTGCTCTCGCACCAGATCTGGCCGTTGTGGAGTTCAACCATCGCTCGCGCGATCGGGAGGCCAAGTCCCATGCCGCCGTGCTTGCGGGTCAGGTGTGCTTCGACCTGATAGAACCGTTCAAAGACGCGCTCCATGTCCTCTTCAGGGATGCCAATCCCGTTGTCAACAACGAAGACCCTAACATGCCCTCCGGACTTTTCGCATTTGACGCCGACCTGCCCTGCCTCATCCGTGAACATCAAAGCATTCCGCACGAGATTCGAGAGCGCCAAATCAATCTTCTCCCGGTCACCTTGGATCATCAGGGGGTCATCTGGGACGTCAAAACCGAGCTCAATCTTCTTGTCTTTCGCTTCAGGTTCGAACCTTTTCACCACTTCAAGCACCAAATCACGCATGGAGAACAGCGCCTTGCGGACGCGTGATTCGCCTTGTTCTTTGTGGGCAATCGTTGCCAGGTCTTCTATGAGTTCTTTCAGCCGCATGGCGCTACGAATAATGGTCTCAATCTGCTCCTGATAGTCCTGCGGAATAAGGTCTTTCAGGAACGTTGCATGGCCCAAGATCAATCCGAGTGGCGTCCGCAGTTCGTGCGATGCGATGGCGATGAAGTCGGACTTCATTCGATCCAGCCGCGTCAGGTCAGCGTTGACTTTCTGGAGCTTGCTGAGCAGTCGGGCGTTTTCAATAGCGATCGCGGCTTGGGCTGCCAGGGTTTCCAGGATGGAAAGATCTTCCTCGGTATACTTTCCGTGACCTTTCTTGTTGACAGCTTCGATAACACCAATGGGTTCCTCACGAACCTTCAGGGGAACGCCCAATACAGAATGTGTCTGGAATCCCAGCGCTCGATCGATTTCCCGGTAGACCCTTGGATCGGCGAGCGCTTTCTGGATTACCAGCGGCTGATTGTTGGTGAATATCCAGCCGGCGACGCTCGATTCAAGCGGAACGCTGAGGTTCAGGAGATCTTTGCGATGTTCGCCAGGTACGGTTTGGAAGCGAAGCTCACCTCTCTGTGAGTCATAAAGTAGAATAGAGGCCGCCTCACTGTCGGTAAGCTCGCTGGCGACGTCTACGATCGTTTGTAGAAGCGGAGGCAGGTCTAGAGTCGACGAAAAAACACGGTTGACTTCAAGGAGCCGTTCCATTCTTTGAAGGGGTGTCAGGGAGGTTGTCAGCTCAACCATTCTTCTGCGACTCGGTCTTTGAGTCTGGAACGATTGTAGCACAGCGCAGTCGAGTGGCAACTCGGCCCTACCTTTCAATTGGTTTGCGACTGGTTCATGGGAACGGGAGAAGCTAGGTCGAGAGCATAGCCTCGCTGGAGGTGGCTTGAAAGCTCTTCAATTGAGGTCGCCCAACTTCGTCGAAAAGCGCCCGTTGGCAAGGGTAGAGCTGGACATGCCCCGACCAGACCGGAACCAAGTGCTGGTTCGCGTGCAGGCCTGCGGCGTCTGCCATACAGATCTTCACCTGGTCGAGGGGGAGATTCCGCCACCCGCCTTGCCGATCGTCCCCGGGCACCAAATTGTGGGCGAGATTGAGGCCATTGGGGCGGGGGTTCGGGATTGGTCCCCAGGAGATCGGGCTGGCGTTCCGTGGCTCCACAAAGCCTGCGGCGCATGCGATGCGTGCACCCGTGGTGAGGAGAATTTATGTCCCGAAGCTAAGTTCACTGGATTCAGCGTCAACGGCGGCTATGCTGAGTATTTGCTGGCTGAGGCCGCCTTCGTGCTGCCGATACCTTTGGGGTTCACGGAGGCGCAGGTCGCGCCCCTTCTCTGTGCCGGCATTATCGGCTACCGTTCATTGCGCCTGGCGGACCTGGAACCTGGCGAGCGACTTGGGCTTGTGGGCTTTGGAGCAAGCGCGCATTTGGCGATCCAAGTCGCTCGGCATTGGGGCTGCACGGTCTACGTATTCACAAGAAGCCGAGGTCACCGGATCCTGGCACAGAAGCTCGGGGCGGCTTGGGTTGGCGGGGTCGAAGATCAAGCTCCGGCCCTCTTGGATCGGGCCGTGCTCTTCGCGCCAGCTGGGCACCTTGTTCCCAAGGTCCTGGAGAAGCTTCGGCCTGGGGGTACCCTGGCGATCAATGCCATCCACATGTCGCCAATCCCGCGAATGGAGTATCGCCTGCTTTATGGCGAGCGGACTCTGCGTTCTGTGACCAATGCGACTCGCAGAGATGGCAGGGAGTTTCTGGAACTCGCTGCCCGGATCCCAATCCAGCCCACTACCGAGATCTACCCTCTGGATGAGGCTAACGCTGCCCTCCAGGACCTGAAGAAAAGCGCTGTTGATGGCGCTGTCGTGCTTCTCCCATGATCAAGCTTGGCGTTTCTGGCTGGTCCTATCGTGACTGGGTGGGCCCCGTCTATCCGCGGGATCTGCCCCAGCGCGAATGGCTGCCTTTCATTGCCAAACAGGTGGACGCGATTGAAATCAACGTCACGTACTACCGGCTGCCGAACAGAGGGATCGTGAACGGGTGGGTTGAACGCACACCGGCGGACTTTCTGTTTGCGGCCAAAGCTCACCAAAGTCTGACACATGATCGACGGCGGCCTGATTTCGGCGGTTATCTGGACTCTTTGGGGCCGCTGATTGAGGCCGGAAAACTTTCATGTGTCCTGGCCCAGTTCCCCTATTCTTTCCACGCCTCAGATGAGAATCGAGACTATCTTCTGCGCCTGGCTGAAGGCTTAAGATCGATCCCCGTTGTGATTGAATTTAGGAATCGGAAATGGGTTTCGGAAGAAACGTTCGACCTGCTGGAGGAGTTGAATCTGGGGTATTGCAGCCTCGACCAGCCCAGATTCGCCAACTTGATGCCCCCAATCGCTCGTGCGACTGGTTCGCTGGGCTATGTTCGTTTCCATGGCCGCAACGCCGCCAAGTGGTGGGCCCACGAGGAGGCCTGGGAACGCTATGACTACACATATTCGAACGAAGAGCTGGAGGATTGGGTGCCCAAGCTGGGCCAACTGGATGACTCTGTTCCCCTTACGCTGGTTTTCGCCAATAATCACTATCGCGGTCAGAGCCTGGACACCGTCCGAAAACTGCGGTCTTTGCTGACTCGGTCATATTCTGAGAGCTAGGCCAGGCTCAGTCCGGATTGGCTCTCATTGTCGGATGGTATAATGGTCTTCACCTCGCCAGATTGCGCAGCATTGTCTCGATTTGGGGTCGAGCCAAGGTAGGAGCTATGTCTGGACACTCAAAATGGTCGACAATTAAGCGCAAGAAAGCTGCCAATGATGCCAAACGCGGCACTCTGTTTACTCGCTTGGCGCGGGAGATCGCCATTGCAGCTAGGCAAGGCGGAGGCGATCCAGATACCAACTTCTCCCTTAGGCTCGCCATCGATCGCGCCAAGGCCGAGAACATGCCCAAGGACAATATCGAGCGGGCCGTCCGTCGTGGCACCGGTCAGGATAAGGACGCCAGCGGCCTGGAGCAGATTACCTACGAGGGGTATGCCCCGCATGGTGTCGCCCTGATGATAGAGGTCATCACAGACAATCGGAACCGGACGGTTGCTGATATTCGGCATGGTCTCACGAGCACCGGTGGGAGCATGGCGGAGGCGGCCTATTTTGAGTTCCCGTCTGGAAGTCACGAAGAGGAAGACATCTTTGAGCTGGCTGTGGAGGCGGGTGCGGAGGACGTGATCTTCGACGAGAAGGTCGAAATTGTCGCCTCGGTTGAAGCCTTCAAGGAAATCAATGACCGCCTCCTGGAAGCGGGTATCGAACCCGAAGTATCTGAGTTGCGCTGGTTGCCAGAGGCTGAAGTCCAGCTGTCGCCCCAAGACACCCTGCAGGTTCTTCGGATCATAGAGCATCTTGAAGACTTGGAGGACATTCAGCAGGTGTACAGCAACCTTGAGCTGAGTGACGAAGCCGTCAATCTGCTTGAGACAGCCTGATCGGTGGCGGATGGAGCTGGCCTCCGATGCTGGTGATCGGCATCGACCCCGGGACGGCCGTCACCGGATACGGTTTCGTCGAGGAATTGGCCGACGGTCGGCTTCGGCTCGTTGACTACGGCGTGATTCGAACCCCTCCGGGCGAATCAATGGCGCTTCGCCTGCTTGAACTCTACGACCAGCTAGTCGGGTTGCTGGCTCTCCACCCGCCCGAGAGCGGCGCGGTGGAGAGGTTGTTCTTTCAGAGGAACGTATCGACCGCTATGAGTGTGGGGCAAGCGCGCGGCGTGGCCATGCTCGCCCTGGCTCAGGCGGATGTTTCAGTTCGCGAATATACCCCGCTAGAGATCAAGCAGGCCGTCACCGGGTACGGTGGGGCGGACAAGCGACAAGTCCAACAGATGGTTCGTTCCCTGCTAATGCTCGAAGAAACTCCGCGACCGGATGATGCCGCAGATGCGCTTGCCATCGCAATTTGTCATCTTCATTCAAGCCATCTGGACCAGCTCTCAGCAGGTGAGAATTGATTGCTTCAGTACGGGGGCTCCTACAAATGGTTGGGGAAGATGAAGTCATCGTAGTGGTCGGGGGTGTTGGCCTAAGTCTGGCCGTGCCTACGTCTGTCTTAGAGGCGGCCCCTGCGGTCGGCAAGCCCATCTTTCTTCACACGTATTTGGCGGTCAGAGAGGATGCGCTGACCCTATATGGTTTCAGCAGCCTGGAGGAGCGAGAGCTTTTTGAACTCTTGATTCAAGTGACTGGAGTTGGGCCCCGTCTGGCGCTG
This sequence comes from uncultured Anaerolineaceae bacterium, assembly GCA_964348265.1. GTDB lineage: Bacteria > Chloroflexota > Anaerolineae > Anaerolineales > E44-bin32 > JBFJVD01. The sequence goes on along the minus strand of CAYGCA010000003.1, from coordinate 102,422 downwards.
GCCGCGCTTTCGCATCTGTCGCCGGATACACTCAGAAACGCGGTCGCCAACGACCAGCCTGAGGCGCTCGCCCGAGTCCCGGGTATAGGTCGCAAAACCTCGGAGAGAATCGTCTTCCACCTCAAAGACAAGCTGGCGGCCCCCCTGGCGCTGGAATTTGCCCCCAGCGACGTCGACAGCGAAGTTCTCGGCGTCCTGACAGCCCTGGGATATAGCCTGGTTGAGGCCCAGGCCGCTCTCCAGACCATTCCCCGGGATGGACCCCAGGATGTAGAGGCCCGCGTACGACTTGCGCTCCAGTATTTCGCCGGCACCTAGCCGCAAATCGCCTCCTCGACCGAGGCTCTTCCAGCCTGAATATGACCCATGAGTCCTTCTTGCGTCTCCCACAGCTTGTCAGGTTTTGAGTTGGCTTAGCGCTTTGTGAGAGCTCGCATGAAATCGGGCAACCTTGGGTACAATGTCCCAACTCTTTGCCGTGAGGAGAGGGGTGGAGAACCATGCTTGGAGATCGCAAGATCGTCTTTATTGGTCCGGGCGTTATGGCGGAAGCCATGGGAGCTAGCCTGCTAAGGAATAACCTTGGCGAACCTGCTCAGATCGTCATGAGCGGCCCCAGACCGAACCGATTGGAGGACTTGGCGGAGCGCTACGGGTTTTCGACCACAACCGCCAACCGCAGCTCCCTTTCTGAAGCCGGAATCGTCATTATCTCGGTCAAGCCGCAAAGCATACGCGAGGTCTTGACCGAGCTT
>CAYGCA010000003.1:97594-101657 GCA_964348265.1 uncultured Anaerolineaceae bacterium | reverse complement strand
AAGGCCACCTTTCGACTGATACCCTGGCCTTGTCCATCGTGGCCGGTGTTTCCCTTCCCACCTTGAAACAAGGCCTTGGCCACAGCGCCGTTGTCCGTGCCATGCCGAATACGCCGGCTCAGGTCGGCGAGGGGATCACGGTCTGGATAGCGGCCCGCGAGGTAACGCCCGCTCAATTGGACCAGGTTCGCATGGTCCTGGGGGCCTTTGGTCAGGAATTGCAGGTCGAAGATGAAGACTACCTGGATATGGCTACAGCCCTTTCGGGGACGGGTCCGGCATATGTGTATCTATTCATGGAAGCGATGGTGGACGCAGGGGTCCATCTCGGCTTTCCCCGCCGCATTGCCGAAAAGCTGGTCGTCCAGACGCTCAAGGGCTCGGTTGCCTTCTACGACCATTCCCCGCTGCATATGGCGCGCCTCCGCAACCAGGTGACCTCACCGGGCGGCGCCTCGGCGGCGGCCCTGTATTATCTGGAAAAAGCTGGCTTCAGAACTGCGATCTCGCGCGCAATCTGGGCGGCCTACGAACGCTCGGTCCGGTTGGGCAAAGGGATGAAGCGCGGCACGATCGACGACGCCTAGAACGGTGCGCGTTTGTGAAGGTCTGGACAAGATGTAGGCCTTCAAGTAAACTTCATGGAGTCGGTTGAGGCAGCCACAGGATCCATTGCCACAGACTAGCCGATGTTCTGGGCTGGGGGCTCGCAACCCGCCTGTGCGGTCGATGGGCTTCGGTAATCTCCCAATCATCCTCAAACCTTTTCTTAGACCCCGACCGGAGGGAATATGTCCGATCTGCTAAAGAATCTATCTGCGGATCTGCAACAACAGATCGAGGAATACTCTCCTGAAGTCACGCTGAGAGAGATCGGCACGGTCTTGGAAGCTGGAGACGGCATCGCGCGCGCTTCTGGCCTTGCGGAAGTCCGGGCTCAAGAGCTGGTGCAGTTCGCCAACGGTGTGATGGGAATCGCCTTCAACCTTGAAGATGACAACATCGGAATCATCGTTCTGGGCGAATACGACGAGATTGAAGAAGGAATGAGTGTTTCCACGACCGGGCGAATCGTCTCGGTTCCCGTTGGCGAAGGGCTCATCGGTCGGGCCGTCAATGCTCTTGGACAGCCCATCGACGGCAGGGGACCGATTCAGTTCGAGGATTACCGTCCGATTGAGCGCATTGCCGCGGGCGTCGTCGATCGGAAGGATGTGGACACGCCGGTCCAGACGGGAATAAAGGCCATCGACTCAATGACTCCCATCGGCAGAGGCCAGAGGGAGCTGATTATCGGCGATCGGCAGACAGGCAAGACCGCCATTGCCATTGACACCATTATCAATCAGAGGGGCAAGGATCTCATCTGTATCTATGTGGCCATAGGGCAGAAGCGAGCATCAGTGGCCCGCACGGTGGCCACGCTGGAGCGGTTTGGCGCTATGGATCATACAGTGGTTGTGGTGGCTGCCGCAGATGAACCGGCAGCGCTTCAATACATCGCACCCTACGCCGGATGCGCCATGGGTGAGCATTTCGCCGAAGAAGGCCGTGATGCACTTATCGTCTATGACGACCTGACTAAACATGCTTGGGCTTACCGGCAAGTATCCCTACTGTTGCGGCGTCCGCCGGGACGCGAGGCTTACCCCGGTGACGTCTTCTATCTGCACAGTCGGCTGCTAGAGCGCGCCGTCCGCTTGGCAGACAAGTACGTGATCGTACGCGCCGGTTTTAATGGGGAGGCGGAGGGCAAGGATGCGGTCGATGGCGTCGTATACGACGGCCCACTCTCGTATCACAATGCGCAAGAGGCCCTAGCTGGAATGGACGGGAGTGACGGACAGCGGGTCGAAAAGGTCCGTGGCTCGGGAGGCTCGCTGACCGCTCTGCCCATCATTGAAACGCAGTTGGGGGACGTCTCGGCCTATATTCCCACCAACGTAATCTCGATCACGGATGGTCAAATCTACCTCGAAACCGACCTGTTCAACGCCGGTATCCGGCCCGGCATCAATGTTGGACTATCCGTCTCGCGAGTAGGTGGAGATGCGCAAACCAAGGCGATGAAGCAGGTAGCCGGTGGACTGCGGCTCGACATGGCTGCTTATCGCGAAGTGGCGGCCTTTGCTCAATTCGGGTCGGACTTGGATCGGGCTACTCAACAGCAGCTGAATCGCGGCCAAAGGTTGCAGGAGCTCCTAAAGCAACCCCAATACAAACCTCAGGAGCTTGAAGAGGAGGTAGCGGTGCTCTTCGCGGGCACGCGCGGCTTTGTTGATCACGTTCCGGTTGACAAAGTGAGCGAGTGGGAGATGGCCTTCCTGCGCTACATGGAAGCCTCTCATGCTGACCTGGTGAGGCGCATTGCTGATGAGAAAGCCCTCTCAAGCGAGACAGAAGAAGAGCTTCGCGGGGCAATAGAAGCTTTCAACACTGGTTGGGAGGCCTCGACCGATTAATCCGAGTACCTGCCTCTAATGGCGACACCTCGTGAAATGCGGCTCCGTATCCGGAGCGTCCAAAACATAGGTCAAGTCACGCGCGCTCTAGAGGCCGTCAGTGCCAGCCGGGTTCGCAAAGCCGATCAGCTGGTACGAGAAACGCGTCCCTACTCCGACAAGGCCTGGCAGGTTCTGCGCCACCTGGCCCGCCAGCCGGCACGCGATGTCATTCACCCGCTGCTCACAGAACGTGAGAGGATCGACCACATCTTGGTGATCTTGGTCACCAGTGATCGCGGTCTCGCGGGAGCGTATAACGCCAATGTGATCCGTTTCGCCTTCGGGCAACTTCGAGGACTCACAGCCCCCACTAGCTACGTAATCGTAGGTCGCAAAGGCCGCGATCTGCTGGCCCGACGGCGGGTTACCATTGCAGCTGATTTCAGCGATCTACCTGCGGAGCCGACCTTTGCGGACGTATCCGCCATCGGCCAATTGGCTCTCGATGAGTTTCTGTCCGGCCGCGCGGACGAAGTGCTGATGATCTACACTGACTTCATCAATCTGCTGACTCAGCGGCCGACCATCAAGCATCTGCTGCCTTTTGAGGTGGAGCCGGAGGAAGAAGGAACCCCCGCCGGGCGGGTGGCCGCGGCAGAAGCGCCCGGCCCTGAGCCGGCCTATACCTATGAACCGGGTGCGTTCGAACTCGTCGATCGGATCGTCCCTCGGCTCACGGCCTTGCAGGTCTATCAGGCGATACTTGAGTCGTCGGCGAGCGAGCATGCGGCTCGCATGGTGGCGATGCGGAACGCAACGGAGAACGCCCGAGAATTGGTCGGGGTGTTGCGGCTCGATTACAACAAAGCGCGCCAGCAGGCAATCACGGGCGAGATGCTTGATATTGCCGGCGGCGTTGAAGCGCAGGTGCGGTAAGCGCTATCCGGGAGGTTTGCATGGCAGAAGTGGAAGGACGCGTCGTACAGATTCAGGGTGCTGTAGTGGATTGTGAGTTTCAGCTGAACAGCATGCCAGAAATCTACGATGCTATAGAGGTCCCCATGGGAGATGGCGAGCTCCTGATCCTGGAAGTTCAGCGACATCTGGGTGAGAACTGGGTGCGGACGGTCGCCATGGACTCGACGGATGGGCTTCAGAGGGGAACCAAGGCGATCGCAACCGGCGCACCAATTCGGGTTCCGGTCGGAGAGGAAACCTTGGGCCGGGTTTTCAACGTTCTTGGGAAGCCTATCGACAAGACGGGCTAAAGGTTATCGACCTGATCGCGCCCTTTACCAAGGGGGGCAAGACAGGAATCTTCGGCGGGGCAGGGGTCGGCAAGACCATCATCATCCAGGAGCTGATTCGATCCATAGCCACAGTCCACCAGGGCAATTCAGTATTTGCCGGGATTGGGGAGCGTACCCGAGAGGGTACGCAAATGTACCGAGAGATGATAGAATCCGGCGTTCTCAAGGATACAGTATTGGTCTACGGTCAGACCCAGCGGAGTAATGGCGCCCAGTCCGGTAATCACTACTCTAGGTTGAGGCATCTTGACCTCCTTTACCTTCATCCGGAGTATATCTCAGTGAAGCCAGTGATAATCCGCCGTCGAT
>CAYGCA010000003.1:85483-97584 GCA_964348265.1 uncultured Anaerolineaceae bacterium | reverse complement strand
CTGCGCTCTCTATGGCTGAACACTTCCGCGATCAAGGCAGAGATGTTCTGCTCTTCATCGATAACATCTTTCGCTTCAGCATGTCAGGATCGGAAGTTTCCGCATTGCTCGGGCGCCTCCCTTCAGCCGTTGGCTACCAACCGACGCTAGCGACCGAGATGGGCGAGCTCCAAGAGCGCATCACGTCTACGAGGATCGGGTCAATCACCTCGATGCAGGCCGTGTACGTTCCGGCCGATGACTACTCGGACCCGGCCCCGGTAGCGACCTTCGCCCATCTGGACGCCACGATTGCTCTTGAACGCTCCATCGCCGACCGGGGTCTCTACCCGGCCGTTGATCCGCTGGCTTCAACATCCCGCATCCTCGACCCTCAGATCGTCGGCGAGGAGCACTACGCCGTCGCCCGGGAGGTCCAGCGGGTCCTGCAACGCTACAAAGATCTCCAAGATATCATTGCCATCCTGGGCGTGGAGGAGCTGAGCGAAGAAGACAAGCTGATCGTTTCCCGGGCGCGTAAGATTGAGCGTTTCTTCTCTCAACCCATGTTCGTTGCAGAACAGTTCACCGGGCTGGAGGGTCGCTACGTGACGCTTCGAGAAACCGTAAGCGGGTTCCAAGAAATTCTGGAGGGGAAGCACGACGCTCTGCCTGAGCAAGCGTTTTACATGGTTGGCAAGATTGATGAGGTTATCGAAAAGGCAGACCGGATCCAATCCGAAGTGTAATCCGTCTGATCGATCGGAGGCCGTCTAGGCATGCCAATTAGGTGTGAAATTGCCACCCAGGACCGGATGCTCTTTGAAGGTCTTGCCGACATGGTCATCGCGCCGGGGTCCGAAGGCCAAATGGGCATCCTCGAACATCATGCCCCCCTCCTGGCAGCCCTCGACTTTGGAATCCTGATTGTGCGACATGAGGCCGGAGAAGAGGCCTTCACGATCGCAGGTGGCGTAATGGAAGTCCGTCCAGATTTGGTCACGGTTCTGGCGGACGTCGGCGAGAGCGTGGCCGAGATCGACGAGGCCAGGGCGGAAGCCGCACGCGACAGGGCGGAGAAACTGCTCCGGGAAGGGCCGCCGCCTGACACCGACGAATACCTGGCGATCGAGGCTGCCCTTCGGCGTTCTAACCTGCGCCTACGAGCTTTGAGACGACTTCGTGGCGCTCGAGGGGGTCGCCTGCAGGTAGGCGAAGGGGAGGGGTCTTAGCTCCGCATGGCGTTATTTGGCAAGGATCTGGGGATCGATCTAGGCACGGTCAACACGCTGATTTGCGAGGGCGATGAAGTCGTTCTCTTTGAGCCGACAGTGGTCGCCATTGATATTGATGAACTGAAGATTGTGGAGGTCGGTCAGGCGGCGCGGGATATGTTTGGACGCGTGCCCGAATCGATTGAGGTCATGCGTCCGCTTCGTAATGGGGTTATCGCTGACTTCGAAGTCACCTATCGGATGCTGGGCCATTTCGTTGAGAAGGTCTGTGGCCCGGCTCGGTTGTTCAAGCCGCGAGTCATGATCACAGTCCCCCACGGCGTAACGAGCGTTGAGAGCCGGGCGGTTCATGAGGCGGCATTGCAGGCCGGCAGCCGGGAAGTACATCTGATCCATGAACCACTGGCAACGGCCATCGGTGTCGGTCTTCCGGTTGCTACACCTTCCGGCAACATGGTTGTCGTTCTTGGGGGGGGCGTCACGCAAGCGGTTGTCATCGCAATGAGTGGCATCGTTGCCGCCGACACAGCACGTCTTGGAGGAACGAGTCTCGACGACTCGATCGTCGGCTACGTCCGCAAGAAGTACGGGCTCATTATCGGTTCTAGAACTGCAGAGGAAGCCAAGATTCGTATTGGGGCTGCTGTCCCGCAAGAAGAAGAAGAGACCATCGAGATACAGGGGCAGGATCAGGTGACCGGTCTTCCGAGGCCGATCACCCTGACCACCAGTGAGGTTGTCGAGGCGCTTCAGGAGCCGTTGCAGTTGCAGCTGGCGGCGGTCCGAAACGTCCTGGAGCGCACGCCGCCTGAACTTGCCTCGGACATCATCGATCGAGGAATGCTGATTGGTGGAGGTGGCGCGCTCCTGCGGGGTATCGACAAATGGCTTACGCGCGAGACCGGCGTGCCGGCGTACCTGGCTGAGGATCCGGTTGCCTGCACATGCAGAGGAGCAGCACGCGGACTGTCCATACTGGAGAAGCTGGGGCGGACGCTGCCCACCGTGTAGGGATTGAGGCCCAGGAAGCGCGAGTCGCTACGAACTGGCTCCCAAGATTACTTCAACTTTCGTAGGGCGGGTGCCCAAGCCCGCCCTACGACTTGTTTCTGCCTTGGACGGACCAGGTTTCGAGAGGGGTCAGTTCCGGGCAGCATTCAAAACATCCAGGCTCTGGCAGGGCTCCCCAGGCCAGGAATTCAGATCCTTTACTACCTTGAGTGGTGGGACTGGAGCGAGCGAACCCCAGGGGGAACCTTCAGGCTCAATGCACGTAATAAGTCATTCGCTGAAGGTGGAGGACAGGGTCAATATACTGGACGTGAACATTCTCCGGCACGGAGATCGATGTCGGTGCGTAGCAAAGGATGGACCGGACGCCGGCTTCCACAAGTCGATTGCTGGCCTCCTGGGCTGCCCGGGCCGGAACAGCCAGGAGCGCGACTCGAATGCCTCTGGCCCGGATGTCTGCTACCATTCCGGTGTAGCCAGAGATCTCAAAAGGTCCAATGTGCTTGCCAATTTTCGACGGATCGTTATCGTAGACAACTGAAATCCGGAAGCCCCGGTCAACGAAACCGCCATAGTTAGCGATCGCCCGACCTAGATCCCCTGCGCCAACCAGAGCAACATCCCAGACATGATCCACCTTCAGAATCTGCCTGAGTTGATCGGACAAGAAGGCAATGTTGTAGCCGGTGCCCTGCTTGCCGAATTCTCCGAATTGTGACAGGTCCTTGCGGATCTGAGCCGATGAAATCCCCAGCCGTTCACCTAGTTCTTGAGAGGAGGTAATCTCCTTGCCATCATCGACCATCTCAGCTAGTGCTCGTAGGTACAAGGGAAGGCGACCGACGACGATGTCGGGCACGGTGGGAGAGGCCATGTATTCCTCCGCTTGCCAGCATGCATTATGCTAGTGGGCGTAATCTATCATAGATGGTTCACAAGTGCAAATTGACTCAATCAAGGTTATGATAGGGCTGATTGGCGGGATACCTGCGGCTCCCGGCAATTCGATCCAAATCGGGCGCGGTCAAGGCAAATGTTTATCGATGAAGTGCGAATTCATGTGTCTTCGGGCCGTGGTGGGGACGGCGTGGTCCATTTTCGGCGTGAGAAGTATGTGCCCAGGGGTGGGCCGGATGGAGGCGATGGGGGTCGTGGGGGCGATGTGATTCTGGAGGTGGACCCTCGTCGGTCCACACTCAGCAAGTTTCGCCAAAAACGGCATATTCGGGCCGATGGGGGAGCGGCAGGCGGAGGAAACAACCGGACCGGCGCTAGTGGCAAGGATGTGATCGTCCCTGTTCCACCAGGAACGATCGTGCGAGTTGAGAGCACGGGCGAGACGCTTGGGGATTTGGTCGAGCCTGGACAAAGGCTTGCAGTTGCCCGCGGAGGGCGGGGCGGACGGGGCAATGCCCGCTTTGCGACCTCAAAGAACCAGGCACCTCGCATGGCGGAGAGAGGTGAACCGGGCGAAGATCGTTGGCTGAATCTCGAACTCCGGCTCTTGGCAGATGTTGGGATTGTGGGCGTGCCAAATGCCGGGAAATCGACTCTGCTGGCTGCAGTCACCAATGCCAGACCCAAGATCGCTGAGTATCCTTTCACCACCCTTGTGCCCAACCTGGGGGTCGCTGATCTGGAGGATGAAATCTCATTGGTGCTGGCCGACATTCCTGGACTGATTGAGGGGGCCCACCATGGGGCCGGTTTGGGTTCGGCTTTCCTGCGTCATATCCAACGCACTAGGGTCCTGATTCACCTGATTGATGGCACATCCGCAGACCCTCTGGCCGACTACTCCCAGATCAACACCGAACTTGCTTTGTTTGAAGAGCGGCTGAGTGAGTTGCCTCAGATTGTTGCCATAAACAAGATTGACCTGCCTCAGGTCGCGGAACGGCTCTCGAAGCTCGAGGAAGACTTCCTCAATTTGGGCTGCGAACCTATGGCAGTATCTGCTTTGGCAAGAATCGGTCTGCGGCCTTTGCTCTACGCGGCTCATCAGGCTCTGGAGGAGTCGGAGCCTCCAGCAGCGGTAGAAGTCACGCCAGTCTACCGACCCAAGTCGGGCGCGCCGGCATTTGAGATAAGCCGCGATCCGGATGGGGGTTGGCGCGTACAAGGCGAGGCGATTGAGCGAGCAGCCGAGATGACCTATTGGGAGTATGAAGAGGCTGTGCGCCGCTTCCAGCGATTGCTCGTCCGGCTTGGAGTGGAAGATGCCTTGCGCGAGGCCGGGATCGAGTTGGGGGATACCGTTCGCATCAGGGACTACGAACTCGAGTGGGAGAACTAGTCGGCGTCTTCGGAGGGACCTTTGATCCGCCCCACATCGGGCATCTGATCCTCGCAGACGAGGCGCGCGCCGCTCTTGCCCTCGACCGGGTTTTGTGGGTTGTGTCCGGGGAGCCACCGCATAAGCCCTCCCGTCCCATCACGCCAGTCGAAACCAGAGTCGAGATGGTCTTGGCGGCGATCCTCGAGGCTCCGGAATTTGAACTTTCGAGGGCTGACATTGATCGGCCTGGCCCGCACTACAGTGTGGATACGATCCGTTGGCTGCAGGAAAGGTATCCGGGGAAGGGGTTGGCTTACCTGATGGGCTCCGATGCTCTGATGGATCTGCCGAACTGGCATCAACCAAACCTTTTTGTTGAGGTTTGCTCCAGCATCGGTGTGCTACGGCGACCCGGAACGAAGCCGGACCTGCAGTTGCTTGAGAGGCACTTGCCTGGCATTTCTGCCAAGGTGCGTTACTTCAAAGCGCCGCCCATTGGCATCTCCGGCAGAGATATTCGCGGGCGCGTGGCTGCTGGCGAACCTTATCGCTACTTGGTTCCAAGTGGGGTTGCAGCTCTCATCAAAGCCCATCAACTCTATGGCTGATGGACCTTGGACGCTATTGGTCCAAGTGATTTCAGGCTCGAGGTCTCCTCCGAGCCTTCCCCCTCATTGGGTATAATCAGCAGCTCGTTCGAATACCCCCAGAATCCTGGGACCAACGAGGCATCCTAGGTAGGAGTTGGCTCCCTGGTCGTCAGTGGGTCCTGCAGGCTGCGCGCAAGATCCTTTGGGCGATCGGGCCACGGTTGGCTGGATTGAGTAATCCCCGCCGGTCTTCTTCAAGAGGCTGCGGAGTGGCAAGGCGAAACTTGGGGGCATCAGCCTCAAGATTCCAGGTCGCGGGGATCCCGGAACATTAGTTTCCCGGTGCGACATGCGCGGGAGCGGTTTCTACTGACAGTCCAAACGTGCCCTGTCCGCGAACTGGCCTTCTCTCCTGTCGTTGGGCCAAGGCCCGAGATCAAGGGGATTGACTCGCTTGTGGGTCCCTGTGGGGTTCCGCACCGGTCACAAAAGGTCGATTCGGGTCGGCCGACCATTCCGACCATGAACCGACGTAGAGACGAGGCCCCTGAATGCCTGCATGGTTCATGGCCAGCAGGTTGTGACAGGCTGATACGCCCGACCCACAGTAGTGAATGACCCGATCAGGAGGAACAGATCCCAGCAGGCTTTCAAATTGCTGCCGCAGCTCAGCCGGAGGGAGAAATCTCCCTGCCTCATCCAGATTGTCCTTCCAGTACCGGTTAACTGCACCTGGAATGCGCCCAGCCACGGGATCAATTGGCTCATTCTCGCCGTGGTATCGCTCTGGCGCTCGGGCGTCGACCAACCGCAATCGCCAGGTGTCCAGTCCCTCTGCAATCTCGCTCACCTCTATTAGCATCGACGAGCGTTCGATCGGCACAAACTGCACCGGAGGCCGCACCTCGCGCCCGGTGTGGAGAGGTAAACCATCGCTCCGCCAAGCAGAGAAGCCGCCGTCGAGGACGGCGACGGCCTCGTGGCCCAAATACCGCAGGCTCCACCATATGCGTGACGCATAGGCGCCGCCGTCATCGTCGTACGCAACAACCTGAACTCCCGCCCGGATTCCAAGACGTGAAAAGGTTTGCGTCAGCTGCCGTGTGCCGGGAAGCGGATGCCGCCCGTTCCTTCCCGTCGGCTCCGCAGACAGATCTCGCTCGAGGTGGACGTAGACTGCGCCCGGGATGTGGTTCTGAAGATAGGCGGCCTCCCCGATCTCAGGCTTGTCCAGATCGAAACGACAATCAAGAATCGCCCACTCAGGATCTCGCGACCGTCGCCAAAGATCCTGGGCTGAGATCAGGGTTGTGAACGGCTGGGACACTCGCTGCTCGGTCACCCCTCTTCCTCTGACTGATCCTCCGGCTGTGGTGAGGGTGCGATCCGACGCAGTTGCTCTAGTGAAATGCGGTTCGCATGCCGGCAACGTGTACACCGAGCATCATAGTGCGTACTCCCGGATTCCTCGAGTGCTTCGAGTACGAACAGAGCCTCCTCTTTTCTCAGCGTGAAATTCATGCCGCAGTGGTAACAGCGGATCTGCATTGCTTCCCTCCGAGAGAACCTAACCAAGAGCTTCATCCAGCACAGAAAGGCGCGTGCGGATCGGCGTATCTGGAAACCATTATACGGGAGACAAGCGATTTGTAGGGAGGCGCAGATGGGATCACCCTGGGCTTCACCTCTCGAATCCCATCTGACGCGGACGGTTCAGGGGCTAGGCTGTGAACTCCTGTCTGAGTTCGTCGGCAAGCAGAACAGGGGCCGAATCTTGACAAAACGCGAGCCAGCATTCTACAATGGCTGCTGTAGAGGGACAGGATTCAAAGAAGCCGGGGCACTTCCTCAGAGACGACCGCTTCCAGAAGACCTGGCCGGATTTGATTCAATCCGGTGCAACGTCCCAACCCATAATTCATTCCAGGAGGGATCTTTTGATGACATACGAGTTGCCAGATCTGCCGTACGCGTATGACGCGCTTGAGCCTCATATTGATGCTCGCACCATGGAAATCCACCATGGGAAGCACCATGCGGCCTACACCAGCAACCTAAACAAGGCCCTGGAGGGTCATGGGGACCTGCAGGGAAAGGCGATTGAGGACCTCCTTTCGGATTTGAACGCTATCCCCGAGTCAATCAGGATGGCAGTGCGGAATAATGGGGGCGGCTTTGCCAACCATTCCTTGTTTTGGACCCTCATGAGCCCGGAGGGTGGTGGCGAGCCGTCTGGGGCACTCTCGGCTGCCATCAACGCCGCCTTTGGCAGCTTCGCGGCTTTCAAAGACAGCTTCTCCACTGCGGCGATCACGCGCTTCGGAAGCGGCTGGGGCTGGCTGGCCGTCGATGACGCAGGTAGCCTGCAGGTTCTTTCCACCTCCAACCAGGATACCCCTCTCTCAACCGGGATGACGCCAATCCTGGGGATCGACGTTTGGGAGCACGCCTACTATTTGAACTACCAAAATCGTCGGCCCGACTACGTGGCTGCTTGGTGGAATCTGGTCCATTGGGCGGAGGTAGAGGCTCTCTTTCACAAGGCCGCATAGAGTATACTTGGTTCATCTTCAATTCCATGGACGCAAGGGCCTGAGGAGGCTTTGCTAGGATCGCGTTGGAGGATCTTCCAAATGACGTACATCATAACCAGTCTGTGCTTGCGCGACTCGTCATGTGTGGATGTATGCCCGGTCGAGTGCATCGTCCCAGGCAAGCCAATCGACGAATGGCCCTGGTATTACATCGATCCGGACACGTGCATTGATTGCGGCGCCTGTATTCCGGAATGCCCCTACGAAGCGATCTTCACCGAGGAGGAGACGCCGGAAGACTACGTGGCCAAGGGGGGGGAAATCCTGAGTATGCCGGTCGGAACCCCGGGCTTCGACCAGCCCTGGGATGGTGAGAATGAACACGGAGAGCCCATTCATTTGAATGCCACGCGAGTGCTTGAGGCTGGCGAGGTTGTTAACCTGAGGGAGGACATTCAACCCAACTACGACTACTTCACGGAGGGGATGGGCTACGCAGCCCTCGATGAATAGGGTTATTCCTTGGAGATCGCAAGAGGGAGCCAACTGGCTCCCTCTTTTCTTCTGCTAGAATGAAGAATGGATGCCTTGGGAGGGAGCTCACGCGGCGGTCGACTTGGCCGTATCGAAAGAAATGAGGAAGATCCTATGAGCAACGAGAACGATACACGAATCGAGAAGGACTCCCTTGGTGAAATCCGCGTTCCCAAGCATGCACTGTATGGTGCTCAGACACAGCGGGCCGTGGAGAATTTTCCCATTTCAGGTCTCCGCCCGTGGCGAGCCTTCATTTGGTCCATGGCTTTGATAAAGCGAGCGGCCGCAGAGGTGAATGGGGAGCTGGATCTCATCGATGAAAGCAGGGCGAACGCCATCGCCCGTGCAGCCCAGGAAGTTATGGAAGGCCTTTGGGATGAACACTTTGTCGTTGATCCTTTCCAGGCCGGCGCAGGTACTAGTCACAATATGAACGCAAACGAGGTGATCGCCGCGCGTGCCACCCAGATCTTGAAGGAGACGGGTCACGAGCTGAACGTTCATCCCAACGATCATGTCAACATGGCCCAATCGACAAATGACACCATACCCACCGCGATCCGCCTCGGCTGCCTATGGCGTTTGGATGAGATGCTGGCGGCATTGGCAGGGCTGGCCGAGGAACTCGGCAAGCGAGCGGCGGAATTCGACGATATTGTGAAATCCGGTCGAACCCACCTCCAGGATGCCGTTCCGGTACGGCTCGGCCAGGAATTCGGGGGCTATGCGCGGGCTGTCGACCGGGATGCAGAACGCCTTCGGCGTTCGGCCAGTGGCCTGCGGCGACTTGGAATCGGGGGCACGGCCACCGGGACGGGCTTGAATGCTCACCCTGAGTACCATCCGAGGATGGTCGAACGGATGGCGTCGATATCCGGATTGGAACTCCACGAATCCGACGACCTGTTTGAGTGCATGCAGTCCATGGCTGATATGGCTGACTTCTCCTCTGCGATGCGGACCTCGGCCGTTACGTTGACGCGCATAGCTAATGATTTCCGATTACTCGCTTCGGGCCCCGCAACGGGCTTGGATGAAATTGTCCTGCCTACGGTGCAGCCCGGGTCAAGCATAATGCCGGGAAAGGTCAATCCTGTGCTGGCAGAGATGCTGAACATGGCGATGTTCCATGTGATGGGATGCGACACCACCGTCGTGTTGGCGGCGCAGGCCGGTCAGCTCGAATTGAACGTGATGATGCCTATCATCGCCCACAACCTATTCGAAATGATGCAGGTGATGATCGGCGCGGTTCAGGCTTTCACGGACAAGTGTGTTGTCGGACTGAAAGCCAAACCTGAAAAGGCAGAAGGTTGGCTGGCTAGAAACGCCATCGTGGTAACGGCGCTCAACCCCCTGATCGGCTACTCATCGGGGGCAGAACTCGTCAAGGAAGCTCTGGAGAGAAACTCGACCATTCGGGAAGTAGCGGTTGAACGAGCGCAAGAAGGTAAACTCCTGCACCGTGAGGATGGCCGTCTATTGAGCCCGGAGGAGGTTGAGGCGGCCCTCAGTGATCTCCGGAAACTCACCGAAGGTGGAATCGTAGGCTGAGCGACACCGGCTTTGGTCGTATGCTGCCTCGCTCGACGGTCGGGGTAGAGGAGGACATCAGCGGCTCAGGTTCCTGATGCGGCGGAGAGTGGATTTGCTCGATCGGCGAATGATGAAACCGCCCGAAGGCCGGCGGGCAAGCGGCTGAGGAGGATCGCCGGCCCATCGAATCCGGCGCCCAATTGCGGATTCTCATTTCTTGACTCGTCCATTTGATGAGCTGCAGATCCACCAAGATCCTTGAGGTGGATAGACGCCTTTTCAATGAGATTCCCACGCTGACTTGATTCAGCTTCAACACTTCATCCAAGCGGAATCAAGGCGCTCTGAGGAGTCGGTGAATCCTCTACCCAGCAGGTCCTGCCTCCCGCACCCGAGCCAGGAGACCGTAGAGGGCTCGCTTCGATACGCCGGACTCGAGCTCGGAGCGGAACTGGACCTGGCTCAATCACACATCAGCATAGAAATGGAAGCCGGCATTCACTGGCTGACCCGGGAAAAACCTGGAATGAAACTGACCGGCGTTGAAGGCCTGGCGGTTGCCTCGCTCATGCTCGATGCGATCGAATGCGCACCGTCATAGAGGATGCGGTGCGATGAGTCAACGGGTCCTGCGCATCCCAGCCGCCCACTGGCAGCAGATGCATGATCATGTTCGGGACTGCATCCCGAACGAGGCCTGTGGGTTGCTGGGAGGAGCGGCCGACAGTGTCTCAATGGTATTACCAGTCACCAACGTCGAGGCCAGCCCGGTCCGATACCGGATGGATCCGCAGGAACAGATCCATGCCCTTTACCTCCTAGAAGATAGGGGAGTTAACCTGATAGGCGTCTATCATTCCCACCCAAGCGGCCCTTCCTATCCGTCCGCCACCGATCAAGAGCCATCCGCTTCTCCGGAGTTGATCCAGTTGATCTGGTCCTCCTCGTCGCCAGGCTGGGGCTGCCGTGCGTTTCTGATTGACGAGTCGGGCGCCCAAGAGATTTCGGTGCTTCTCACAGACTGATTGAGGCTTGGGTAGGAACCGGGGGTAGCTGGCTGTTGGCGGCTCAACCCCTCGCTCTAGTAACAGAATTCTCCCCAACTTCTCGAGTTGGAAGTCCGGCCAGATCGTCCGACATGAGGAAGGCGTCCAGTCCCTGGCAATGGGCAGGATACCGGTGCAGACCCCACCCTCTATGCTGGGCAGAGGCGGGTGTGGGTATGCCGAGAGTGCCTGCCAAGCACTCGCCAAGCAGGAGACGGCGAGGCCCGACCTCCATCACCGCGATCCATAGCCGGACGTGTCTTTCCTGACCAAAAACCATCACACGAGTTTCCGATTGCCAAGAGCTACCAAGCCTTGAACTGGATAGAAGAAGTCAGCCGGTTTTTCCTGCTCGCGGCCCTTATTGGCCTAGGAACTGAAGGAGCTTCATTCCTATCGGGAAGATTCCTCAAGTCCAGGATGAAGGTCTTCTACGCTGTACCGGAGATTACGCTTGAGGCTTACCATGAGTACCTGGCAAAGCGCGACAGCACCCTTGGTTGGCCGTCCCCGTCTTCGTTTGGCGAGTCGGGATTTGACAAAAGCGGCTCGCGCATCATCCCGGCGTTTCCAGATCCGACGGAGGCATGTGTGTCGTTGTATGGTGACTCATTCACTTGGGGGCAGGATGTAGACCATGAAGACGCATGGAGCAACACTCTCTCACTGCTCATGAACTGTCGAGTATCGAACTTCGGGGTAAATGCCTATGGGACGGATCAGGCCTTTCTGAGATTCGTACAGAATGAGGATGACCGAGCCAATATTGCCGTCCTGGGGCACATGTCGGAGAATATTCGACGGAATGTAAACCGCTATAGACACTTGTTGATTCCACCAGCGCCATTCGGCTTCAAGCCGAGATTTGTCATCAATGAGGCCGGCGACCTGGAATTGGTTCCCCTTCCCAATCCACCAGATAGTCAGTTCCTTGAGCTGATCGAGAATCCGGAGTCGTACCTGGATCATGAGTATTTCGTACCCAACGGCCCATCAGGGATTGTTAGGCTGGAGTTCCCGTTCTCATGGTGCCTTTTTCGAGCACTTGGGGACTATCGCATCCAGGCTCGCATCAGGGGGATGCCCTCCTACGTCCCTTTTTATCAGCCTGCTCATGCCTCTCAGGGTTTGGATGTGACGGTCGCGATCCTGAAGGAATTTCAGGCCGTGGCCCATGATCGTGGCAAGTCCCCGGTCATCGTGCTTATCCCGAACAGATTTGATTTGGCCCATTACGTGGATAAGAGGGTATGGACATACCAGACCTTGGTCGAAGCGTTGAATGACGCGGGCATAGAGGCCTTGAACGTCGGTCCTGGCATTATTCAGCATATTGGTGAGCGTCAAATCGACGA
>CAYGCA010000003.1:76908-85416 GCA_964348265.1 uncultured Anaerolineaceae bacterium | reverse complement strand
TTGTTCGGCTACAGCGGACCGTACTTCGGCGCCCATTACAATGTGGAAGGCAACTATCTCATCGCAAGTCTGGTATTCGACTATTTGAGTGGAAAAGGCTTGATCCGCCCTTCATCGGGTTGAACTGCGAGTGCCGGACCCGCAGCGACTCTCTCTCAGCTCAAGGTCATTCCAAGGATCACGGCGCTGGTCCCGCAAATGGAATCATGCCCCGGTCCGCCGGTGGATGGTTCAGGGCACCGTGGACCGGGGAGGGGGGCCTAGTTCTGGAGCGCAGAAGATAAGTGCGGCAGACCTATCACTAGGTCAAGACGAGGATGGCAAGCAGCGCGACGATCCCCAAGGTGCCGTACTCCACGAGCCTGATCGGATCGAAGTCGTTCTGCAAATGAGACAGCAGGAGTCCGTTGCTCACGTAGGCCGATAAGCCTAGTAGTAAGGCTGTCACGAGCGGGTCAACGGGCCAGACGGAGCCAGAGCGGCCGTGAAGTGGTTCCACCCGATTTGTGCGGTCAACCAGCCCACGACGAGCGCATAGATCCAGGCCCCCCGGCGCACTCGGCCCAACCGCAATAGACGCCAGGAAACCCCGGCCGATGCGATCAGGATCAGCGGTACCGCGAAGGCGGCGCGCATGCCAGTCGCCTTGAGCGCGAAGATCGACTCGACCAGCAGGAGGTAGGCTAGGATTCTTAGGCCAATCGCAGCCGCATCGCGACGGGGATCGGCAGCGAACAGGACGATGAACTCGGCCACCAGCACCGAGATCAGGAGGCCGGCTGCGAGCACAAGACCTACGCCCAAAGCCGGGCCGGCGGGCACCCGGATGATCAGAGCGCCAATCCCCACGGCGGCCAAACCCGGGATGATCCAGTGTTCGATTGTCCTCTGCCGCAGATCGATGCTCGGGTG
Organism: uncultured Anaerolineaceae bacterium; assembly: GCA_964348265.1. Lineage (GTDB taxonomy): Bacteria > Chloroflexota > Anaerolineae > Anaerolineales > E44-bin32 > JBFJVD01. The sequence goes on along the minus strand of CAYGCA010000003.1, from coordinate 84,504 downwards.
CGACTGCAAGAGCCATTCGGCCCCGGCGATGGCCAACCCGGCCGAGATCGAGAGCATGACGATTTGAGTGTTAAGTTCAAGCCTCAGGAGTAGGCCAAACACCTCAAACTCAGCGAAGAGCGTGGGGAGGGCAACAATCCTGACAAGGCCATAGGCAAGCAGGATCAATGCGGTGAGTGCGCTGAGTCGCTCGCGGTCGGGTTGGGGCAACTCGACATTCACGCAAGCATTCTAGCATCCGACCCGACGCCTGTCCATGCGCCCCTAGCGCGGTTGGTGCCTTCTCGCAATGACCGGCCTAAAGTGACCTTGGGTAGACCTCGCGAAGGCCAGTCCCATGCGTCAGGGCGCCGTCTAGCCTTTCAAGATGAGCGAAGTATAATCTGGCCTCGTGATCGTTCTCGTTTTGATTCTTGGTTTCTTGGCTGGCGTAATGATCAACGCCTTGGCGGACAGCCTGCCGCTTGAGCGCAAGATCCGGCGCGTTCACTGTCGAGCCTGTGGCGCCCCCAGGACGGCAGTCTGGTGGTCCGGGTCAGCAGCCCTCGTCTTCGGGCGGCGTAACTGTCCCTATTGTGGCCAGCCGCGCTCCTGGCGGGCCCCGTTAGTCGAGATCTCAATGGTCTTCATAGCTCTCTTGATCTTTCACGCTGACCCGACTCCCTGGGCATTCTGGCCCTCGTTCTTGGTTGCGAGCGTTTTCCTGCTGATCATGGTTATCGATATTGAGCACCGGCTTATCCTGCACATCGTGAGCGTCCCGGCGGCCGTGGCCATTGGCCTCCTAGGGACACTGGACCCCAACCGTGGGCTCTCAAAGACCCTCCTGGGTGGGCTGGCAGGATTTGGGATTGTGTTTGGGTTCTTCCTCCTGGGAGGTGTGCTGGCGCGCCTACTTGCCCGACTGCGTGGGCAGGTGCTAGAGGAAGTTGCTTTCGGCTTTGGAGACGTCACTTTGGCCGGGGTCATTGGTCTTGCGGTGGGGTGGCCCGGCGTCGTGCTGGCCATTTTACTAGGAGTATTCGCTGCGGGAGTTTACAGCTTTGGACACATTCTGGTGACGTTGCTTCTGCACCGCTATTCTCCCTTCCATGCCATTCCCTATGGCCCCTTCCTCATCCTGGGCGCTGCCCTCGTCTATTTCGGCGGGCGAGAGCTTCTGGCGCGCCCTTTCTTGGGGTAGCGGGACCAGGGATTCGGCCCAAATGTTCAGATTGTGTTACAAGAGGGTCTCCAGGATGCGACAGAATGCGGCTTCTGTACGCAGAGTACTACCTGGTCACCTAGGCCGCGACCCTATAATTGGGAGGCAACCTTGCGTGGTCGCACCAGGTGCGGTCGACCCTGTTTGGCATAGGCAACCATGAAGCTTGACCTTCCCAAGTTGCTCAGAAGCCGGAGCGGATGGAAGTTCCGTGGCCAGAGTTTTGTCGAGGTCACCTTCATCCTTCCGATACTTCTAATCATGCTGTCCGGCCTGATCGAGTTCGGCTTTATGCTCAACTATTATTTGGACCTCATCGACGCGGCTCGTGAGGCGGCTCGTTTCGCGGCTAATGATGACCCGCTGCATGATGACAACACGGGGGCGTGGGTGGATTTCAATCCTGCGTTCTACAATCGGATCGACGCGAATACTGTTCAAGCCCTGAACTGGGGTGGCCAGATCCAGCTGGACGGTGCGACGGATGATATTGTTGTCTCGGTATTTTCTGTCGCCAGCGGGGCGGTTGTGCGCTATCCAAGCGCCAGCCCAAACGGATACAGCATCTTTGGCAACCACATATCAGAGTTCACAAATGCAGAAGTTGCCGCACTCATCGATCCGACTGCTCCCAATTCCGGATTTGTGCTGCTTGAGATCTTCTACGATTACCACATGCTGCTTGGTTTGCCCTGGATCAGGGCTTTCGTGCCTGATCCACTTACGCTGCATGTCTACACCATCATGCCTAACGCCGCCGCCGAGCCTACGCCTACTCCGTGAGAGGGAACATGAGTAAGAAGAGCCAACGCGGTCAATCTTTGGTCCTGCTCGCCCTGGCGTTTGTCGGCCTGGCTGCATTCGTCGGGCTGACCGTCGACGCCGGCATCCTATTCTCAGGTATCGGCCATTTGAGGCGGGCAGTGGATGCGGCAGCGCTTGGAGCCGCAAACCAATTCCGGGAAGGCCTCACGATGTCCCAGCTCGAAAAAGCGGCGGACGATCTCCTGAAGCTCAATGGGCTGGATGCTGCGACAGCAGCGGTTTACATCTGTGAAGAGCCGATCAATCCTGGGGGTCCCTACTCCGGCTACCACGATCCGACCCTCTGCCAGCCGGATGGCGATCCCCGCAAGGAAGTGCGGGTGGTGGCCGATTTGCCGGTAGAGTTCGCCTTCCTACCGATCATCGGCTTTGACTCGGTAACGATCACCGCAGATGCAATCTCGGAGACAGCCGCGGTTGACCTGGTGCTTGTCCTTGACAATTCTCCTTCGATGGCCTACGACCTCTGTAAGGACTTGGTTGACAACGACGGCGACGGCACCACTGATGACTGCAAGATCAATGAACCCCCCCTTCCCGGGGAAGTTCCTCCGATCTCCGAAAGCGATGTCCCGCGATGCACCGCGGCTGGAGACTGCCAGCCCTTTGAGGATGTTCGTTCTGCGGCCCTATCCCTGGCAGGCCGCATGTACTATCCCTATGACCGCATGGCGGTTGTAACCTTCGCGCTGACTGGCCAACAACACCTGGACCTGGTCAACGGCGACAATTTCGGAGCCGTAGCAGCGCAGATCAATTCCCTCCAGGTTGAAGCGCCGCCGCTCCCAGGAGCTCCTCCGTGTGACGATTGGCTGACCGATCAGAACCCAGCCGGATGTACCTCGACCAATACGGCCGGGGGGCTCAGGGCGGCCAACAACATTCTGGCGAACCAGGGCCGGCAGGAAGCAGTTTGGATCGCCATCCTGCTGAGCGATGGGGCCGCCAACGCAGCCCTGGATGACAGCTCGCCTCCGAACTGGATTTGTCCGGGCACCACCGCTGGGCAGCCGACCTGGATCCAGCCGTTCTGCCGCGATCCCTTCCCAGCAACCCGTCATTCTTCGGGCGACGTGGATTACGATGCTGAGGACCGCGCCAGGGATATGGCCGATGTTGTCGGCTGCCTGCCGTCGCCCAATCAAGCTCCGGCCTGTCCCGGAGCTGGCGGCAACGGCGCGGTCATCTTCACGATCGGCCTTGGAAACATAGTCATCGACAATGACCAGTGTGACAAGGCGTACTACGGGGCAGCGACCTGCAATAATGATGCCAGCATCCTGGGGGAGGTGCTGCTTCGCTACGTCGCCAGCGTTGGCGATGACGGCGATCCGGCAACGGACCCGTGCAGCGCCGCCCCCACTGGGACTGATTGTGGGAACTATTACTACTCCCCGCAAGGGTCGGGACTGCTCAGGGTGTTTGAGGCAATTGCGGGAAGAATCTTCACTCGCTTGAATCATTGACGGTTGTTCTGGTACGGAGTCTGGCGATCATGAATGCTTATGCGAGCGACATAAATCCGGGAGAACCAAAGCGCAGGCGGTTTCGTGGGCAGGGACTCGTCGAATTTGCCCTCATCCTTCCCTTCCTCCTGATCCTGTTATTTGTAATTATCGAGCTTGCGCGCTTGCTACATGCTTGGTTGGCTGTGGAGAACGGGGTGCGGTTTGGGATTCGCTACGCTGTGACTGGCGAGTACGATCCCGCCTACAACAGTAATCCCATCTGTGACGCCTTCTACGGTTACGCCTGTACAACGACCCAGGAGCTGGAGAACGCAGCCCGGATTCTTTCCATCCGGGACGTTGCTCGGGCCGGCGCGGTCGCGATCCTGCGCGAGGATGGCCTGAACTGGGACCAGCCTCGCTTCTATGAGATCACGGTTTGCTCGAATCGCAATCCCCCTGGCTTCGTCTATTTCCCGCCTGATACCAACAACTGGCTCACCGACTGGTCCGCCGATTGCCAGCCGAATAATGATGGGGGGGGACCGGGAAATCTCGTCGTTGTGGCCATGACCCTCAATCACGAGCTGATCCTGCCCATCATAAACAGCTGGTGGCCTTATTTGCACCTTACGGCCAGCCGCCAGGGAAGGGTGGAACAGTTTCGCGTTTCGCGGGTGGTCGGCATCGATCCGACACTTGTTCTGCCTACTGCAACTCCGTTGCCAACGAAGACATTCACTCCTACTTACACTCCTTCGACTACGGCCTCACCAACCGTAACATTCACGCCCTCCAACACACCGACCCCCAGCAGCACGCCAACCATCACAAATACCCCGACCATCACGCCGACGCCATCCTGCGACGGCGTGGACTTTGGCAGCTTCTGGTTCCCCAGCAACACAAGGGTGAAGCAGTCGATCACCAACACAACCTACCCTGGCCTGAGGCTCACGGGCATCACCGTGATCTGGGACGCCCTCGACAGCGCTTCTACTCTCTATGGTTGGAACCAATATCTGGACTGGATTCGCTGGAACGGGGTCAGGGTATACGATTCCCCCAATGACTACAGTTCGACGACTTCGGCGACCGGCCTAGATAGGCCCGTCAACACCAGCAACGAAATCTACATCGATTGGGATGGAGGCTTCAACGGCAGCTTCGGCGCTCCGCCCTTGAACCTGAGTGTCGCCCACTTCGGTTTCATCATCACCTTCGACGACCCCAACTGCAACCTCTTCAGGGGCGCCGCACCGGCAGTCTTCCCGACGCCCACATTTACTCTCACGCCAACCAACACGGCCACGGCTAGCAATACCCCGCCGCCGTCGAACACCCCGACCATCACAAACACGCCGTCCATCACTCCAACGCCGAGCAGAACGGCGACGCCAAGCAGGACTCCAACCCCCTCACGGACGCCGGTGCCGACCAATACGCTCCCACCGACAGCGACCCGCACACCTGCTCCGCCGACGAACACGCCCGTGCCTTCGGATACTCCTAGCCCAACGGCGACAAACACGCCGCCGGACTTCGACTGAGGCCTCCAGATTCCTGTACATAGCGGTCGCGGCCCCGCCAAGCGGGGCCGCGATTTCGTTGGCGAGCTTGCTAGGCGTGAATGCTTGGCATACAATCGCGTGGATGTTGCTCAGACGACTCCGTGCCCCGTCTTCCCCTGATTGGCTTGCCCTGCTGACCATTGCGCTGGCGTTGTATGTCGTCTGGATAATGCTCGCGCCAACCACAGATCTCTCGGGTCGAGTCGCTTCTCTCATGGTGTTTGCCGGACGGGCCGGGGCGGCGATGGCCGCAATTCTGACGGGCCGGCGACTCAAATCCGGAGGCGCTGCCCGGCGGCGATCGCCGATCTGCTGCGCCTGGCTGGCTACCTCGCCGCGGCGGTGGCGCTGGCTTCCTACCCGGTTTCACAACCAGACCGCTTCGGCCGGGTGCGTGAGCTGCTTGATATCCTCATCCTGGCCGTAGCGGTGTTTGCATTATCCTGGTTGGTGCTGATCCGCCCGGTGCCGACGTTGGGTCTGGCGGAGCTCAGCCTGACCTTCTGGGCAGCAAGTGTGCCGGTTTTCGATATTCTCCTGATCAGCCTGCTCTTGCGATTGTTGCTTTTGGCTCCGTCCTTGGAGCAAGCCCGGGTCTTCCAGTGGTTAGGGCTGGCGTTCGCGCTCCTGGTCTTGGTTGATCTAGCCCATAGTTATCTGGTCATACGAGGGGATTGGCTTCCGGGAACCTTGATCGAAGCCGGCTGGTTGGGAGGCAGCCTCTTGATGGTGCTCGCCTCGCGATGGCAATCTCAAGCTTTTCGTGTAAGCCGCGGTCCCGATCAAGTTGGCTTGGGGCGACGGCTCGGCCGACGCTTCGAGCCGCTGCTCTCCGTGGCCCTAACCTATATCGTAGTTGGCTTCGTCGCCTTGGACTGGTGGCTCCTGAGCCACTTGGATCAGATTGGCTTGGGCAGTGCCATCGTGATGGTTCTCCTGTTGATTGGCCGCCAGGGCGTGCTTGCGGGCCAGATGGAGATGCGGAAATTTGCCGCATTGGTGAATGCATCGACAGACCTGGCATTCATCTGCGACGATAAAGGGCGCCTCCTTCTCACCAATCCTGCCCTGCGCAGCGGCATCGGCGTGCCCTACGATGAGGAACCCAATCTCATGCTCGAAGATCTCCTGGCGGCTGGATCATCGGCCGGAGAAATACTCGGGCAGGTTCAGGACAGGGGCTGGCGAGGTGAAGTTGTCCTTCGCCGACGAGATGGCATCACGTTCCCTATGCTTCTCTCCATTCAGCCTGTAGAGAATACGGTAGGCCGAGTCTCGCTCCTGGCTGCGACCGGTCATGATTTGACCACAGTAAAGGCGCATGAGATTGAACTGCGGTCTGCCCTGAATGAGGTCGACGCGGCGCGCAGCCAGTTGGAGGACCTCAACGCCGCGCTTGAGGAGGAAGTGGAGGTCAGAACGCTTGAACTCAAAGAGACCGTCGCCGACCTCGCCAGGCTCAACGAGGAGCTGAAACAGCTCGACCGCCTGAAGTCCGAGTTTGTAACCCTGGTTTCGCACGAGCTCCGTGCTCCGCTGACCAATATTCGCACTGGCGTTGAACTGATCGTGAGAACCCATCCAGACCTGGCCACGCCTATACGGGATTCGCTCGGGCTCGTACAGGAGGAGACCAGGAGGTTAACCCGCTTTGTGGAGTCCATTCTAGATTTGTCGGCGCTTGAAGCCGGTCGTTTTCCACTGCACCTTCTCCCAACGCCGCTCTCAGATGTCGTCCGGACCGTTGTGGCGCGATTCTCACTCGAGGCCGGACGAGAGAACATACGAGTTTCGATCCCGACGGCTTGCCCGCCTGTGCTTGCCGATGAGCGGGCGTTGGATAGCGTGCTCTACCATCTGCTCGACAACGCTTTGAAATACGCACCGGGCCAGGAAGTCCTGGTGGAGGCTTGGTTTGAAGGCGAAAGTGTACACGTTGGAATCTCTGATGCCGGACCGGGCATACCTGTCGCAGAGCGCGAACGGGTGTTTGAGATGTTTCACAGGCTGGATGGCAGCGATTCGCGTGAAGTCTATGGTCACGGACTAGGTCTGCATCTTGCGAAACAATTCTTGGAAGCCATGGGGGGTGGAGTACATGCCGGGGAATCCGACCAGGGAGGTGCGCGGATCGAATTCTGGTTGCCGGCAGCAAGGGAAGAGGTCCCTGGCTGAGGCCCTGATCGGACAGGTGGCATCAAGCCTGGCGACGCGGATCAAGTCCTCCCAGCACTGACAGCATTGGCGCCCGATGGCCATTGGATCGGGATTTCCCGTTTCGGCTGTCGCTGACCCATCTCGCAATCCTAGGCGCCTGAAGCGGATCTTGAGATCACGAATCGCGACTGAGAGGTGAAGCCCCTTAGCCCATGCAACCCAAAATCCTGGTGGTCGATGATGATCGCACCCTCCTGCGATTTGTACATGAGTTTCTGGAGGCGGAGGGCCTAGAGGTAATCACGACGGATCGCGGTCGGAAAGCGCTGCGGCTGTTCTTCAAGGAGCGGCCCGACCTCGTAGTTTTGGATGTCATGATGCCCGGAATGGA
>CAYGCA010000003.1:73036-76898 GCA_964348265.1 uncultured Anaerolineaceae bacterium | reverse complement strand
CGGCTGGGAGCTTTGTGCACGGCTGCGCGAACTCGCCGAGACCCCGGTAATCCTTCTCACGGCGAAGACCTCCGAAAGTGACAAGCTGAGGGGCTTTCGTCTGGGAGTGGATGACTACGTCACCAAGCCTTTCAGCTTGGCGGAGCTAGCGGCCAGGATTCGTGCCATTCTTACGCGTACTGCCAGCCAGCGTGAGAAAGACAGAGCGCTCTATGAGGCTGGCTCTCTGGTTGTGGACATGCGGAAGCGTGAAGCGCGTCTCGAAAATAGCATATTGGCTCTTACGCCCACCGAATTCCGCCTTCTAGCCGCGCTTGCCTACCGCCGGGGTGAAGCTGTCTCTCAGGAAGAACTTATTCGCGAGGTTTGGGGGGAGTACAGGGCGAAGGGCAGCAGCGCGCTTCGACGCTATATTTGGTTCCTTCGCCAAAAGATTGAACCCCAGCCCGACAGGCCGCAGCGACTGGTTACGGTTAGAGGCTTCGGATATCGCCTCGAGGCCTGACAGTCGGTCTCCAATATTCACTGAGAAGTTCTGGCGGCCATGAAGAGCGATCGTTTCCACTGACCTCATTCCCGGACAGGACTCCAGATCAGTCAAGCCTGCCAGCAGATCCCCTCCAGGCTGAAATCCAACCGTAAGGTTCATGTAAATCCCCTGTAGGGTGCTCCTCGATCCTCTTGAAGTATCATCTTGACGGAAGTGGCGCTTGTGTACAAGAGAGGAAGTAGACTCCCTGGCCTGCCGCGTAACTGCGGAGGCGTCCAGACTTATGGACCAACGTAATGATTCTGTCTCCAATCTTGGCCTTGTGTTGATCGCGGACGACGATGACGACTTCCGTCGCCTCCTTGTCCGCCGGGCCAAACGGATGGGCCTCAGGGTTGTGGAGGCGCGAGATGGTTGTGAAGCACTGGAGGCGGTCAAAAGGCAATCCTTTGACGCTCTTGTCCTCGACCTGTATATGCCTGGAGCGAGTGGAATCGAAGTCCTGGAAGCGGGTAGTCGAATTGACCCGGAGGTCCAGACTATTCTGCTAACGGGCAACGCATCTTTGGAGACTGCGGTGGAGGCCCTTCGGGCAGGCGCCTATGACTACCTGACCAAGCCTCTGGATTCCCTCACTGTTTTCGAACTGGCACTCACTCGCGCACTTGAGCACCGGCATCTGCTCCAAGATAACGCCCGCCTGTTTGCCGAGGTACAACGTCTGGCAGTGACCGATCCACTTACCGGCCTCTACAACCGCCACAAATTGAATGAGGCCCTGGCAGCCGAAGTGGAGAGGGCCCAGCGGTATGGTCGACCACTGGCGCTGATCATGCTCGACCTGGACAACCTGAAGCGGGTCAATGATTCCCTAGGGCATCCCGCGGGTGATGAAGTCTTGAAGCAGGTCGCCGACATAATTCGGCAGGAAATCCGCAGGGTTGACATAGCAACGCGTTTTGGAGGTGATGAGTTTCTTGTGGTGTTGCCCGAAGCGGATATCGAGGAAGCGGTCGCTGTGGCATTGCGAATCCACAGATCAGGCCAAACCATTGCGATTGAGGGACTCCCGATCTCGTTCAGCCTTGGAGTCACCGAGCTGCGAGCAGGCATCACGAACTTGGAAGAGTTCCTGCATGAGGTTGACAAAGCTCTATACGCCGCTAAAGAGGCAGGCCGTGGCTGTGTTTCAAGGACGAATGGAGTGGTTGATGATGGTGCAACTGAAGGCAAGAAGGCGACTGCCGACAAAGCGCCCGATTCGAGCGTTGCGAAGTGAATTGGTCCGCACCGGTGGCTGCCTGAGACCTCGTCTCAGAGCGTGGCCTCAACTCGAAACCGAGGTCTAGATCTTTGCCCGGCCAAGAGCTAGCTCCCAAGCCAATTGAGGCGAAAATTGGCACGTTGAAGAGGGCATTCCTGGGCAGGCTGGCCGCCCTCCGGCAGGTCCTTGCTGGTCTTCGCGCGAAACTAATCGTTCCCTATGTTGTTCTCACCCTGTTGACGGCGATATTCGGACTATACGTGATTACTCGCTTGGTGACATCCTCAGTCCGTGAAAGGTTCGTCAACCAGCTATTCGAGTCCAGCCGTGTGGCTGCCGATGGAACTGTGCGGCGAGAACAGGCTAATCTGTCTTCCCTGCGACTGATGGCGTTCACGCAGGGGGTCTCCCAAGCTGTTGAGGAAGGCGATGGAGAGACCCTTACCTCGTTGCTTTGGCCTTTGGCGCTCAACGAGGGCGTTGACGTTGTGATTGTCCTGGATGAGACTGGAGGCGAAATCCTTGGCCTAGTTCAGGAGCCTGGATCAATAGGATTCGAACGGACTGAAGGCTCCGATCTTTCTGAGGTAGATTTGATTGCCAGGGTATTGAAGGACGAAGCGGACGCGCAAGGCGACAAATTCGTCGGAGTACTCGCCACGGACACAGAGACCTTCTTCGCCACTAGCGCGCCGGTGCGCGACAGATCTGGTGATTTGGCGGGCGCAATCGTCGTTGCCGTTCGCATGCAATCGCTGGTTGAAGACTTGAAGAGCCAAGCGCTGGCGGACATTGTTCTCTTTGATCGCTCCAGCGCAATGCTTGCGACTACCCTCACTGAGCCAGCGGAAGGTTACTCAGTTTTGGGATTCCCGGCCGAGCAGCTGGGTGCCGAATTCACCCCTTTCATTCGAGAGATCAGCCTCTACGGGCGGGATTTCCAGGTCATCTACAGCCCCTGGATCGTAAGGCAAGAGATGCACGGTGTTTTGGGGGTCGTCTTGCCCTCCAATTTCATCGTTACTAGCGAGGCAACGAGCCGCAACTCACTGAGCTTCATCTTTTCGGTCAGTACTGTCGGGGTAATCCTTCTAGGCTACATGTTGGCTCAGTCCATTGCCCGGCCGATCCTTCGTCTCCGATCGATCGCGCAGGCCGTAGCTGCCGGGGATCTTGATCAGGACAGTGGGCTTGAACGATCCGACGAGATTGGTGATCTCGCACAGGCCTTCGATATCATGACCGGCCGCCTCCAAGCCCGCACGGCTGAAGCGGAGCGGCTGTACGCCGAAGCGATTGAGAACAATCTTCAGCTTGCCGAAATGTACGAGAAGCTGCAAGCTACACAACATCAGCTCATCCAGTCCGAAAAGCTGGCGGCAGTGGGCCAGCTGGCAGCGGGGATTGTCCACGACGTGAAGAATCCGCTGGGCGTAATAAAGGGAATGGCTGAGGAGCTCACCGAAGGGATCGAGAGCGACCAGGCAATCAGGGAGGGACTGGGCGTCATTTTCGACAACGCTTCCCGCGCCAACCGAATTGTGACGGAGCTGCTGACCTTTGCCCGGCAATCGCCGCTTTCGATTGACCTGCGGGACCTCAGGCAGACCGTCGAAGGCAGCCTGCGCCTCACAGACTATTTGTTGCGCAAAGGCAAGGTGACGTCTATCCTTGACCTGCCGAGCGACGAAGTCCTGGTTGCATACGATGCGCAGCAGATCGAGCAGGTCCTCGTCAACCTTATCCAGAATGCCGTCCAAGCGATGCCCGAAGGAGGAGAGCTTTCGATTCGGCTCGATACGGAAGAGGCGATGGCTGTCGTTGCGCTGGAGGACACCGGTGAGGGGATAGCCCCGGACGCCCTGCCAAGGATCTTTGATCCATTCTTCACCACAAAGCCCGAGGGCCAGGGAACCGGAATGGGGCTTTCCGTGAGCTACGGTATCGTGAGCAATCACGGGGGTCGGATCGAGGTGGAAAGCGAAGTCGGCAGAGGCACCGTATTCATTGTCCGGTTGCCGCTAGAGCAATCAGAAGATGAATTCGATGGGGAGGCGGCGGCATGAGCGAGCCAAAGGTGCTGGTGGTCGAGGACGAGGAAGACTATC
>CAYGCA010000003.1:61767-73026 GCA_964348265.1 uncultured Anaerolineaceae bacterium | reverse complement strand
CGCAAGCTGATGGCGATGCACCTCCGACGGCAGGGCTATGAAGTTCAAACTGCCAAGAATGGCATGGAAGCCATGTCGGTCTTTGATTCCGGTGCACAGTTTGACGTTATGGTGACGGACCTCATGATGCCAGAGATGGATGGTATTGAGCTGCTTCGTAGAGGTCGCGAACGCGATCCACTGATGCAGGTCATTGTCATCAGCGGTGTCGGGACCTTGGAATCAGCCATATCTTCCATGCGCCAGGGAGGCGCATTTGACTACCTTCCCAAGCCGCTTGAGACCATTCGCGATCTTTCCCTGGCAGTAGAACGCGCCGCCAAGTATCGTCGGCTTCACTTGGATCGCGAGCGTCTCCAGGCGGAGGTATTCCAGGAAAGGGAGCGGCTGCACGCCGTCATGAAAAATACTGGAGATGCCATCCTGGCGGCCGACACCAACGGGAATCTGAGCGTGGCCAACCCGGCTGCCAAGAAACTGCTTGGTCAGGAGGATCTAGAGGGTCGAGCGGCGGAGGCGGTCCTGCCCTCGCCTCTAAGCGCTTACTTGGCCAACTGGAAGGATCTCGAGGGGGAGGAGCCGACCATCATGGAGATACCCTGGCCGCATGGATCAGTCCACATGGTGAGCCTGGCACCGCTCCAGGCTGAGACGCCGTCTGATTCAAGCGGCTGGCTAATGGTGCTGAGGGACATCACACAGAATAAGCGGCTCAATGAGCTCAAAATGCGTCTGTTGACACGCTCTGCGGATAACATGCGACATCCCCTGGCAGGGGCTATTCAGTCACTGGTTCAGATAAACGAGCTTCCGGAGGCCAAGAGCGAAGGCTTCACTGGCACGGTAGAGAAGATGATGAATGAACTGGGGACGATTCGCGCCTGGACGGACGATCTTTTTGATCTGCTTCAGACAGAAGCTGGTGAGGGGTTTGAAACTGATCACCTTGACATGGCTGAAGTTGCGATTGCTTCGGAACGATCTCTTAGTGAGGGGCTGGTGTTGGAGAAGGGCTTGGACTTTGACCTGGAGACAGGGGAGGTGCCGAGGGTCTTAGGTGATAGGGAGTTGGCTCGGCGCCTGCTGAGCCAGCTGGTCAGGCAGGCGGCGTGGCGCGCCCCTAGAGCCAGCAAGCTGCGTCTTGCCGTCAATGAGAGACAGGGGCAGATATGGATCGAAGTGTATGACGAAGGGTTGCCTCTGATGGAGGGCAAATCTCCCTATCGATTCGAGAAGTTCTTCGCGCTCTCCAATGATCTCATCGGTACCACCGGGCTGGAGTTGGCGGTTGCCAAAACGATCGTCGATAGGATGGGTGGGCAGATGTGGGTCTCAAGTCGTCAGCCCCAGGGCAATTTATTCGCCGTATGCTTTCCTTCGGCCTGAAGGCCTCCCCGGTGTGATGACCGCAATCCAAATCGAGAGGGACATAACTCCCGCACGGCAGGCGAGAGGGGGAAATGCCGCCTTCACAGACAACCACGCCGCTGGTCTCTTTGGGGAAGAACTGGACCGATCTACCTCGGTCTCACTCGAGGTCGTTCGCAAACTGGGCTAGGTCGTGGCGGGCGTTGTCCTGCCGCCAAACCAGGATCGCCACTCGCGTTTCTGCCAAACTACCAGAAGCGGCGCAGCGGTGAAGATTGAGGAATAGGTCCCGCTGGCCATTCCGATGAGCAGATAGGTCACGAACTGCTTGGTGGTGACACCCCCGAGCAGGAGTAATGCCAGGAGAGTGAACACCACGGTAAGCTGGGTATTGAGCGAGCGGTCCAGAGTCTGAATGACAGAGTGATTCACGATGGTTTCGTAGTCGACCCTGCGATAGACTCTTTGGTTTTCCCGAATCCTATCGAAGACGACGATCGAATCGTGCACGGAATAGCCAATGATTGTTAGCAGGGCTGTTATGAAGAGGGCGTCAACTTCCCATCCTAGGAAGAAACCGAAGAATGCTGCCGCGCCCACGACGATTGCCACATCGTGCAGCATAGCGAGGATGGCCGCCATACCGTAGCGAAATGCGTTCGGCACCCGGCGGAAGGCGATCGTTATGTACGTCAGGATTCCCACGGCCGCCAGCCCGACGGCGCCCGCGGCCCGTTGGGCCACTTCAATCCCTACGGAGGGTCCGACGAGTTCAAAGCGCAGGACAGTGACCTGGCTGTCGAAGCGCTGTTGCATGGCCTCAAGGATTTCTGCCTGCTTGGATTCATCAATGGGCTTACTCCGGGCAATAATGTCATCTTCGCCAGCGCTCTGGACGATGGGGTCGGTGACTCCAAGCTCTTCGTAGAGCGCGACGACCTCAGCGGGCGAGGGAGGCCTACCTGTCTCGAACCGGACCTCAAGCAAGCTCCCGCCTGTGAAGTCAATCGCTAGGGGAAGCCCCCACACTCCGAGCGCGATGAACCCGGGCAAGATCACAATCAGCGAAAGAGCGAAATACCAGTATCGTCTGCCAACGATGTCCATCGGCACCGACTCCTAGATTCCCAAGAGGCGCGCGTGCTGCGCGGTTGATACCCTCTCCAAAGCGAGGTGCAGCAGCGTGCGGGTGATGGTTATCGCGGTGAAGAGGCTCACCAGCACCCCTATTGCCAGCGTAATTGCAAAACCCTTCACGATGCTTGCACCAAACGTATTTCCAAACCAATACAGGATGGTGCAGGTTATTAAGGTGGTGAAATTCGAATCACGGATCGATGGCCAAGCGCGCGAAAAGCCTAGGTCGATTGCCTGTCGAAGAGCCCGACCAGCCCGCAGCTCCTCCTTCATGCGTTCGAAGATCAGGATATTCGCGTCGACGGCCACACCAATCGACAGCACGAAGCCGGCGATGGCCGGCAGGGTCAGTGTTACCGGTATAACTTTGAAGGCTGCGAAAGTCACCACGGCATAGATGAAAAGGGCGACGTCGGCGAGTACTCCGGGCAAGCGATAGTAGAGTGCCATGAATGCCATCACGATCCCCATGCCGATGACGCCGGCCACAGTGCTCTTTCGAAGTGAATCCTGGCCAAGCGTGGGGCCAACAGATTTGATCTCAATCACTTCAAGGGGCACCGGGAGTGAGCCGTAGCGCAAGACCACTGCCAGGTTATTGGCGTCCTCGAAGGTGAAGCCGCCTGTGATAGAGCCTGCGCCGGCTGTAATCGGTTCGTTGATGACAGGTGCCGAGATAACCTGTCCGTCCAGAACAATCGCAAGAGGTCTTCCGACATTCGCCCTGGTGAAATCGGCGAAGGCAGAGGTCCCCTCCTCGGTCAGCTCGAAATTGACGACGTACTCCCCGGTCCTGAGCGTATCCGGAACCACGCTGGCCGTTTTCAGGGCAGTGCCGGTCATCACAGTGTGGAAGATGGGCAGAGCCTCCCCTGGTTCGCCATCCTGCTCTTCAGTCTCAACGTCGTTGCCATCTGGCGAGGACAGGCTGACGCCATAGTCTGTCCGGATCATCCGCCCATGTAGGGCTGGTGCCTCCCTGGCGGACAGATCGCCAAGATCGACGAATTCGAGCAGGCCTGTCTCTTGAATCGTGTCGATGGCCTGCTGCGATTCCTCGACCCCTGGCAGTTCAACCAGGATGCGGCGGCCGCCGACAACCTGGACGATCGGCTCTGTGACACCCAGCCCGTTGACCCGGTTTTCGACAATATCGCGCGCGGTCTGCATCTGGTCGCCGGTGATGTCTGTCTCGGGCGGCAGATCAGCTTGCAGCAGGACTCGAAGGCCGCCCTGAAGGTCCAGTCCCCGGACGATCTGAAACGAGCGCTGAAAGGAGCCCACACTGATGCCCGGGTTGTTGGGGAGCACGATCCATCCGGCCGCGGCGACAATGACCATGATCAGGAGCGGCACGATCCATCGGTTTCGGTCGATTCTCATGGCTTATTCTTCCGGACGCTCGCCCTTCATGAAAACCAGCCCACGACGGGCGTACCGTTCCCGGAGGGCTGGCCTGAGCGCAGCGGCCCGGATTATACCTCCGAGGACGAAGGGTGTCTATCTTCAAGTTTTGCCAGCACGCGACGCAGTACTTGCTCCGCTGAAAGCTCATCCGTGGTAAGGAAGATATCGCAGAGCTTACGGGCGTGTTCCAGGCGCCGCCCCTGTTCTCTGTAATCCTCCAGGTTCAGATGAAGATCCTTGCGTTGGTTGCAGGCTTCAAGGCTAGCGTCAAGAAAGATCAAGAGATCAGGCTTATTGATTCGTTGCCACATATCCGGGACGTAAGAATGCTCCTGAGCGATCTGGCGGGCGTCGTACCCCAAAGCACGCAGGCTTTCTGCCAGCGTTGATTTTCCGGAGGCGCACGGGCCCACCACAGCAATCCTTAGAGAAGCTTCGTTGTGAGCGGGGAAATCCGTACTCATTGTGCCTGTCCGCCTTTGGCCCGCTAAAGTGGCAACCGGACAACCATTCGTCGGGCGTCGTCGTTCCAGCGAGGCAGAACGGCGACCACCACGATGCTGATATCGTCAGAGGGGCGACCCTGTTCTAGGTCCACGGCGCGGCTCAGGAGATGATCCACCCATGCCTGGGGATCGCGTGGTTCTTGGGAAGCCAGAGACTGCACCTCGGCCTTGACATCGAGAGGTTGACCGACTCGATCGCCGGCGTGGCTCAGGCCATCGGTGAAGAATACGACTGCCAGATTGGGAGCTAGAGGAACCTCCGTAATGTCAGGACGAACCCCCCGCCGACTCCCCACCGGCTGGACTGGGGAATCCAGGACTGTCAGGTCTCGGTCTCTGATGACAAAGACTGGCGCCGGGTTATTGCGAACAATCACGAGGGTCTGGCTTGCCAAGTCGATGGAGAGAATATTGAGGGTGGCCAGGACCTTGCCGGAGCGGTAGGTGAAGAGATAGTCCGACGCCGCACGAGCTACGGCGCCGTCGCGGACACCATCGGCCAGGAGGCTAACTGCCTTGCGCACTACCACATTGGAGATCGCTTTGGCGGCTCTTCCCGAGGTTTGTCCGTCAGCAAGCACAAATGACAGGCCGCCTGCGGGACGTTCTATCATCTCCAGAGTGTCACCGCTTTCCGACGTGGCGTACTTTCCGACTTTGGCGACGGCAATTTGGGCTTCCATTCGCCGCAATTCTACATCCCACACAAGGCTGAGTCCAATCTGTAAGGTGATGGCAAGGTCGGATTTGCGTCTTCTGAATTAGAGTTATTTGGGGGGTGTACGAAGACAGCTCGATTGAATACAATTCGATTCGGCGCTGCGGAAGGGTTTAGTCTTGCAGGCAAACACGAGGTCCGTTGACCTCCCTCGGATCATTGAGAGTGCAATTGACCATACCGCCGACTTGGTGGGTGATAGGCCGGTATCGGTCATTGCTGAGTATCCTGCTCACCTGCCAGCGGTAGAGGGTGACACAGAGAAGCTGGCCTCCCTAATCGCGTGTTTCATCACAGCCACGATCAGTCTCATGCAGCGCGGCGAAATCAAGATTCGCGCTGAACTTCTGCCAGCCGACGAAGCACCCGAGCCTTCCGGCACGCCGATAATAGAGCCTCCGGATCTCAAGCTCGGTGGCCCGTGGGCCGTGATCCTTATCTCGTTTGATGGGGGGAGCCTTACAGAAAAGGGGCTGACTGAGCTACTGGAGGGCAATGCGGACTGGTCGGCCGAGCACGTGCCGTTTCAGATCGAAAGGTGCGCGACCCTGATTGCTGAGTATCGGGACAGAATCTGGTTTGAGACGGAAAAGGGAGCACAATCGCGTTTGAGCATTGCGCTGCCTTTGGTCGGCGCTCAGACCACAGACGATGAGGCCAATGTGACCCAATTGCGCCGGATCGTCGAGACCCGCCTGCCCGAGGATGACGAGACTGCAAGAACCCTTCTGCTCATGGTAGAGGATAGTGAGCTTAGGACGATCCTGTCGAGGGACCTGGTTGCGGCAGGCCACCGGGTGGTGGTGGCTGATCGCAGCGAAAACGTCCTTCCCCTGGCTCGAAGGCAGTCTCCCGAGCTTGTACTGCTGGATCTGGTCTCCCGCGAGCCGACAGCTTTCGATGTGGCCATGCTTCTCAAGCAAGATCCGCGCACCCGTGGAACGCCGGTCATGTTTCTTACATCGGTGGATGAGCCGTCCGGAGGAGTGAGTATGGGGGCGGTGAATTTTGTCGTCCGGGCTTCAGATACCGGTGCGCTCGTGGCACAGGTCAACGCTTTGCTGCATTCTGGCCTGAGCCCCTCCGCGAGAGTCCTGGTGGTAGAGCCGGATGAGGCTCAACGTGAAATAACTGCGATGATGATCCAGTCTCATGGCTATCGGGTCATGGAAGCACGTGCCGCTGAAGAGGCTCTCGCCCTGGCGGAGCGCTTCGAACCGGGTTTGGTGCTCGTGAATGCCAAGGTGGCCGAAGAGCGAGACTACTGGTTGCTGCGCGGGCTTCGCCAGCTGTCCCACAACCTGGACATTCACGTGGTCGCGGACTACATTAGCGAGGCGGAAGCCCGCACGGCCATGAGCCGGGGCGCCTCAGGCTTCAGTGAAACCGGCAAACTCTCGGACCTTCTTCGGAGGGTGAAAGATCAGTCCAAGAAGTCTGAGTGAGGCCAACGAGCCGGCGCCTTACACCTCTCAAATCCCGAGTTTCCCGTAGACAGAAGACCTCCTGAAAGCGCAGGATGCATGTCCTGATCGCAGCGCAGGCCCCGACTGAGCGGCCATCAACTCCACGCTGACGGCGTAGTTTGGCTGCCGGGGGAGGCACCCGTTCGGCAGCAATCGGACCGCTGGATTGGCTTGAGACGAGGTTTTCCGTTCCTGCCAGTGGAGCGTGATCTTAGTCAGCTTCGGAGGGAGGTTCTATATCACGTCGACGGATGTGCCGTATCCGATTCGGAGGATCTTGGTGGGTTCGATAGGCGGCAAGTTCCAGCGATAGAGCCATTTGGCTTCTTCCATCCGCATGTTGATGCAACCGTGGCTCATTGGTGTCCCAAAGTTGTTGTGCCAGTAGGTACCATGGAAGGCGACGCCGGTCTGGGTGAAGAATGAAACCCAAGGTACGCCCGGCAGCTCATAGGCTTCCAAGTCGGAGGTGAGATTGCCATCTCCCATATGCCTCAAGGGCATCTTCTTGTCGACGTAGAAGCGCCCTTTTGGGGTGATGGTGGGAATGCCGTTCTGTCGTGGCTTGGTATCTGGGATACCGCTCGAGATACTCGCCCGCAGGATGAGGCGATTGTTCTCGAAGGCCAGCAGCTCTTGGCGGGCGAGTGAGATTTCGATCCGTTTCAGGTGGAGGGGCACCTCCGGCGAGATCGGCGCCAGCTCCTCGGAGGGTATGCGGCGCAAGTGCTCGGCACGCACAAAGTAGCTGATGTGCAGCAGGTCATCCATCAACCGATACCAGGTTCGTCCGTCGACTCCTTCCACGACCTCGACAACCCAGGCGGTGGAGAGGTAGTACAAGCGATAGAGGGGATCGGAGGTCGGATCAGGTTTGCGATAGGAGCGGGTGAACGGTACGGAAACCTCAAAGAGCTCGCCGCCTCTCCGTATCCATCTGCGCGGTTCCTGAACGTCCCATCGCACGACCTGCAGGTGGCCCGAATGCGCATAGCCACCAGGAAGGCGATACCACAGTGGATTGTAGCGAGGTCCCTCATCCGAGATCTCACGGGCAAGGATGGAGACTAGCTCGTCGCGACCAAGAGAGGCGAGCCGAGGGGCACGAAATGACGGCTCCCGATATAGCCCGATAGCGGTTGTCGTGACGCGTGCCATGAGTTCGGGTTGGGTGGGATCGTCAGGGAAAGGAGGTCTGAACGCCAGCCCGACGGAGGAGAGAGCGGTTAGCTTGAGGATGCCGCGTCTTGAGAGGCCGGAACCCATACGTTCATTCTAACCGCGCCCTAGGAGCTCTGCAATAGGAGCACCGGTCCTCTGGCCGGGCAGGCGGCACAAGGCCGCTTGCGCCGGAGCGTGGGGAGCCCCTCGGCTACTTTGAGATCCCAGCGCCACCAGAACCCGCCGTGGAGAAGGCGCGAGGTGCTCCACATGGTATAATCATCGACCGATGGAATTGGAGAGGGGTCAGCTACAACTCCAAGGAATTAGGGCGCACTATCTGGCGGCCGGGCCAATGGCAGGGCCGCCCGCTGTCTTTATCCATGGCTGGGCGAGCTCAGCCCGCATGTGGCGTTCCACTATAGACTTCTTGAGCCGTTCCCGTCGTTGCTACGCGATCGACCTTCCAGGTCACGGAGAATCTGGGGATCGGCAACACGGCTGGTACTCGATCAGAAACCTGGCAGGATTCGTTGCCGAGGTTTGCCGCAAGTTGGCCGTAGAGGATCCTGTGCTTGTTGGGCACTCCATGGGGGGTACGATTGCGCTGAAGATTGCCGCCTCCAAGCTGGTTGAAATGAGCCAAATCGTTGCTGTCAACCCCCTGGTCAGAGGCGGAACGTGGGCACGCTCTATGAATCTCAAAGGCAAGTTCCTCGCCCGCCTGGTGATGCCGATGCGGATGCTGTGGCCGATCACGAGCCGTATTTTGGATGGACCACTGAGGCCATTCTCTCGAAGGTGGCCGATTCATGTTCGCAGAAACCGGGAGGATCTCTCTCGTACCTCCCCAGATGCCGCCTTAGGGGCCATTCGAGCGGTGCTCATGGAAGACCTGACGCGTCCTCTCCGGGCAATTCGCGTGCCAACGCTAATAATTGTGGGCGAATCGGATCCTACCGTACCGCCATCCGAAGGCCATCTTGCCGCTCAATTGATCCCTTCCTCTAGCCTCTTGAGCTTGCCGTCAGGTCACCACCCGATGGATGAAACGCCGGACAGATTCTTGGATGCATTAGGATCCTTCCTGGCTATTAGCGAGGATGCGTAGAGGTCGTGCGCTGCTTCATAGCCATCGAATTGCCCGAGCAAATTCAGACCCGTCTGGAAGAAGAGAACACCAAGCTACGCAGACTACTGCGCGGCAATCCCGTTCGCTGGGTGCGGCCGCAGAACATCCACTTAACCCTCAGGTTTCTAGGTGAGGTTGATCCGGAAGGCTTGGAAAGTGCCAGGGAAGTGATGTTACAGATTGTGCCGGCTTTTGGGGAGTTTGATCTTGAAGCTCGTGGTTTTGGGTGTTTTCCAAGCTTCAAGCGTCCGCGCGTTTTGTGGGTTGGCGTCACTGATCCTTCCGAAACGCTTGAGCGGCTGCAGGCCAGCCTCGAGCGAGGTTTAGCGGGAGCCGGGTTTTCGGCTGAGGGGCGTGATTTCCATCCGCATCTTACACTTGGACGAGTTCGACACGGCCCGAGCCAGGCCGAGCTACGCTCACTTCAGTCGCGTCTGGGCTCAGTTGAGATTGGCACCATCGGGGAATGGAAAGCAAGCGAAGTCGTCCTCTTTCGCAGCGTGTTGAACCCGGAGGGGCCTTTATATACTCCTTTGCAGAAGGTGGCGTTGGCTACAGGTGATTGATTGAATACGGGGGGCTCCTCGAGCCAGGTGTCAAGCCGGATCCCGCGCAGCCAGTTCTGGGTGAGCCAACCACCAGTCTAGGATTGCCGAAAGCCTATGACAATCGAAGCCCTCGATCTGGCGCATGCCATCATAAAGATACTTGAGGAAAAGAAAGGCGAGGACATCCTGCTGCTCGCCCTGGAAGAGGTTTGTTCCTTCACCGATTACTTTGTCATCTGCAGTGGAGCCAGCGAGCGAACCCTCCGCTCTCTCTCAGAAGAGGTGAGACGGAGTCTCAAACGGCAGCACAACACCTCGGCCTTCGGCATCGAGGGGGAAGCTTCGAGTGGTTGGGTTCTGATCGACTACGGTGGTGTGATCCTTCACCTATTCTCGCCTCCCATTCGAGACTACTATCGACTTGAGGAGCTCTGGAAGGACGGGCAAGTCCTGCTTCGCATGCACTAGGCTGGTCGGGCTGGCGGTCACGTTCGAAACTTGCGCAGATTTTCCCATAGGCGGGGAAGCTCTTCCCCCGCTTTCCCCTCAATCCTCTGGTCGACCATTTGTGAGAGAGGCGTCACCATAGTGTTGATCTCGATCAAGAAGGCGCCAGCATCTTTCGCGAGAAGGGGAAGGGTAGCTGCCGGATGGACGATAGCTGAGGTACCAATAATCAGCATTAGGCTGGCACGGGAGACCGCATTCATAGCGTTCTGAACAATCGCGGGATCAAGCACCTCTCCAAACCATACGACGTCGGGGCGGGCGAGTTGGCCGCACTCCGGGCATAGAGGCGGAAGGGAGACCAATGGGTTGGAGTGGTCTGACCAGCGATGTTCACACCCCGTACAGCGCAGGCGCCATAAGGAGCCATGAAGCTCAATGACATCTTGGCTCCCGGCTTCCGAATGCAGGCCATCCACATTCTGGGTTATGAGTGTGAAGTCTCCAAATGCTCGCTCCATTTCAGCCAAGCTCGTGTGGGCAGGATTAGGTTTGCACTCAGCCACCAATCTGCGTCTCTCTGCATAGAAACGCCATACCAGGCCGGGATCACGCCTGAACATTTCTGGCGTTGCCAGCTCCTCGGCACGGTGCTTGTCCCACAGCCCGCCTGCTCCCCGAAACGTTGGCACGCCGCTCTCAGCCGAAACGCCGGCGCCGGTCAGGACTGTGAGGCGGTCGACATCAGGTGCTTTCAAGCTTCAAAAACCCATCTGTCGCTGTCGCGAGGCCAGGAGATCAGTTCGGCCTCTGCAAACCACAATTGGATCTCCAGCGCAGCAGTCTCAGGCCCATCCGAGGCATGTGTTAGATTACGACCTACCTCAAGGGCGTAGTCGTGTCGAATTGAGCCTGGGGTGGCTTCGGTAGGGTGCGTGGCCCCCATTGTCTGCCGCACAGCCAGGATGGCGTCTGGGCCTTCCCATACCATGGCCATAACTGGGCAGGAGGTAATGTACCTGATCAATCCCTCGTAGAATGGTTTGCCTTGGTGAACGGCATAGTGCTGCTCAGCCAAATCCTTGCTCACTTGCAAAAACTTCGCCGCCACCAAACGCAGGCCCCGCCGTTCAAGTCTCTGGATAACCTCGCCGATGAGAGCTCGCTGGACGGCATCCGGTTTGATCAGCACTAGAGTCCTTTCCACCTTTGCCTCAACCCTCAGGAATTCAAGATGGGCCAGGGTTTCCAGCACCGCAAGGCGCTTGTCAAAATGGGCTAGTTTGTGGAGTGGGACAGCCACTCCATTTACTATCCAGGGGATTTTTCCTGCTATTGCATACGCAGACTTAGCCTCTTCTTGTATAAT
>CAYGCA010000003.1:54834-61757 GCA_964348265.1 uncultured Anaerolineaceae bacterium | reverse complement strand
CTTTCCACCTTTGCCTCCCAAAAACTGAACTCGGGGTAGAACCCCGAGTTCTTGACTGCGAATGGAGTCTGACGCAGTTACCTTCAGACTGCTTCCATTCCGCGACGGTAGGCCTCAATCGCTTCGCTGACTCGGTCCTGTTTCATATAGGCATCACCCAAGATCTGCCACAATGTCGGCATCCCCGGATCCTTCTCCAAGGCGAGCTCCAAATCGTCGGTCAAGGTATCTAGATCCTTCTTGCGCTTCACCAGAACGCTGTACCTTGCGGCAGCACGCTCCAGGTCGCCGGCTGCCAGAGCCTGCCTGGCGCTTTGTAGTACCTCCGTTGCTTGCATACCCTGGCCATAGGCCTTTATAGCATCTGAGGTCCTATCCACCTTGAGGTAGGCGTCGCCCAATACCTGCCAAAGGGCCGCAGCCTCCGGTTCCCTGTCAACGGCCGCTTCTAGGTCCCCGATAACAGCATCGAGTTCCAGTTCGTCCTTGATCAATTCGGCGTATTGTCGGGAGGCTTCCGGGAGCTCCCCGGCGGTCAGGGCCTGCCGCGCTCGTTCGAGAGGCTCAAATGCTTCTGCAGCCTTGGAGGGAGCTGCCTCGATTTCCTCAGCCATAGCGGCCGGCTCGGCGGTCTCGGGTTCTGGAATCGGAGCCGCTTCGAATTCTTCTACCTCGGCGACAAGCTCCTCTTCGACCTGTGGAGGCTCCGCGGGCTCGCCAACCTGAGGCTCTACCTCTGAGATGGGCTCGGTCGCCGGCGCTTCTTCGGTTGGAGGCTGCGCCTCTTCAGCCGGAGTCCTTAGCCATTCGGGCATCGTCACCGGTTCTTCGGTCGGCTCGGGCTCTTCGTCCACGACCTCAGCGCCGCGCCCTAACCATTCGGGTTCCTCAAACGGCGCTTGATCGACCCCGGGTTCTTCAGGGGCCTCGGCTTCTTCTGGGGCCATCTGCCTATCAAGCGTTTCCTCGGCCCGAAGCCTCGGCTCAATGTCAGCTTCAGGGGGTGCCGCGCTCGGCTCAAAGGGCTCGAATACCATTTCACCGGGCTCAGAGGGAATCCCAGGCTCGCCTTCGGCGACTGCCTCACTCGGCTCCTCAGGAGCAGGCCGGGTTTCATCGGGTGCTTGATCCAGTTCAGCGACAGGCTGAGGATACTGCTCGGCGAGTTCCTCGTCCTCGGACGGCCCAAAGGGCGGCAGATCAGTGACCTCAGGCTCCGCGATGCCCTCGGCCTTGTCGCTCGCCATCCAGGTTGCGAGGTCTTCCTCCGTTTCGGGCGTTGGTCCGATCTCAGCAGAAGGGAATTCCGCCGCCATGCGGTCCAGCCACTCGGGGACTTCCACCGCCTCATCCGGAGATTCGGCGCCCTCACTTGTGGCTTCAAGGGAAACATCGGCATCGATGCCCCGCGTCTCTGCCAGCCGCTCGAGCCACTCGAGGCTCTCTTCCGGTTCCTCGGGTAGAGGCAGATCCTCGAGAGCGGGTGCAGTGGTGGCCTCAACCGTGAACGGGGCCTCCTCCGGGCGTTCTTCGGGCGGCGTTACCAGCTCTTCTTCGCTGGCGCCCTGCCTTGCAGCCAGTCCCTCCAACCACTTGAAGACTTCATCTTCGTCCATCTCGGCCACATCTTGAGCCTGGAGCGCCTGCTCCGGTGACGGAGGCAATCCAATATCGGCCTCTTCCGCCGCTTCAGGAGGGGCAAGCTCTTGGATCTCCAACTCCGCCACAGGCGACTCGGTAGGCGCTTCGACTTCCTCGGGCTCTGGCTCCGGCGATACATCTTGAGCAGGTTCGCGAAGCCAGTCAAGGGCTCCCTCAAAGTCGGGCTCCTGCTCCGCCTCCTGAATAATCTCCTGCTCGAATTCCTCGATCCAATCCGGAGCCTCCAGCTCTGGCGATTCCCCGGCAACTTCTGGTTGGCCGAGATCTTTCAGCCAATCCGGAATCTCCTCCGCAGGGACGGCTTCAGTATCGTCGCCAACTCCTTCCTCGGGCAGTTCGTCGAACCAGTCAGGCACCTCGTCGGCGGGTAGAGCCTCCGCCGGCTCCGCTTCAGCCAATTTGCTAAGCCAGTCGGCCGCATCAGCGGGGGCTTCAGGTTCGACCTCTTCCCCGAAGGC
The DNA here is from genome assembly GCA_964348265.1 of uncultured Anaerolineaceae bacterium. Lineage (GTDB taxonomy): Bacteria > Chloroflexota > Anaerolineae > Anaerolineales > E44-bin32 > JBFJVD01. Next base: position 59,637 of record CAYGCA010000003.1, on the reverse strand, counting down.
CTCTGTTTCATCCAGCCCGGGCTCGCCTACCTCTGGGACGGGCCCAAGCGGAGCGTCGCTGGGTTCTTCGGGACCTTCCGCGACTGCAGCCAGCTCTTCGGCATCAGGCGTTTCACCGCCCGGGACGTCCGGAAGTCTTTCCGCGATCTCGCGCAGCCAATCGGGAGCCTCGGTTTCAGGGGCCGCGGGTGCTCCCTCCGGGGCTTCCGATTCGTACTCGGGCTCGACTCGCTCGACCCGGCGGCGTAGGTCGGCAAGCTCCTCTTCAGTGGAGGTCGGATCTTGTGCGGCTTCGGCTAACCCCGACAGCCAGGCCGGAGGTTCCTCAGCTGAGGTTGGAAATTCCTCCTCGGCCTCAACAGCCTCCCCCTCGGCCAATGCGGCCGGTTCTTCAGCATCGGTCTTCCAGTCTGGAGTTTCTTCCGGCGCAGAGATATCTTCTGACTTGCGGTCACCTAACCAGGATGAGATGGTGTCTGTCGCGCCCGGTTCACCCTCTTCAAGCCACCTTGGCAGATCCTCGGGCTCGGTTACCTGGGGTTCGTCCTCCGGGGCTTTCTCGATCCCGGCTACTGCCTCCTCCAAGATTTCCGCTTGGTCTTCATCCTCGCCCGGGGGAGCCGCTGTAAGCTCGGCCCCCTCAGCGGGTTCACTGATCCAATCCGGAAGGCCTAGATCAGGCTCGGGAATTGCGGCTTCCGCCTCGCCAGAAGTATCCAGTTCGCTCGGAGCAACACCCTTAAGCCAGTCCGGGATATCGGCTGGAAGCGCGTCGCCTTCCGCGACCGGTCCACCGGCCTCCAGGCTGGAAAGCTCCTCGTCGGAGAACCTCACCGGGGTCTCCTCGGGAGCGCCGGTTCCTTCTTCCCAACCGGCCTCTTCCATCCAATCCGGGATTTCGCCCCGCTCCATGGCCGTTGGCTCGGGAGGCGCTGGCGAAGCCTCAACCTCGAGGTCTTCGGAAGGGGCCGCTTCGGGGGTGACGTCCGGCTCGGACTTGAGCCAATCCGGAACCTCGCTTGCCAGTGGTTCGAGGCCTTCTTCTTCGGTATCTAGCTCAATGCCAAGGGAGGCTGCCCAGTCTGGTTGTCCAGGTTCAGCGGCCGGAAGTGGTTGACCGGGGGTCCAATCCAGCTTGTCGATCTGGATGGAGCTTGGATCGATCATTTCCGGATCTGTGATCGCCGATTCAACATAAGCCGCATATGGATTAAGCGATGCGAGCCGGCGATGGTACGTGGCCGCCTCATCCACCTTTCCTTGTGTTTGGAGGGCGGCGGCCATAATGCGATTTGCCTCGAGGCAGAAGGGAAGCTTCTCGAGGACACGGCTGCTGATCTCAGCCGCCTCCACCCTCTGGTCTGTGCGCCAGTACATTTCTGCCAGCAGGACCTCCAGGTCCGGGCGATCAGATTCTTCTTGCAGCGCGCTGCGTACCTCGGCGATTGCCTGGGTATACAGCTCACCTTGTGCGTACATGCGAGCTAGGGCGCCGCGTGTAAGGTGCACCTTATTTGGCTCTACCCCGTCTCGTCTGCCGATCAACCGTCGCAGTTCCTGCTGAATAGCAGGATTGGCTGGATTGGTTTCGAAGCCTCGTTCCATATGCCAAATCGCCGCGTCCAGGTTCCCTTCATCCTCACGCACGATCGACATGCCGATATGGGAAATGAAGTCATCAGGCGCCGCCGAAAGCACTCTCTGGAAGATGTCAGCGGCATCGCCAAAGCGTTTGGCTTCCAGGTAGGCCTTGCCAAGGAGACGGTATGTCTTGAGATTCTTCGGATAGATTTGCAGGATGTAACGGCTGTGGGCGATCGCCTCATCGAGCTGATTGCGCTCGATCAGGCGATCGATTTCGATCAGGTACTCTCGCAGTGCAGTTTCGGCCATGTAGTAAAGTATGCCGCAGATGTCGAGTTTGCGCAAGCGGTGGGGGCTGTCGCCAGACCGAATGGCATGGGTCGCGCGTTCCCCTCTTGGCCTCCGGTCCATCCTCAGGATCACCTTCTGGGGGATTTCAGCGGGACGCGGAGCCGCATGGTTCATGGTGCAGGGTCTTCCCTGGAAGAGAGCTCGTTCGGCAGCGAGCCTCCCTCCGAATGCACCACCGACCGCAGCTCAAACTGTTGACAAGGATTTCATGGCCCTCATTGTCTGCTATCTAGGCTGGCAGGCTCGGAGGCGAGGGCAGCCTAAAGCCCGTGAATGGCTGCAGCTCGCTCGATGGCGCCAGAGGCCTCGCTTTCCGGTCTGGGCGCCGGGCCAAGTGGATCTTCGGGGAGGGAGAGCCCGGCAAGTGCGTGAAAAACCCCAAGAATCGAAGCAATTAGGGCCTCTGGATCGTAGCCTCCCTCGAGAACGAACACAATCCGGCCTCCACACTCCCGGTCGACGATCGATACGAGGTTTGCGGCCAAGTGATAGAAGCCAGCAACTGTGAACTGGAGGCTCGCCAAGGGATCTCTCCAGTGGCCGTCAAATCCAGCAGACACGAGCATCAGGTCCGGAGAGGTACGGGCTGCGAGAGGATCGATAACTCGGCTGCACGCGGCTGCGAGTGCCCCGTCGCCCGCCAACGCGGGCAGGGGCAGGTTCACTATGGATCCTTCACCTGCTCCTAGCCCTTTCTCATGCAGATGGCCGGTCCCGGGATAGATGCCGTACTGATGCATTGATACATAGGTGACATCGGGATCTGATTCAAAGATCGACTGAGTCCCGTTCCCGTGATGCACGTCGAAGTCCACGATCATGACCTTCTGATAACTCAGTGCCTGGGCGCGGCGGGCGGCCAGAGCGATATTGTTGAGCAGGCAAAAGCCCATCGCTCGATGCCTGGAAGCATGATGCCCCGGGGGGCGCACAAGCGCGAAGCCTGAGCCGGCCTGCCCAGCTGCAACGGATTCCACAACCTGGACGGCGGAGGCCGCCGCGCTGAGTGCGGCTTCGTAAGAATGCCGGAGAGCGTAAGTGTCTCCGTGATCCAGGAAGGTGAGGCGGTCGGAAGCCAGCTGCCGCAGCCGGGATAGAAACGCGGGGCTGTGAACTCCCTCCAACAGATCTCCCAGGCTGCTCTCCTTAGATGGCTGGATGAGCCGATGCCTAAAGGGCAGGTTCTCAATCCGCTCGAAATACCGAAAGCGAGACGCGTTCTCAGGGTGCCCTTCCAGGGAATGGGCAGGTGAGCCAACGACGGTATAGGCGATTTTGTCGCCTGGTGCTGGTTCTTGGGCTGGATTCATGTTCCTCGTCACGATCGGTTGCAGCCTTTCGGCTCAAGCCTGCATGCCGCGCCAGCTGGGCCCTCAAGCCCAGCAACTCAATTCTTACTCAGGAGGCGATGATTTCCATTTGATTGACAGATCACTCCGTCCTGCGAATGGAGAGGAATCGAAACCGGCTGGAGATCCGCGCATGTGCCCAACTACCTTGTGAGCGGCATAGGCGGAATTCGCCGCCTCGGCCCAGATCTCCAGGTTGCCAGGCCGCGTCTTGGAGTGGCACCAAAGGCAGGTCCAGCATGGTCAGAAATGTCTCCCCTTGGGATGAGCCAGCCGATCGTTCGCAAGGCGTGAGAGCCAAGGGTGCGTTCTGTCTTGCTTGACGGCCTCAGCACATCCCGGACCCGCTTTCGCCTGATTGACTAGAGGGGTCCTGCACCGGATTCTCTCGACGGCGAGGCGGTTGAAAGGCATGGGGGAGCTTCTTAAGGAGGATGAGGAGGAGGCGTGTGGTTGCGCAAAGAGTAGCTGACAAGGGATCGATGCGGTTCGGCCAGACCCAAGCTGGCCGTACCAAAGCTTCGACGATGCCCCCGCAACAGGGGCATGGGATTCCACACATCTATCGGGGCTGCTTCCCGAACCTGTCCCCCTGAAGCGTTGTTGCCGCTCGGGAAGAGTAGACCCGGGGCGACTCGCTCTTCTGCGTGCTCTGGATCGTGTTAATCGGCTGCTATTTCCGCCACGGCTTCAACTTGCACTTCCGGGGCTGGCCGCTTGCTCTGCCAAATGGCCCAGCCGAGGACGGAAAGCAGCAGCAGCACGATGCCCCAGCCAACAATCCCCAAGTTGGCGTATTGCACCACGATGGGAGCGATGATTACAGAGACCAAGTTGACCACTTTGATCATTGGATTCAACGCAGGGCCGGCGGTATCCTTCATGGGGTCCCCAACCGTGTCACCGACGATGCCTGCTTTGTGGCGCTCGGAACCTTTCCCCCTGTTGTTGTAGATGTCCGACGCCTCATCTTCGATGGTCTTCTTGGCGTTGTCCCAGGCCCCGCCAGCGTTGTTCATGAAGACAGCCAGCAGCTGCCCGGAGATGATCGCGCCGGCAAGGAATCCTCCGAGCGCCTCGATTCGAAGTGTGAGTCCGACGACGATCGGCGTGACGACCCCGATAAGCGCTAGGGAAATCAACTCTTTCTGGGCTGCCGTAGTCGAGATGGCCACGGCTTGCCGATAATCCGGCGCCACCTTGCCCTCGAGCACGCCGGATCTGAACTGGCGACGGACCTCTTCCACGATCAGAGCCGCAGCTCGGCTAACAGCGTTGATTGCGAACGAAGAGAAGAGCCACGGAAGGGCGCCGCCAATCAGCATCCCAACGAAAACCTGCGGCAGGTCCACCCGAATCCCGATGGACTGGATCTGCTCAGCTACCGGTACTCCTAGAACCGACTGAGCCCGGCTCACGTCCACGAGGAAGGAGCCAAACAGGGCGACAGCCGCGATCACGGCCGATCCAATTGCCACACCCTTGGTGATCGCTTTGGTGGTGTTGCCGACAGCGTCCA
>CAYGCA010000003.1:49087-54783 GCA_964348265.1 uncultured Anaerolineaceae bacterium | reverse complement strand
TCTGCAATAGGGCCGTACGAGTCCATGGCAACATTGTTTCCCGTGAGGGTCAGCATTCCGATGCCGGTCATGGCGACGCCGTAGAGGATGAACGTGACCTGCTGGGTGGTGTCGATCCCCGGTACAGTTCCAAAGAGCAGGACGGAGGCTAGGATGGTGAAGGCGATAACCAAGATGGCCCACACGCTGGATTCATAACCCACAGCGATCCCCGAGAGGATCGTCGTCGCCGGGCCGGTGTTGGTTGATTTCCTGATCTCTTGGACAGGAGGATTGTGGCTGCCGGTGAAGTACTCCGTGAGGCGGTCGATGGAGATTGCCAGCAGAACGCCGACCGTGGCTGCCATGAATGGCCGAAACCAGCCGCCGGGGATTTCATTGCCCATGTAGAAATAGGCCGTCAGGCCGAACAAGACCACAGATATTGCAGCTGAGGAGAGGTAGCCGGTGAAGATTGCCCTCATGGCGTCGCCGCTTTTCCCAGGCCCACTCCGCACGGCGTATGTGCCAAAGATCGAGGACAGCACGCCGATGCCGCGCACAAGCAGAGGGAAGATGATCCACTGCAGGTCACCAGTGATGTGCCACAAAGCCAATCCAAGGATGAGGCCGGAGACGATGGTCACCTCGTACGATTCGAAAATGTCAGCGGCCATACCGGCGCAGTCGCCCACGTTGTCTCCAACCAAATCCGCAACCACGGCCGGGTTGCGTGGGTCGTCCTCTGGAATGCCAGCCTCGACTTTTCCCACGAGATCGGCGCCTACGTCGGCTGCCTTCGTATAGATGCCGCCACCGACACGCATGAACAGCGCCAGAAGTGTCCCGCCAAATCCAAATCCAAGTAGAGCGTCGGGCGCTGCGATCCCAAAAATGATGAACAGGATTGTGCCCCCGAACAGGCCCAAGCCGTCGGTCAGCATGCCAGTGATCGTACCGGCCCGGTAGGCGATTCGCAGCGCTTCACCAAATGAATACCTGGCCGCAGAGGCGACGCGAACGTTACCCTGGACAGCCATGCGCATTCCGATCTGGCCGACGGTCAGGCTGAAAAGGGCACCCATAACAAAGCCGAAAGCGCGGCCTAGCCCAACAATCAGTCGAACGAGGTTCTCATTCAGGCCTCTGAAGCGCTCAAGCGCTTCCGGCGTGGGCGGCACAATGTAGACTGAGAGGAACAGGGCCCCCGTGAGAATGACGATCATCGGGAGGACTGACCTAAGCTGCCGTGAAAGATAAGTATCGGCTCCTTCCCGAATAGAGTTCCAGACCGACAGCATTTCAGGGGTACCCATGTCTTCCCTGAGAATCTGGGAACGAAGGATGTAGGCGTAGACCAGACCGAGTATGGCCACAAATAACACACTGAGAATCGCAATCGTTTCAAAGGATGTAATACCCTCCATCGAGAACATCGAAATATATGCCTCCTCATGAATTGGATGAAAGGGGAGCGGGGCGATTGTACTGGCTGTAACAGGGGCTGTCAAGACGCGAGGTCGAAACCTTAAGATTTATTAAGACTTGGATGAGATTCTGCGGATGGTCTTGACTTGACCTCCGGTTGTTCTGTATAGTTGACGGGGTTCTAGGGACCCAAGTACGCTCACCTTTGCAGAGCACATGCCGTTTGGGACATCGGGTGATGTGCTTTTTGTACGTTTACCTGCCAAAGGGAGCGCAGGAGATGCAGAGCCCGCATGATCGAGGTTGAGAGACTGACGAAAGTCTATGGCACCAACGTGGCCATCCAGGACCTGGATTTCAGCGCCGAACAAGGCGAGATTCTGGGATTCTTGGGGCCGAACGGAGCCGGCAAAACGACTGCTATGCGTATCCTAGCCGGCTACATGCCGCCCACATCGGGTCAGGCGCGTGTGGCGGGCTTCGACATCGTTGAGGAATCGCTTGAAGTAAGGCGGCGGGTGGGCTATCTTCCAGAGACCGTACCGCTCTACAATGACATGAAGGCCCGGGAATACCTCCACTACATGGGCTCACTCCACAAGGTTGAGGAGCTTGAGGATCGAGTGGAGCAGGTAATGGTGGATGTGCACCTGACAGAACGGGCTGACAGCTATATTGGGCATCTATCGAAGGGTTGGCGGCAACGGGTCGGCATTGCCCAGGCTCTCCTGCACGAGCCTGAAGTCCTTATCCTGGATGAACCCACCCTCGGACTAGACCCGGCTCAGATCATCGAGGTTCGCAACTTGATCCAGGCTCTTGGTCAGGATCGAACGGTGCTGCTTTCGACTCATATCCTGTCTGAAGCGCAGCAATTGTGCGACCGGGTACTGATCATCAACAAAGGCAAAATCATCGCTGAGGACACGCCTGAGAATCTCCAGGCCGAACTGGCAGGCGGCGAAAGGCTGCTGGTTAGAGTCGGATCAGAGGCGTCGGGATTGATCGGGTTGCTGGAGGGACTAGACGAGGTCGCCAACGTGCAGATAGGAGCGAAAGAAGGCGAGGTGGTCCTGGCCAGCGCTCCGGGTCAGGATATTGGACCGATTGTCGCCCGCAAGATCGTCGAAGGCGGATACGAACTGTTCGAACTGCGGCCAGTTGACCTGAGCCTGGAGCAAATCTTTCTCCAGCTTACTCGCGAGGAAGAAGATCTGGCAGGCGGCATCGAGGGGTAGTCAATGCGCATCACATTAATCATCGCCGAACGTGAGTTTCGCCAGTACTTCGCTTCACCGCTAGCCTATGCTTTTGGCGCGATGTTGTACCTCATCCTGGGCTTCCTCTTCCTGCTGAACTTCAGCTTTGGGATGCGAGGTGGCCAGATCAGTCCCGACGGGACGCTGCTCATCCCTCCGATGATCTTCATGCTCACGATTGCCACGCCCGCACTTACCATGAGGCTGTTAGCCGATGAACATCGGATGGGCACCCTGGAGCTAATGCTTACGGCTCCGGTACGAGATTGGGAATTGGTGGTGGGCAAGTGGCTGGGCTCTTTCGGATTCATGTTGGTGGTGCTCGCCGTTACCTGGGTCTACCCGCTCATGCTGCACAGAATGACGTCCCCGGGCATCGACCAGGGGGTGCTCATCTCTGCGTACGCCGGGCTGATCTTGTTTGTTGCCACCATTCTTGGGATCGGTGTTCTGATTTCGGCAAGCTTTGACAGCCCGGTTGTGGCGTTCCTTGTCACACTGGCGGTTCTCTTGGGTCTGTGGGTCATTCGGAGTCTGGGGGGCGGCGGCGTTTTTGGCCAAGTGGCGGATTACATCAACCTGCTGGATCACTACTACGACAATTTCCATCGTGGAGTCCTTGATCTGACCGATACGGTCTATTTTGTGAGCCTCACGGCCCTCAGTCTGTTCCTGGGCGCCCGAGTTGTGGAGACGAGGCGCTGGCGGTGAGGGTCAGCAAGCAACTTCTGCGGCGACTCGCGCCCTTTGCCTACTTGATCGCCCTGGCAGCCCTCCTCGCCAGCGGCACTTGGGCCCTTGTCAATCGCAGGTTTGACATCTATCTCCAGGTGGGTCTGGGCGTGGCCGTGGTAGGTCTGGCGGCCGGGATTCTGCTTGATCCGGATCGAGTGCGAGCGGCACTCAGAGGTCGCCAGGCGCGCTTTGGCAGCAACTCGCTGCTTCTAAGTGTGGCCTTTGCCGGGATCGTGATTGTAGCCAACTACCTGGCGGTCCAGAACCCTGAGCGGCTTGATCTGACGGAAGATCAAACCTACAGCCTGGCGCCGGAATCCATCAGAGCACTGGAACAGCTCGACCAAGAGGTCCTGATCATGGGCTTCTTCACGCCGGATGCCCAGAATTCAAAAGATGCGATTCGTCCTTTGTTGGATGAATACAAATTCAACAGCCAGGGAAAGCTCTCCTACGAATTCGTGGACCCGTTGCAGGATCCTATTCCTGCTGACCAGTACGGTGTCACGCGTGATCGATCCCTCGTAGTCATTGCCTCAGGATCCTCTGAAGTTGTGTCGGTTTCCACCGAGCAGCAGATAACCTCGGCTATCATCCGCGTCACAAATCCAGGAGTGCGAAAGTTGGCCTTCCTTACTGGTCACGGCGAGAGGGATTCTGATGCCGTCGACGATCCAGGCTATCGGAGTTTGAAGCGAGCCTTGGAAGCCAAAAGCTACGATCCGCATACGCTGAATCTGCTAGCAGAGGGCCGGATCCCAGAGGAAACCCTGGCTGTGATCATCGCTGGACCTAACGTTGGGGTTACTGAGGAGGAGGTTGCGCTGCTGGGCGAGTTCCAATCATCGGGTGGGGCGTTGGTTGTTCTCCTGGATCCCAGCCCCTTGACCGATGTCCGGCCTGATTCTGATCGACTCCTGAGCTATCTGCAGGACGAGTGGGACGTGCTGGTCCGGGATGATATGATCGTTGACTTGAACTCAATCCTGCCTCTAGTGGGAATCTCCTTTCAGTATGGAGACCATCCAATCACGGCTCGCCTTGGTAATCTGGCCACGCTCTTTCCGACCGCTCGGAGCCTTCAGCTTGCAGCCCAGGAGGATTCGGTGGTGACCCAAGCGGCTCTGGTCAGCACGAGTGAGAATTCGTGGGGAGAAACCGACCTAGAAGGCTTGGCTAGCCAGGAGTCACTCGAGTTCACGGAGGAAGAGGATGTTCCAGGGCCAATGGTAATGGCGGCCGCCATAGAGAATCAGGATTCGGGGGCGCGTCTGGTCGTCTTTGGGGACTCAGACTTCACGGCCAACGCCGATTTCTTTCAAGGGGGTAATGGCGACTTGATGGTCAACAGCGTTGATTGGGCAACCGGAGAGGAGAATCTGATCGATATCACTCCGAAGCAGAATACGCCGCGGTTCGTCACGCCTCCCTCCGTTCAGACCCTCGGCTTGATCTTCCTGCTGACGATGATCCTGATCCCCGGCGGCGCGGTGGCCCTCGGGCTTAGTGTCTGGTGGCGCCGACGTCGTCAGCCATAAGGTAGCCACGCATGATCCGGCGCGGGACCTGGATCCTGCTGGGCGTCTTCGTTACCTTCTTGGCCTTTTCCATTTGGTGGACAGAGTTCAGACCTGGCGAGGCTGAACCATCATTCGACTTGACGCCCGCCCCTGAAGCACTCTGGCCCGAGAGCGAGATTCTGCGAGTGAGGATCGTTGATCGGAAAGAAGGCGCGGTTGTCGAGGCCAGAAGGGATGCGGAAGATCTTTGGGTTCTCCTGAGACCGGAACCGGGACCGGCCGACGTGGCCCGAATGGAAAGGGCGGTTAGTTGGCTTGAGGCGCCCAGTCCGATAAGCGTCGTCACCGATCCCGGCGACTTGGCAGTTTTCGAGCTGCTTGAGCCCAGAGCGACCATTACCGTGTTCTGGGCGACCGGAGGGCAGCGCACCATGGAGGTCGGGCGAGACGCGCCGACCGGTGAGGCCATCTACGTTCGTCTTCCCGGAGATCCAAACGTATGAACAGCTTCAGCCTCGACGAGGTTTTGGGATTGCTGGAGCAGATCCCCTTCGCTCTGCCCAGTCCGACTCCCGAGCAAGGACTATCACCTCCGCCGACGGAAACGCCGATGCCCTGATCGCCTCGCGCTGCCCATGCCGGTTCTCCTGGGGCAAGCCGGTGTCCGTTCCACATAATCAGCTATTCAAGGTTGCCCCTCGCACAGGTCCAGACTCTGGGATCTGTCCTGGAAGCCTTGACCTCCAGATCGAACCCTCATGCCTGGTTGGCTATG
>CAYGCA010000003.1:42526-49034 GCA_964348265.1 uncultured Anaerolineaceae bacterium | reverse complement strand
AGGCTCCCTTTCCTGGGACTTGGGCGCCTGCGAAGCTCCCACGGACACGTGGTCGGCACAAGCCTGAGCGGCAGGCGATCCGAATGATCAGCTCAGTCAGGCCTTATGCAGCCGACCCTTGGCCTGCCCATGGACACCTCACCGCTTGCCTGGAGGTCCTATCTTCGGGTCCATTCGGCAAGAGTGATCCGTCTCTCCGCCTGGCGCAGTCTCTTCCCTACCTCAAGAGGAAGGTGGCCGATCGCGGCCGCAGCCCATAGGCACACAAGCGGGACCAGGGGAAGATAGAACCGCTGAAAGGGCAGGGGTACTGCAGCAAGGAGGCCGGCGGTTTCAAGCAAGGTTGCGGACGCCAGGAGGCCAAGAGAGCGTCGCCTCTGAATGTCGCCTTTCAGAACGGCCCTGCCGGCGCCCAGGATCCCCAAGATCGTGAGTCCAATCATGAGTCCCCCTCCCCCTAGCCCGCGGAACAACGAGTGTCCAGGTACCCCCAGATAGGCTAGATGAGAAGCCCTTGTCTGAGCCAGGTAGTTACCGACTTCGGCGAACTGAGGTGGGGTGATGAAGAGATGGATCAAGAGACCCGCGACTCGCTCGCCCGCCGAGTCCATGATTTGGCCTGGCATGAGCGCGCCCAGTTCTAGGACTTGACTTGAAAGCAATATCCTGCGCGCTTCAATCATTCGGAGGCCGGCCTGAATCGGACTCGACCACAGGAACGGGTGCAGTGCAAAAACTACCGCTATTAGAACGATTAGATACAGGGCGAGATTCCTCCAGCGCATCCAAGAAGCAGGTCGGCTTTGAGGTGGAAACCAAAGGCCGCCGAGCGCGCCAACCATCAGCAGGGGAGCCGTCGAGTACTTTGCGCTCAAGGCCAAGGCGCTCGCCAGCCCGGCCAGCCAAGCTCTTCGATCCGCGTGCAGAGAGGCCCAGAATGCAAAGGAGACGCCAAACGCCAGGGTGCCTTCGGACATCGCTCGCCGGCCATGAAGCAGGATGAGGCTGTGAGTCCCGAACAGGAAGGCGGCCGCCAGTCCGGCCGGCCTGCCCCCAAGACGATTCCCGGCCGCATATAGAAAGACCATGCTTAGGGGCAGCATGAGTGTGCTCGCAAGGCGTGCGCCCCTAAGCATCCTGGGCGGGGGAAATGCCCCAGCGGCAAGGTTTTGATCCCAATCCAGTGACCAGTCCCAATCTGCCACGATGCTTGCAATCCCGAATCCAGCAAGACGTCGTCCGAGCCCAATCACGTACTTCGGCAAAGGTGGGTTCAAGGCTCGATAGGTCTGGGAGGGATCGCTCTCGGATACCTTGTCCCAGGCCAGGGATCGAGGCGCTGAGAAAAGCAGCTCCAGGTCCTGGCTTTGGTAGATCACCGAGGATTCATCGGGGTGAAAAGGGACCTTGTCGATACCCCATAGGTGATAAATCGACACCAGAATCGTAAATATGAGAAACGGCAAGTGGCCGGACCAGGATAACTTCATGGTCGGCCCATTCGCTCAAAGATCAGCAGTCCGCGGCTGCCATAAATCTCGGTTGGCAGCATGCCGATCTGGGAATACCGCGCTTGAAAGGCTGGATCCGCGAGTAGGGTGAGCCGGCCGTAGGCCTCCAAAATGACTAGGAAATCAGGTTCGAGTTCCAGCACGAGGTCTGTGGGAATGGCGTAGTTGATCGCGTAGGCGGAGGCCTCTATGGGGTAGAAAGGCAGCGAAGCGGGAGTTATGAGGCCTACGGTATCCAACATTCTTGCGCCAGAATAGTAGCCAAGGGCTCCGATGTCGCCAGCTGCGAGGACAGCGCCCTGACCGATCGTTTCCCGCATCTCCAGCCCGATTTCTTCGTACATGAGCTCCAGTTCTATGAAAGCCATCCTCGGGGCCGGAAGCGCTGGACCGTGGTCAGGTACCAGTGTCCAGCCTCTTAGCGTGAGGAGAGAGGCTGAGAGGGCGAGAACGAGGGGCAGCCATCGGATTCTCAGGTCGCGGGCGATCCTTTCTGCGCCCAGGAAGATGCCAAGGAAATAGGCTGGGAGGGGCGGCGTTAGATACCATCGGAATATCAGCGGATTGGCAATGGCGAAGGCTGCCAAATAGAACCATGGGTAGACAAAGAAGGGCCACCTAGAGGGTTTCTCACGTACGCACATCAGCGCGCCGAGCCCGAAGAGGGTCGGGTGGAGCAACAGCCCGACCCCGATCCAGGCCGTCCCAAAGGTCAGATGGCCGAGGAAGGGCGTCGCGTAATGCTGCAGCAGCCGGACGAGGCCTGCCTCAGCCGGCAGGCGGTATGCGGCGACCTTGGCAGTCATCGAGTGGGGCAATGGGCTGCCAAAATAGGCGCTGCTCAGTATGGTCCAGGCAACGATGGGTAGGCCGAAGGCCAGGATTTCCGAGAGCCTAATTGGGAGTCGGTGGGGGTTCATCTGGCGTGGGCCGAAAGCTCGCCGCAATCGCTCTAGGCCAAGCAGGCCTATGAAGAGCAAGGCATCGGGACGGGTCAGGAGACTGAGCGCCCCCAGCACAGCCGCCGGCCAGGTACGATCTCTCAAAGCAAAGTAAAATGTGGCCGTCATTAGCAGGACGATGAAACCTGTCTCCATGCCTCCGATATCGAAGGTGACGGACATTGGGCCAATGGCCCATATGAACGCCGTTGCCAGCCCGGCCCGCCGGAAACCAAGCTGCTCTCCAAGTCTGATGAGCAGCCAGATCGTGAGTCCGGCAAGCCCAGCATTCAAAAGGTACGAGAGATGGGGAAAAGCGGCCTGGCTCCCTCCCGCCAGGCGGCCCAGGCCGGCCATGAAAAAGGTGTAGAGGGGCGTCGTTGTTCCAAGGACTCGCTCGCCGGGATTGTAGACCATTCCCATCCCGGACAGGAGGTTTCGGGCGTAGCGAAAGGTGATGTAAGCATCGTCGATCGTTCGTGGGCCAGGCAGCAAGCGGGCCCCAATGGCAAGCAAGTAGATGAACCAGGAAAGGTGAAACCGCCTAACCAAAGCCACGCGGAGATTATACAGACGCCGAACCTGATCCGAAAGTTTGCTACATCCGCAAAGCGCACTCAGCTGGTCGCTCCAGCCATTCTTGGAGTCGCTGTTTCGTTGAAGCTCGGATTGCTCCTTGCAGGGGCCTTTCCCTTTAATGCTGACGAAGCTATTGTCGGACTCATGGCGAATCACATCCTGGAGGGCCGTTGGCCGACCTTCTTTTACGGCCAGGCTTATATGGGGAGTCTGGATGCGACCCTGGTGGCAATTGGATTCGCGCTGCTGGGAAAGAAAGTATGGGTGATCCGCTTCATCCAGGCCTTGCTTTACCTGGGTACGATCCTCACGACAATGTGCTTGGCTCGCCGGATTCTCGCCTCAGACTGGAGTGCAGCCGTCGCAGGGCTGATGATGGCGATACCAGTAGTGAACGTTACCCTTTACACCACCGTTTCGCTGGGCGGCTATGGCGAGGCGCTGCTCATCGGCAATCTCGCACTTCTTCTGTGTCTGTATGTCTATCGCTCTCCGACTCGGTGGTGGCCCCTTCTAGCCTGGGCGGCGCTTGCGGGCCTCGGGTTCTGGGCGTTTGGGCTCAGCCTCGTCTTCACAATCCCGTCTGCTTTGCTAATTCTTTGGAAGCTGCACACCACCCTCGGCTGGCCAAGGGCCTTGCCGAGATTGCTCGCCCTGGCAGGCAGCTTCCTGGTGGGAGCCCTCCCCTTGGTGTTCTGGGCTCTGGAAAACCGCTGGGTGACGTTGATGGAGGAACTTTTGGGTTCCGCTATCGCCGGCGCCTCGCCCGAGGCTGGCCTATCCGGGATCGCTGTGCGCTTGGTCAGTCTGGTCATTTTTGGAGGCAGCGTGAGTTTGGGCCTCCGCCCGCCGTGGGAGATTCGCTGGCTGGCGGTTCCCCTTCTGCCAATCGCTTTCGCCTTCTGGGTGGCCAGCGCCTGGCATGCCCTGCGTTCCCCTCCCAGGAGGGTCGAGGCCAAAGCGGGTCACTTCCTGCTACTCGGCGTCTGTGTGGCTCTGCTGGCCGGATTTGTGCTGAGCCCCTTCGGATCCGATCCGTCCGGTCGCTATTTGGTTCCGTTGGCGACCCCTTTGGCGATCTTCGGATCGGCCTTCCTTGGAATGCTCAGAAGGCGTGATCGACCTCTCATTGCCTACTCCCTGCTCATAGGCGTCCTCGTGTTCAATCTGTCGGGCACGCTGCAGGCTGCTCGTCGAAATCCGCCTGGTCTGACCACGCAATTCGACGCCATCACCTGGATCGATCACACCTATGACCAGGAGCTTATCCACTTCCTCCTGGAGCAGGGCATTTCGAGTGGTTACAGCAACTATTGGGTGGCCTATCCACTGGCCTTCCTTTCGCAGGAGGAATTGATCTTCCTCCCCATGCTTCCCTACCATCCGGATTTCCGCTACACGCCCAGGGACAATCGCTACCAACCCTATGAGGGTGTGGTGGCGGAAAGTTCGAGGGTCGCCTACATCACGACCAATCACCCGGCGTTGGATGAGGCGCTTGAGCAGGCGTTTCGAAGCCATCACCTGGCTTATCAAGATACATGGATCGGCGATTATCACATCTTCTATGGATTGCCGGACCACCTGGCGCCCTCCGATCTCGGTCTGATCCCGTGGGAGGTCAGGCGGTGAGTTTCCGAAGTCTCGTCATGACCGTGACGTTTGTCTCCGTTTTTGCCATGGCCCTTCGGGTCTCAGTCGCCAACGACACATGGTGGCATCTGCGGGCTGGAGCCTGGATGATCGAACAGGGCCAGCTGCTAAGGTCCGATCCTTTCTCCTTGACCCGCTTCGGTGAACCTTGGGTCTACCCTGGCTGGCTAGCACAGCTGGTTTTCTTCGGCACCTACCAGGCCTTTGGCCTGCCCGGACTGAATCTGCTTACGGCCGTCATGGTGTTGTTGGCCTTTGCGTTCGTCTGGCCATTGCTGGAGGGCCCTCCGTTGCTACGCGCGTTTGTGATGCTGCTGGCGGCCACAGCCTCCGGGGTTTACTGGTCGGCGAGGCCGCAGATCCTCTCGTTTGCCCTCACAGGGGCAACGATCTGGATCCTCGAGAGGGCCAGGCGCGGGGAGCGCCGCCTGCTCTGGTTCTTTCCGGTCATCATGGCCCTGTGGGCCAATTTGCATGGTGGATTTGCGATCGGTTTTGTGCTCATTGGAGCCTATTTGGCGAGTGAGCTGCTGGAGATGGCGCTCTCGGTCGCCCTTCGCATGGCCTCGATCAGGCAGCAGAGGGCTCGGGTCCGCCAGTTAGTTCTATCGCTGCTTGCCGCAAGCCTTGCCGGGGTGGCAGCAATCTCGGTCAACCCTCACGGTCCGGTGATGCTGCTCTATCCTTTCAAGACGGTTTCCATCCAGGTGCTGCAGCGGTACATTCAGGAGTGGCAGTCGCCCGACTTCCACCAGTTGGAGGCCCAGCCTTTCCTCTGGATGCTGCTGCTCGCGATGATCTCGCTGGCGCTCTCCCGCCGGCGGACACGGGCAATCGAACTAATGCTCATCGCCGGGTTTGCCTACATGAGCCTCCTGGCCGGGAGGAATATTGCCCTCTTTGCGCTGGTAGCTTCCGTGCCTCTATCGCGACATGGACTAAGTGCGCTTGAGCCGATCCTCGACAGGGTTGGCGGGGATTCGCAGCTGCCGGAGCGGATAACAAAGGGGCTGAATCTCGTCCTGGTCGCGCGGGTTGTGCTCGCTGCCTTGGCAAAGGTTTCAGCACCGCTCTCGCGGAATGTAAACGAGGCTGCGGTCCGAAGCCGAGTGCCGGTAGCGGCGGTGAACTTCATAAAAGAGGAAAAGCCCGCTGGACCGCTCTTCAACTCCTATAACTGGGGGGCTTTTGTGATTTGGGATCTCTACCCTGATTACCGGAGTTTCGTGGATGGGAGAACAGATCTCTTCGACGACGCGATCCTGGAGGAGTACCTGTCGGCCTGGCGGGCGGATGCTGAGTGGCGTGAGATCCTGGCTCGGTGGAGAATCCAATTGGTCCTGCTTGAACCCGATTCTCCGTTGGCTCGCACGCTGGAGCGGTCGGGATGGGATCGCCTTTACGGCGATGATCAAGCGGTCGTTCTAAGCAGGGCAGCTCCCCCTTGAGCCGCCGAGGTCGGCCTTGTGGAGGGATTAATCGGATTCTTGGGAAGAGACAGGCGCAAGCTTGCGTACCGGCCAGTGTGGAAAACCCGGTCAGTCTACTCATGGTGACTGCCAATTTGGAGGTTCACTAGCGAGACCATTCTGCTGAACAGGCCTTGCGCGCCGGACATGGGGCTGGACTTGATCGGAGAGGCATGGGCCCCTTGAACACTCGAGACCCCACGGAAGCCAGGCTGAGGCCCGGATCCCTCGGACCCATGAAACCAGATTGCGCTTGGCCTGCAGGCCAGGCAAGGTGGCTTTGACTCAAAGGCAAGCCGCTTTGGCCGCATGTGCTCTGCCTGCGTTTGGCCGACATGGCGGCAGATGTAAGGTG